>PHEL01000044.1:0-19588 GCA_002842925.1 Alphaproteobacteria bacterium HGW-Alphaproteobacteria-14
CAATGTTCTGGGCGGACAGCGGGGTTGCGAGCGAAGTCAACGTCATTCTCCTGAACGAAACGGCAGGTTCGGGCGAAGTGACAAACGCCAGCGAATCCATGCCGCGCTCACTAGCAGCCGCGCATACGTATGCAACCTCTGGCTGGCACCGCTGTTCACCATCGTTTGTTCAGCTGGCGCGCAGACGATTGTCTCACGCGGTCGATGGCGCTACCCCAGCGGATATGGAGGGTCGGGGTTGAAAAGGATGAACATGATGTCCGATAGCACCGCCGAAACCATCACCCCCGCGTCCCAACCCGGCGATGCAGACAGCCGCAAGCTGCAAATCGCGCTGGTGGATGATGATCGCAACATCCTCACCACCGTATCCATCGCGCTGCAATCCGAAGGGTTTGCTACGCGAATCTATACCGATGGTGAAACCGCATTGAAGGCACTGCTCGACAATCCGCCCGATCTTGCGGTGTTCGACATCAAGATGCCCAACATGGACGGGATGGAACTGCTGCGCCGCCTGCGCGAACATTCGCCGCTGCCGGTGATCTTCCTGACCAGCAAAGATGATGAAAGCGACGAAGAGGCCGGGCTGGAACAGGGCGCAGATGATTACATCGCCAAACCGTTCAGCCTGCGCCTGCTGGTCGCTCGCATCCGCGCGATCCTGCGGCGCGCCGATCCGGTGGTGGGCGGCGATGCCATTGGCCCATCCTCCGAACCCGCAATGGCAAACATATCGCGCGGCCGTTTGTTCATGGATCCGGCGCGCCATCACGTCGCCTGGGACGGCAAAAGCGTCAGCCTCACCGTTACCGAATTCCTGATTCTTGAAGCACTCGCGATCCGCCCCGGCGTGATCAGGAGCCGCAACCAGCTGATGGACGCAGCCTATCCCGACGATGTGTTCGTCGACGATCGCACGGTCGATAGCCACATCAAGCGGATGCGGCGCAAGTTCAAGGTGGTCGACCCATCTTTCGATGCGATCGATACGCTGTATGGCGCGGGCTACAGTTTTACCGATGCCTGACATAGGGCGGCGCGCAGCAGGCGGCGAACAGCTGACGGCAAACGGGCGGTTCGCGCTGACTGCGCGCATTCTGATCGTAAACATCCTGCCGCTGCTGATCATGGGCGGCGGGTTGTTCTATCTCGATGGCTACAGAACGCAGCTGATCAACGAACGCTTCAAGCTCGCCCGGATCGAAGCGCAAATCACCGCAGAGGCGCTGGCAGGTGCATCGCGTGAACGGCAAAATGCGCTGCTGGTGCAGATCGGCAAGGAACAGCGGATGCGCCTGCGCATGTTCGATGCTGATGGCAGGCTTGCCGCCGACAGTTTCGCGCTTGCTGACCCCGCGTTCCGGTTCAACGACATCAGCGATGATGACTGGGAACAGCGATTAGCCCGCTGGCTTGATCGCACGGTGGACACCATCGTCAGCGCCGAACCGGTGCAGGATTACATCGAACCCGAAGCCGAAGACGCCGATGCCTGGCCCGAACTGGCGCGGGCGCGCGAATTGGGCCTTTCGCAGGTGCGGCTGTATGACTGGCACGATGGCACCCCGGTGATTACCGCTGCCGCGCCAGTCGGATTGCAGGGCGCGACCTTGCTGACAGTGCGCAACGCGGTCGACATTACTGATCGGGTGAGAGAGGCGCGATCAACACTGGGCTTTGCGATGCTGATAGTGATGGCGGCATCGGCGCTGCTTTCGCTATTCCTGGCTCGCACAATTGTTACTCCCCTGCGCCAGCTCGCCCGCGCAGCCATGCGCGTGCGGCAGGGGCGCGAACGCGAAGTTGAGGTGCCGCGCCTGCCGCAGCGCCGCGACGAAATCGGCCTGCTCGCGCGCGCGGTTTCGGATATGACCGGCACACTGCGCCACCGGATCGACGCGGTCGATAGCTTCGCCGCCGATGTCGCGCATGAAATCAAGAACCCGCTCGCCAGCCTGAGGAGCGCAATCGAATCGCTCCCACGGGTAGAAGACCCGGCGCTGCGCCGCGAATTGATTCAGATCGCCACCCACGATGTGCGCCGGATTGACCGGCTGGTGAGCGAGATTTCCGAAGCCAGCCGGATCGACGCGGAAATGAGCCGCGCCACCCGCGAACAGATTGATCTGGCCGATCTGGTGCAGGCAATCATCGGCGGGCGCGAACACCGCGCCGAAAATGAAGGACGCCGGATTACACTGACCACAAGCGGGCCTGCTGCGCTGGTGTGCGGCGTGGGCACACGGCTGGAACGGCTGGTGGAAAACCTGCTCGATAACGCGGTGTCGTTTTCGCCGCCCGATGCACCGATTGATGTCACCATTTCCAATGATCGCCGCTGCGTCACACTGGATGTGTGCGATTCAGGCCCCGGCATTCCCGCCGATGCGCGTGAAAAAGTGTTTCTGCGGTTCCATTCGGTGCGCCCCGATGCGGAAGATTTCGGCAATCATTCGGGCCTTGGCCTCGCGATTGGCCGCGCGATTGCCGAGGCGCATGATGGCACGCTGACCGCCCATGCCCGACCCGATGGTGCCAGCGGCGCCTGCCTGCGGCTCAGACTTCCGGCGGCGGCATGAACACGGCCATGGATCGGGGCGCGGGCTTTGTCCAACACGCCAGCGCGGTGGTGATTGCAGGCCGCGCGCTGCTGATCACAGGCCCGCCGGGCTGCGGCAAATCCAGCCTTGCGCTGGCGCTGATTGATCGCGGCGCGGGGTTGATCGGTGATGACGCGGTGACGCTGACACTGGCCGATGATCGCCTGATCGCCAGTCCCCCGCCCAATATCGCCGGGTTTCTGGAACTGCGCGGTGTCGGCCTGGTGCGCCTGCCGGTGGCTGACCCCGCGCCGGTTGCGCTGATTCTGGAACTCGGCGGCGCGGCGGAGCCTGCGCGCTTGCCCGAAACGCTCCACCGGCGCGACATTGTGGGGGTGCAGATGCCGGTGTTGGCGTTTGACCCCGGCACCATCGCCCCCGGCCCGCGCGCCGAATGGGCGTTGAAGATGCACGGGCTGGTGTTTGAACTGGCTTCCATTCGCGCGCCATCCGGGCAAGATGCGCAAGAATGACCAACGCGCCAACCACCTCCCCTGATCAACGCGCCATGCCGCAGCAACAATTGCTGTTGGTCACCGGGCTTTCGGGTGCGGGCAAATCCACAACGCTCGCGGTGCTGGAGGATCTGGGCTGGGAGACGATCGACAATTTCCCGGTGCGGCTGCTCAAACGCCTGGTCGCCATGCCCGAAGAACCGCGCGGGCCGCTTGCCATCGGGTTCGATTCGCGCACCCGCGGGTTTGTTCCCGCCGATATCATCGCGCTGGTGAAGGATCTCGCGGCGCGTCCCGACATCGCGCTCACCTTCCTGTTTCTCGATTGTTCCGGCGGTGAGCTTGAACGCCGCTATAACGAAACGCGCCGCCGCCATCCGATGGCCGATGGTCGCCCGGTGATGGAGGGTATCGCCGCCGAACGCGAACTGCTCGAACCGCTGCGCCGCTGGGCCGACGCGGTGATTGATACCAGCGCAATGACCAGCAACGATCTGCAAGGGCAGGTGCGCAAGCTGTTCGGGGACACTGCAGGTGAAGCGGCGCTGACTCTGTCCAGTTTCGGCTTCGCGCGCGGGATGCCGCCGCTGGCTGATCTGGTGTTCGATATGCGCTTTCTCGACAATCCGCACTGGGTGCCGGCTTTGCGCGAATTGACCGGGCAAGATGCCGCCGTGGGCGCGCATATTGAGACCGATCCGGCCTTTGCTGATGCCTTTGCCCGCATCCGCGATCTGCTGCTGGTGCTGCTGCCGCGCTATCGGGCGCAGGGCAAACCCTATGTCCACGTCGCGTTCGGGTGTACCGGGGGGAGACACCGTTCGGTCTACACCGCCGAACGCATGGCAGAAAGCTTGCGCGCGGAAGGATTTTCGCCCACTGTCCGGCATCGTAACCTGGGCTCGCGTGCAGCGGACGAGATTGAACGGGATCGAAGGTGATCGCGGCGCTCGGAAAAGCTGGCATTGTCCTGATCGGTTGAAACGCGTAAGGCTTGGCCCCCTGGCGGGCAGTTAACGGACCCTTTTTCACACATGATCGGTTTGATTCTGGTAACCCATGGCCGCCTTGCGGACCAATTCGTCGAGGCAATGGAGCACGTCGTCGGCCCGCAGGACGGGATCGTAACCGTCTGCATCGGCCCCAATGACGATATGGAACAGCGCCGCACCGAAATCGCCGACGCGATCAGCGCGGTCGATAGCGGCAGCGGCGTCATCATCCTTACCGACCTGTTCGGTGGCACCCCGTCCAACCTTGCGATTTCACTGCTTGATGCGGGACAGGTGGAAGTGATCGCGGGAATCAACCTGCCCATGCTGATCCGGCTGGCAGGCGCGCGCAAGGCGATGGATGTCACCGCCGCTGTCCACGCCGCGCAGACCGCGGGGCGCAATTACATCACCATCGCCAGCGAACTGCTCGGCCATGACACGGCCCCCGCGCGGGCCAAGGCCTGAAGGTTCGCCGCCGTGGGGGAGGCTCGCAAGACCATCACCATTGTCAACCGCCGCGGCTTGCACGCGCGCGCGAGTGCGAAGTTCGTCGGCGCTGTCGCTGCTTTGCCCGATGGGGTGCAGGTCACCGTCAGCAAACCACCCAACAGCGCGGCGGGCGGGTCGATCCTCGGGTTGATGATGCTGGGCGCAGCCAAGGGTGACACTGTCGAAGTGGCGGTTGAAGGCGGAAATGCCGATGCGGTGCTGGCCGATCTGGTGGCGCTGATCGCAAGCGGCTTCGGCGAGGATTAGTGCTCAGGCCCATGCGCAAGCACATTACCGGCTTTTCTAACCCGACCGTCAAATACCTGCGGTCTTTGCGCGACAAGAAACATCGCAAGCGCAGCGGCCAGTTTCTGGTCGAAGGGTTGCGGCTGCTTGAGGACGCGCGCAGCACTGGTCGATTGCCAACAACACTGGTGATGGCTGAAGGACGCGCCGCGCATGATCTGCTGGCGCGGCTGGAAGCTGACGTCGTGGCGGCGGGCGGCGAGGTGATCTCCACCACTCCTGACATCCTGTCCAAGATCACCGGCAAGGACAATGCGCAAAGCGTGGTGGGGGTGTTCGATGAATGGGACACGTCGCTCGCGGCACTCGATCGCAGCGCCGCACCGATCTGGCTGGTGGCGCAGGCTTTGCGCGATCCCGGCAACCTTGGCACGATGCTGCGCACCGGCGATGCGGTGGGCGCAGGCGGGTTGATCCTGATCGCGCGGTGGGAGGAGTTTTTGCCGTGGCTGCGCGGCGGAGCCAAACAGGACGGGGGTCAGCTGGTCGCTGCGTCCTTGCGCGATGCGGTGCCCTATCGCGGCGCGGCGTATGCGGCACCGTGCTTCATCCTGGTTGGCAACGAATCACAAGGCCTGCCTGAGGAATACGAAGCGGCCTGCGATCTGCGTGTGACGATGCCGATGAAGGGCCGCGCGGATTCGCTGAACGCCGCCGTTGCGGCTGCGGTGTTGGCCTATGAGGTGCTGGCCGGGCTGGGTTGTGATTAATCGCCCGCAATAAAGGCGGTCACCCGCCATTGACCGCCGCGTTCCTCAGCGATCACGCGGTAGTCGACGAGGCTGCGAAGGTAGGCTTTCGCGATGTAGCCTGTCTTGCCATTACGGGTTTCGACCTTGGCATAGGCCGCTTCCTCAGGCGGGTATTCGCGCTGCCGCACGTAGTCCCACGACACCGCGCCGGTGACTGGGGCCGAAAGTGACGCACCGCCGCGCAGCCGGACGTGCTCGCCGGTGACGATGAAGGCCTCGAAAGCGTCGAGCGGGATCAGGTCCGCTGAGAAATACCATGGCCACGAAGCGTAGCCATTGCTGTCAGCGCGGGAGGAAAGCTGGCAGCCGAGTGCGAGAGCAGCGTCGAGTTCGTCCCACAACATGTATTCGGGCGAGGTAAGCCGCTGTTTCAGCTCGAACTTGCCGCTACCACCGCCGAAATCGAGCTGGATGTTTTCATCTACCAGCGCCATCAGCGCATCGACGTCGCGTTCCTTTGCTGCCGCGCGCAAATTTTGGTCGAGGGCCGCGAGACCTTCCGTGCCCAGACACTGATTGCGCGGTGCGAGCGGGCCTGAGGGTGCCCCAGCCAGCACGGGTGCTGCCATCAGCGCGAGCGCAGCGGTCGTCGTATGGAAGATTATGCGCATTTCCATTCATCCTCTTTTTGGCAGCACAACTACTCAGCCGCGTCCTTCCTCGCCTCGATCGCCGGATATTCGCCATCAACCCCGTCCGCATCGGCGGCGTTGTAGCGCGGGGCGCTTTCGACGAGCGGCACATCTTCGATTTCGCGCTTGCCGATTTCGACGCCCTTTTCCGCGAGCCTGCGCCCTGACGACAGCACGTTGCGTTCAAAGCTGCCGACGAATTTGTTGTAGTTGTTGACCGCGCTTTCGAGGCCTCCGCCAACCCGCTTGAGATGTTCGGCAGCAGTGGCGAGGCGGTCGTACAATTCCGCCCCCATCCGGCCGATTTCTGCGGCTTCGGACGCCATCTTGTCCTGCCGCCACACCTGCGCGACGGTGCGCGCAATGGCGACGAGATTGGTTGGCGTTGCGAGCAGCACCTTGTTGCGGAAGGCGAAGTCCCACAATTCGGGATCATGTTCAAGCGCAGCAGCAACGAAATGCTCGCCCGGCACGAACATCACCACATAATCGGGCGCGTCGTCGAACTGGCTCTGGTAGCTTTTGGAACCTAGCGTCTGCACATGGTTGCGCATCGATTTGGCGTGGAGATCAAGGTGCCGCTTGCGCTCCCCATCATCATCCGCCTCGAACGCGGCCTGATAGGCGTTCAGCGACACCTTGGCGTCGATCACCAGCTTCTTTTGCCCCGGCACGTTGACGATCGCATCGGGGCGCAAGCGCCCATCGACGGTGTCCATCGATTGTTCGAGGTGGAAATCGGTATGTTCCGCCAGCCCGCATTGTTCGAGCACGTTCTGCAACGCCCGCTCCCCCCAGCGCCCGCGCGCTTTGGGGGCATTGGTGAGCGAATTGCCGAGCCGCTGCGCCTCACGCTTGACCTCTTCCTGGCCCTTGCGCATTTCCTCGATCACGCCGGTGAGCTGGCCGAAGGCGTCGGTGCGTTTGGCCTCTAGGTCGGCGACCTGCTTTTCGTAACTCGCCAACCGGTCACCGACGGGGGCGAGCAGCGCCTTCAGCTTTTCCTCACTCGCCTTTTCCGAATGGCCGAGGCGTTCCTCGGCGCGTTTCAGGAACGCCTCCTGCGCCTTGCCCAGCACGGCGGCACCGGTGTTCTCAAACTCCTTGAGCAGATTGGTGCGCGATTCTTCGAGCAGGCGCTTTTGTTCGGCAAAGCCTGCGCGTTCGGCCCGGAACTGCGCGTTTTCGGCCCGCGCGACCTCCAACTGCTCGGCCAGCGAATCGGCGCGACCGGCACGCTCCCCCAGCGCCGCAACCTCGATCCGCGCTTCACCCAATTCAGCCACGGCGCGCTTGAATTCGCCCTCACGCTCCGCCGCCGCGCCTTCTGCCGCCGACAGCCGCGCGCGCAGGTCGGCCAGTGGGCGGGAGGCAATAAACCACGCAACCGCGCCGCCCACAGCGGCACCGAGGATCAGAGCGAGGAGTGGGAGAATCGACGGGTCCATTGGCCTTCCCTACACGGAACGTATGGAGAACGCCAGAAGCAATACGCGCCTTATCCTAACAAAGGTGAGCCCCGCCCTTCGCCGGGGTGACGGTGTTTGTCAGAACGGCGCGAAGAGCCGCAAGGCCGCCCGGCCGCCCACAGGGGCCTGTAGCGCAGCGGAAGAACAGCCCCGAGGACGAAGGCGCGCGGAGGCGCCTTCGCAACACAAACTACGCCGCTCTGCGGATTTTTTCCAGCTTCTTCAACACCATCGCCTTCTTCAACCGCGACAGGTGGTCGATGAACAGGATGCCTTCCAAGTGGTCCATTTCGTGCTGCAGGCAGGTCGCCATCAGCCCTTCGAGCGCTTCCTCATGGATATTGCCGTCAAGATCCTGATAGCGCACGCCGCAGGTCGCCGGACGTTCGACGTCGGCGTAAATCTCCGGCACCGAAAGGCAGCCTTCCTGATAGGTCGCCAGTTCATCCGCCGGATCAAGGATCACCGGGTTGATGAACACCCGCGGTTCCTTTTTCGTGGCGGGATGCGTGTGGCTATGCCCGTCATGGCTGCATTCGACCGGCGGGGCATCGGGATCATCGGGTTGCAGATCAATCACCAGCACCCGCTTGGGCACGCCGACCTGAATCGCGGCAAGGCCAATGCCGGGCGCGTCATACATCGTCTCGAACATATCTTCGACCAGCGTGCGCAGATCGTCATTGAACTCGTGCGGTTCAACCGGGGTCGAGATGGTTTTCAGCCGGGGGTCCGGCACTTCAAGGATTTCGCGTATGGCCATGGGCGCTATCTAGGTGAGGTGTGCGCAGATTTCAACGCGGTGCTAACCCACCGGCCGCCGCGCCCTGAGCGCCTGCGCCAGCGTGCCTTCGTCAAGGTAGTCAAGCTCGCCGCCGACCGGTAATCCGTGCGCCAGTTGTGTTACTCGCAGTGGGAACGCCTCCAGCCGTTCTGCGATGTAATGCGCAGTGGTCTGGCCTTCCAAGGTGGCGTTCATGGCGAGCACCACCTCGTCCACCCCTCCGCCTTCGACGCGGGCGAGCAGGCTGACGATGCCCAGATCCTCCGGCCCGATCCCGTCAAGCGCCGAAAGCCGCCCGCCCAGCACATGATAGCGCCCCGGAAACAGCCGTGCACGGTCGAGCGCCCAGACGTCCGCGACCTCCTCCACCACGCACAGGCTGCGCGAATCGCGGCGCGGATCGGTGCAGATGCCGCAGGGGTCGCTGGTGTCGACATTGCCGCAGGTGGCGCATTCGACCAGCGTTTCTGCAACCCCTGCCAGCGCCTCCAGCAGCGCGGGCAGCGCCGTTTCGCGATGCTTGACCAGCCACAGCACCGCCCGCCGCGCCGAACGCGGGCCGAGGCCCGGCAGGCGGGCGAGCGCGGAACTCAGAGCTTCGATCTCTTGCGATGCCATGCGCCAGTCATACTCCGTTCGGGCTGAGCTTGTCGAAGCCCTGTCTTTCTTTTGCGAGGGATAGAAGTAAGAACGGCCCTTCGACAAGCTCAGGGCGAACGGGATTTGGTACAGTGCGTATAGTCTTCATGGGAACACCCGATTTCGCGGTTCCGGCGCTGCAAGCCCTGAACGCGGCGGGGCATGATATTGTCTGCGTCTATACCCAGCCGCCGCGCGCTGCGGGCCGGGGCAAGCAGCTGCGCGCATCGCCGGTGCAGGTTGCGGCTGAAGCCTTGGGGTTGATGGTGCGGTCACCCGCGTCGTTGAAACACGCAGAGGCGCAGGCCGCGTTTGCCGCGCTGAACGCCGATGTGGCGGTGGTCGCCGCCTATGGCCTGATCCTGCCGCAAGCGGTTCTGGATGCCCCCGTGCATGGCTGCCTCAACATCCACGCCAGCCTGCTGCCGCGCTGGCGCGGGGCAGCGCCGATCCACCGCGCGGTGATGGCAGGCGATGCGGAGACCGGCGTCACAATCATGCAGATGGAAGCCGGACTGGATACCGGGCCGGTGCTGCACAAGGTAACAGTGCCGGTGGAGCGCAAGACTACCGGCGAACTGACCGAAGAACTCGCCGCCTTGGGGGCTGAGGCGATGGTTGCGGTGCTGGCCGATCTTGCGGCCTTTCTGCCAGAGGCGCAGGATCACAGCGCAGCCATCTACGCGCCGAAGATCGACAAGGCGGAAGGCCGGATCGACTGGGCCGAGCCTGCCGCAGTGATCGAACGCAAGGTGCGCGGGCTGGCCCCGTTTCCGGGCGCGTGGTTCGAGCTGGAGGATGAACGTGTAAAGCTCCTGCTCGCCGAAGTGATCGTGAGCCCCTGCGAAGGCGGGAGAGCACAGTTTGGCCAAGTGCTCGACGCAGACTTCACCATTGCCTGCGGTGACGGCGCGTTGCGCCCGCTAAAGCTCCAGCGCGCGGGCAAGCCTGCGATGTCGCGCGACGATTTCATGCGCGGGCGAGCGGTGGCGGCAGGCACGGTGCTGTTATGAACCATTCGCCTTTCCCGTCATCCCAGCGAAAGCTGGGATCTCAGGCCCCACGCTCAATGCTCGCCGCCCTGGGTTCCAGCCTTCGCTGGAATGACGAAGAATAATCATGACCCGCTTCGCGCTCACCCTCGAATTCGACGGCACACCGTTTTTCGGCCTGCAACGCCAGTCCAACGGGCCGAGCGTGCAGCAATCGGTCGAAGACGCGCTGCACCGAATTACCGGTGAACACGCCGCGCTCCACAGCGCCGGGCGCACCGACGCAGGCGTGCACGCAGTGGGAATGCGATCCCATGTCGACCTTGAAAAGGACATCGCCCCATTCCGGCTGATGGAGGCGCTCAACGCCCAACTGCGGCCTGATCCCATCGCAGTGATCACCTGCGACGTGGTGGCGGACGATTGGCACGCGCGGTTTTCGTGCACCGGGCGGCGGTATCTGTATCGCATCGCCAACCGCCGCGCGCCGCTGGCCTTGCAGCGCAATCGGGCGTGGCAGGTTACGACCCCGCTGGATGCTGACGCGATGCACCGCGCCGCGCAGGTGCTGGTCGGGCAGCATGACTTCACCACCTTCCGATCGGTCCATTGTCAGGCGGCCGATCCGGTCAAGACGCTCGACCGGCTCGACGTCGAACGCGTTGGTGAGGAAATCCACATCCACGCAGAGGCACGTTCGTTCCTGCATCATCAGGTGCGCAGCATGGTGGGATGCCTCAAACTGGTCGGCACCGGCGCGTGGGACTGTGCGCGCCTCTCCGCCGCGCTGGCCGCGCAGGATCGCGCCGCTTTGGGGCTGAACGCGCCGCCGCACGGATTGTATTTTATCGAAGCGGTTTACCCAACGTCACCCTAGCCACGGCGTCATTGCGAGCGTAGCGAAGCAATCCAGTCCCGCGCTTGCTGGATTGCCACGGAGCCTGCGGCTCCTCGCAATGACGAAATCGAGGATCGAATCAATGACCACCGGAAAACAGCTTTTCACCACCCTCACCGTCGACGGAAAATTGACGCTCGAAGTGGCAGATGCCACCTTCCCCGCGCCCACCGGCAATCAGGTGCTGGTCAAGATGGAAGCCGCGCCGATCAATCCGTCCGATCTGGCAATCCTCACCAGCGCGGCCGATTTTGACAATGCCGAATATACCCCCGGCAAGGTGGTGGCGACCATGCCCGAACCGTTCCTGTCAGGCCAGAAAGGCCGCCACGGCCAGCGCCTGCCCGCCGGTAACGAAGGCGCAGGCACCGTGATCGCTTGCGGTGACAGCGACATGGCAAAGGCGCTGATGGGCGCGCGGGTCGCCTGCGTTCCGGGCAGCGCATTCAGCCAATATGCCATTGCCGATGCGATGATGTGCCTGCCGCTGGGCGATCATTCGTGTGAAGAAGGCGCGTCAAGCTTCGTCAACCCGATGACTGCTTTGGCGTTTGTCGAAACCGCAAAGCTGGAAGGCCATTCCGCGATCATCCACCTCGCCGCGGCATCAAACCTTGGCCAGATGCTCAATCGAATCTGCATCGAAGACGGGATGAAGCTGGTCAACATCGTGCGCCGCGATGAGCACGTCGAACTGCTGAAATCGCAGGGCGCGCAATATGTGGTGAACTCATCCGCCCCGACCTACATGGCCGATCTGCGCGCGGCGATAAAGGAGACGGGCGCGTTCCTCGGCTTTGATCCGATTGGCGGCGGGCAGAACTCCGACCATGTGCTCAAAGCGATGGAGCAGGTCGCATCCAGCCAGATGGCCGAGTTTTCGCGCTACGGATCGAACCAGGACAAGAAGATGTATATGTATGGGCGGCTTGACCTCAGCCCGACCATCCTGACGCCGTCTTACGGGCTGCAATGGAGCGTTGCGGGCTGGCTGCTGACCCCGTTCCTGCAACGCGCCGGCATGGAAACCGTGGTGCGGCTGCGCACGCGGGTGCAGCAGAACCTGACGACCACCTTCGCTTCGCATTACAAGGCCAGGGTGACGTTGGAAGGGATGCTGGAGAAGGATGCGATCAGCGATTACCGCCAGATGAAAACCGGCGAGAAATATCTGGTCACGCCCTGGGGGTGATTTATCCCCCCGCCCCACCACCGTCGCCCCGTGCTTGACACGGGGTTAGGCTTCTTCTGCTCCTGCGCTCGCGTCCAAGACAGCCGAGCCCCGTGTCAAGCACGGGGCGACGTGGACGAGAGGGCCGATATGGGGTCGCTAGCCAAACGGCAGCTTTTGGCGAGAATAAGTGGCAAAAGTCGCCGCCACCCTCACCCCGCGTCAAACGCCGCCTGCATTTGGCCCGTATCGGTGATCCCGTTCGCGATCAGCACCATCAGCAGCACCCGCGCCTTGGCCGGGCCGAGCGCGCGGGCGGCGATGAGGCCCAATCCGTCGTCATCCACCTCGACATTGCGGTCGACGATGCCTTCATCCACCCGGCTCGATCGCACCACCGGCACGCCTGCCGCCGCCTCGGCCAGCGCGGCGATCACACAGGCGGGCGCGTTGCCCTGCCCCATTCCGGCGAGCACAATCCCCTTGCACCCGATGCCAAGCAGCGCCTTGACCGGCTGTTCGTCCATCCCCGCACCCGCGGCCAGGATCGCCACACGCGGCAATGCTTCGGGCCATGCAAAGCGCGCTTTTTCTCCCACCCTATGCGGCGGGCCGAACCAATCGAGGCGCGCCGGGGTGACGCGGGCAATCGCGCCGCGCGGAAAGCTTTTGAAGGCATCGATGCTCGACGTCGCTGCCTTGCGGGCATCACGCGCCGCCAGCACACCGTCGCCCATCACCAGCATCACACCGCGCCCCGCCGCCGCCGGGTCGCTCACCACCCGCGCCGCGTTGGCGAAGTTGCGCATCCCGTCCGCCCCCACCGCATCGGCGGGCCGCATCGCACCGACCAGCACAATCGGCTTGCCCGCTGGCAGAGTGAGGTCGAGCAGGAACGCGGTTTCCTCTGCTGTATCGGTGCCGTGGGTGATGATCACGCCGGTGATCGCCGGATCAGCCAGCGCGCCCGCGCACGCCGCGTGGAGCGCCTGCCATTGCGGCCAGCCGATGTCCTGCGAACCGATCTGCGCCACTTCCTGCGGGATCAATTCCGCCGCCAGCTCCAGCCCGGCCAGATTGCCCAACATGGCTTCAAGCGACAGCCCGCCAGGCTGATAGGCCGCGCTGGTGGCGCTCACCGCCGAGCCGGCAATCGTGCCGCCGGTGCCCAGAACAAGGATGCGCGGGTTGGTCATCCGCCTGCCCTACTCATCCGCGCCCGCCAGCGCCAGCACCACAAGGCAATTGCATTTGCGCAAACCTGCGTTAGAGAGCGCATCCGCATAGTGGGGCGGTTAGCTCAGTTGGTAGAGCATCTCGTTTACACCGAGAGGGTCAGCGGTTCGAGCCCGTTACCGCCCACCATGCGCGTCAGTCGGCCCCGCGACACAAACTCCCCGCCGTCCTTATCCGAAGAACTCGGCGTGTTGCAGGTCGCCGCTGCCTGGGGCGGGTTGCGGGAAGATCATCAAGGGGTCGGGCAGGCCGGTGTCAAAATCGCCCGACAGTCCGATCGTCTCGGCCGCGAACTGCGACAGCGCCGCATCGGTGCTGGTCGGACTGGTGAACCAACCCTCCCACGTCTCGGGGCCAAAACCGTTGGCGGTGAGGTAATCGATCACCTCTTGCTGCGACTGGTAATTGGCATAGCGGATATTGCCATCGGCATGCATCAGCGCATGCAGATAAGCCGTGCCATCGGTCAGCGCGAAGAACACTTCCTGTTCGCCGTTGCCATCATAATCATCCGCGCCCAGCACCCGGTTGATGTTCTCGATCGACAGATCGTTCTGGAACCGTCGCTGGCTGTCATTCGGGCTGCCCGCTTCCACAATCCCCGCCGCCACCTGCGGATCAATGTAGATCCCCGCCACCCGCGTCTCGCCCGCCCAGCCGTGGTCGCTGAAATAGACCAGCCCATCGGGCGCGGTGCCCACCGTGGCAAACCGCCCGAGCGCATCATTGACAAGAATCTGGTCAATATCGCCATCGCCGTTGACATCGGCCGATCCGATCCGCAGCCAGGCACCATTGCCGCCCAGCACATTGCCATCAAAATCGCGGATCGCGTTCATCGCGCTTTGATAGACCGAAGGATCAGCGGTCTCGAAATTGACGCTCACCCCGGTGCCGGGGCGCAGCCGCAGAACCTGATCGTCAAACTGCAGGAACTCGATCGCGGTCAGCACATCGGTGCCATCCGCACCCACCACCTGAAACACCCCCGTCGACGTCTGCGTCACCGTATATGACGAGCGAACCCCGCGCACGATGGCCGTATCAACATTGCCGCCGCCGTCGAGCGTGTCGTTGCCGAGGCCGCCCGTGAGGCGGTCCGCACCGTCCATCCCGCGTATGTCGTCATCCCCGCCGCGTCCGTCGATAACGTCATTTTCGTGGCTTCCGAACAGTCGGTCATCAAGTTCAAGTCCGAACAGGCTCGCGCCGGTGCCGGCAGGGCGCTGCCACAGGAACGCATCCATCGTCGGCGTTCCCTCGATCTCGACGACGAACTCCCCCTGTGCCGTCATGACCGATACCACGGTCATATCGATGATGAAGAACCCCGCTCCGGCCGCCTCGACCCTGCGCGTGTATTCGCCCATGGTGAAGGACTGCACGTCGAACGCGCGAAGATCGACCCTGTCTCCCGAACTATCGAAGAAGAACAGGATGTCAGCGCTACCGCGCTGCGATTCCTGCACTGAATTATAGGTGGCTGTCTGGTTGCCGATGTTCATGTAGAGCGTATCGATGCCGAGGCCGCCGACAAGAATGTTGTTGCCGCCATTGCCGCGCAGCACGTTGTTCCCGGCATTGCCGATCAGTATGTTGTCGAACTCATTTCCGCTGAGGAAAGTGTCGGCTGTGCCCAGCAACCGACCAATCTCGACAAAGGTCGGAAGGATTAAGCCTATCGAGGTTTGCACCTCGTCGATCCCGCCGTTTTCGCCTTCAACGATCAGGTCCGACGAATTATCGTGGATGAAGATGTCATTGCCTGCCCCGCCGTACATTGTGTCGGCACCGGAGCCGCCGTCGAGCACGTCGTTACCGGCCGTGCCGTGAAGCGCATCGTTTCCAGCGCCGGCTGAAAGCGTGCTGCCATTGACGACGGCCATCAGCAAGTCGTTGCCGCTTGTGCCGGTTAGTGTCGCAGAGGCGGGCTGGTTAACGATATCAGACGATGACACCGCGCCGCTCACCAGTACTTCAAGAACCCCACTCGCCGTGGTTGCGCGCAGGATGGTGTCGCCGCCGATGGCAGTAAGAGTGAAGCCGGTTGCGCCAATCGCACTGATGTCGATCCGATCGCTGCCGGACTGGAAATCGGTGATCGTGTCGCGCTGGGTTGCTGTGGATTCGCTGACGCTGCGATAAACGAAAACATCCGCCCCACTTCCGCCGGTGAGATGGTCGGCCCCGCCGCCGCCAAAAAGCCAGTCCTGTCCCTCATCGCCGGCCAGCCGGTCGTCCCCGTCACCTCCCTGCAGTGCATCATTGCCGGCCCCGCCCGAGACGACGCCAGTCACAGTGCCGCCAGGCGCGCTGCGATAGAAGTCATCCCCGCCTCGCAAACTGATCGTCCCGACGATCTCGCCCGAATTCTCGATCAGGTCGGGGGTCGCGACGGCGAGTGTCCAGTCACCGAACCACCGGCCGGTGTTGGTGATCTGGTTGACACCGCGATCAAGCTCGAGCGTGCCTTCGATGTGGCCGCTGTTGGTGAGCAACATCGAGGTCTGAAACCCGTCGAGCGCAATGATCGCCCGATCAGCCACGATAGTCCCGCTGTTGTTGAACCAAGATGTGCTGTAAATATTAGTAGAATTGGGAAAGAAGCTGAAGCCAACCGACCGGACGAACGGGGTGTTGGACACCACATACACCGTGCCCTGGTTGTCGATGATGTCCGTGCCCCCCGAACGATAGGCGATAATGCCGAGCGGATCGACACGATTAGCCGAAGTATAGCCTGAACCACCTTCGACATAAATCAGTCCGGTATTGGTGAAATTATTGCCCGCGACTTGCGTAGTACCGACGGCATCGAAGGCCGATATGGCCTCTATCAATCCGGTATTGAGGCTTACGCCTGCCCAGCCATCTACACGCCCGGCAAGGCCGTTCATATCGAAACCGGAAGCGCCGCGCGACGACACAACGCCGTGATTTTCGCCTGCGCCGATCACGCCCACTGCACGGATGAACGCAGTGTCAGCAGTGGCTACGGTGATCCGACCACGATTGATGATGGACGAGACCGGAAGGCTGACAACACTGATGAACGGCTGGCTATCCAGGGCGTGCCGCCGAGCCATCCGCGATTCTCGAACATAATGGACGACGAATCTGAAGTGAAGTTGGTATCCCGGAATCCTTCCGACGAGGAAAAACGCACCTGCGTGTCCGGCGCGATCTCTGTATCAGCGATCACGGAAACGGGCTCGGCATAATCGAGGCGCACCTGTCCCGGTTCGTCGATACCGTTGATCGCGATGTCGACGGCCAGCGTCTGTTCGATACCGCCAATCCGGAAAGTTATCACGAAGCGTTCGAATGCCTGCTCGCCCGATGCCAGCAGGTCGGTGTCAAGATCATTATTGTTGAGAAGATAAGTAAACGAACCGTCGGAATTAACCTGCAAAGTGCCGAAAATCCCCTCGAACGGCACGCCGACATTGCCCGGCTGGCGTCCGGCGAAGTGAACCCCCAGCACCTCCATTCCGGCAAGGTTGCCGGTGTCGAGTCTTCCTGTGAGGATACTGGTGGCGGTCTGATTGTTTTCGGTCAGCAGGCCAAGCCGGGTCGTCATTCCAGAAGCACTCCCTGCAACAGCCCTTGAGTCCGTCAATCACAAAGTGATTGGACTGAAGATAAAGCCCAAAATAAACACGAATGCAAACGCCTGCTCGTAGAACTCCGGCGCGATCGCGCCTGGCTGAAGGAATATGTGGCCTGGGCAGAACGCGACGGCGGGGTGGCGGGTGGCAGCGTCAGTGCACCATCTTGTGCGCGGTCAGGAACACCATTTCGCGCAATTGCGCTTCGTCCGGCAGATCAAGTCCCGATAGATCGGCGATCCCGATGATTTCATCGTCATTGACACTCTGGGCCAGAACGATCCGGTGCGGAACGATCCGATCGCGGGTTTTGCAGTCATAGAACGCCTGAACGATAGGATGGCCCTTGTCACCTGGGTCTTCGTCAATCACCAGCGCGATCTTGCCGCTGCGCAGTTCCACAAAGGAACCGATCGGGAAAAGGCCGACCGATTCGATGAATGATCGCAGGATTTCGGCATCAAATGCGCCTTCCATCTTGCACATATGCTGCACCGCCGCCGCAGGATCGAGCGCGCGGGTGCTGGCGGTTCCGGTCAGCAGAAAATCGAATGTATCGCAGATCGCCGCCATCTGTCCGATCGTGCTGATTTCATCCCTTTGCAGCCCCTTGGGAAAGCCACCGCCGTCGATCCGTTCATGATGTTCAAGGCAAGCGTTCAGCACCGTTTGCGGCAAGCTGTCATCATTTTGCAGCGCCCGGAACCCCAGTATCACGTGCTGCTGCCAGACCTTTGGATCGGCATTGCGAAAATCATTATTCGGCAAATCGGGGATCTGCGGCAGATAATTGGTGCCGATATCCAGCAGCAGCCCAGCCAGACCCGCTTCAAGCACATCATCCTGCGAAAGCTTCATCTGGCGCGCAAGTGACACCATCAGCGCGCTGACGGCCAGTGCGTGCTGATAGCCCAGTTCGTTCTTCAGCTTGCACCGCATCAGCCCGCTGAAGGCATGGGGATTGCGGCGGACCGAATCGAGGATGTCGGTGACCACCGGCTGCACCGTTTTGACATTGATGGCCTTGCCCAGCCGCGCGGCGATAAAGGTGCTGTGGATGGCTTTCTGCGCGCGTCCGGCAATTGCCTGCGCGGTTTGCAGTTCGGCTTCAGTGGAAACCGGATCGTTCTGGATCGCGCTGCGGGCCTTGACTGCGCGGAAGCGATCGGCCTGCGATGCAGTTGACGGCGCAACGGCGGGTTTGCGGGACTGGCGGCCGATATTGTTTGCGGCGGTCAGATCCCGGCCTTTGGAGGTGTCGATCACCACCCCGTCAAGGTTGCTTGATCGCAGCGTATCCAGCCGTTCCGCATCATCGATCAGGAATTTCGCTTTCCAGAACGGGTGCGAAAACCAGCTCCCCTCCATCTTGTGAACGAACATACCCATTTCGAGGTCTGTAATGGCGACGCGCTTCAACATTGTTCAAGATGCTCTGATTGCCTGCCCGGGAACGATATATTGGGCCAGCAGGTCGGTGTATTTCCCCCAATACGGCCTAGCACTACTTTGGCAGATTTGTGATTTTTGGGATTCCCAAGAGACGATTTCCCTGATTCATGGGGAGCCAGCTTTTAAGGAGGCTGGCAATGGCAGAAGATTGGCGAAGCGACCTTGAGATTTGGCTGGCACCGTTTCTGGCGGCCCTGCATCACAAGACGCGCGCACGGATGTGTCCGGCCTATATTGCCGGGCTGATTGGGCCTGGCGACCGCAAGAGCGTTCAGCCCATGGCGGCACGTGCCGGGGATGCGAGCTACGACCAGTTGCACCATTTCGTATCGAGCGGCGTCTGGGATGCGGAACCCTTGGAGGCAGCCCTGCTGGCCGAAGCGGACGCACAAGTCGGCGGGGACGATGCCTGGCTGATCATCGATGACACCTCCTTGCCCAAGAAGGGAACACATTCGGTGGGGGTTGCTCCACAATACGCTTCGACGCTTGGCAAGACTTCCAACTGCCAGACCCTGGTGTCGCTGACGCTGGCATCGGGTGAAGTGCCGATAATGGCGGGGCTCAGGCTGTTTCTGCCTGAGAGTTGGATTAGCGATCCGGCCCGCCTCGATCGGGCTGGCGTTCCCCGGGAACGCCGGGATTACCGGACCAAGCCCGAGATCGCGCTGGCCGAGATCGATCGTATTCGTGTTGCCGGGGTCCGTTTTGGCTGTGTGCTGGCCGATGCCGGATATGGGCTGAGCGCCTCGTTCCGCCAGGGATTGAGCGAGCGCGGTCTCACTTGGGCCGTCGGCATTCCCTACAAGCAGAAGGTCTATCCTGCCGATGTGGAGATGATCTTTCCCGTCGCCGGGCGTGGTCGTCCCCGCCAGCGACATATCCCCGATGCGGTATCGATTGGTGCGCAGGCGATGCTGGAGCAGGCAAAATGGCAGACTGTCAGTTGGCGGCGTGGGACGAAGGGGCGACTGTCCGCCCGCTTCTCAGCCTTGCGCGTGCGTGTGGCCGACGGCACGCCCCAACGTATCCATGACATGGGAGCCCAGCATCTGCCTGGCGAGGAAGTCTGGCTGGTCGGCGAACATCGCTCGACCGGAGAGCGCA
>PHEL01000044.1:19719-32256 GCA_002842925.1 Alphaproteobacteria bacterium HGW-Alphaproteobacteria-14
CCAGGCAATCCTCATCGCGCTCGCACAACCGCCACCATCACGGTGCCCACACTGCCGTAAACTCATAACATCTAGAAATCTGCCAAAGTAGTGCTAGGGATAATCACGTAGTGAGCGCGGTATTGACGGGATGCGCTGCACCCTCTAACCGGCAATTTGCAAACCTGCAAAGATATGCAGATATTGGGGGTCTCATGCCAAGCCGGATGATCGTATCGCGCGAACTTGCCGATTTTCTCAAGCTGATCGCGCATCCCGATCGCTTGCGGATGATCGAGGAACTGCGGCTGGGCGAAAAGGACGTAACCGGCATTGCCGCAGCGCTGTCGCTGCCAGCCACCCGCGTATCGCAACATCTTGCGCAGCTGCGCGCGCACCGGCTGGTCGATGAACGCCGCGCCGGGCGCAACCATTTCTACCGTCTCTCGCATCCGCATCTGGCCGCATGGATCGTCGACGCCCTGCAATTCGTCGATATCCGCAACCGGCTGGCTGAAGGTGATCACATCGACAGCGCGCGCGCCCTGTGGACAGCGCAATCACGCAATACATCCCATTGAAAGGAAGTTCCCAATGCCCCGTTTTGCCTGCGGCGTCGTAAAGTTCCAGCGCGAAGTCTTCCCTGAAAAGCGGGAACTGTTCGAACGGTTGAGCGCTGGCCAAAGCCCCGAAGCGCTGTTCATCACCTGCTCGGATAGCCGGATCGAAACGGCGATGATCACCCAGACCGATCCGGGCGATCTGTTCATCTGCCGCAACGCTGGCAACATCGTGCCCCCGCACACCAATGAAACCGGCGGGATGACCGCATCGATCGAATTTGCCATCGGCGCGCTTCATATCCCGCACATCGTCATTTGCGGGCATACCGAATGCGGCGCGATGGCGGGCGCGATGAACCGCGCCGGACTGACAGGTCTGCCCCACGTCAGCAAATGGCTGGGATTTGTGCAAGGTGCGATGGATATCGTAGAGGCTATGGGTGCGGATCTTGATCCCGAGGCAAAGATGCGGATGCTGCTGGAGCAGAACGTGATCCTGCAATTGCAACACCTGAAAACGCACCCGACCGTTGCGGTTGCGCTGGCGCAAAAGGCGGTCAAGCTGCACGGTTGGGTATATGATATCGCAACCGGTCAGGTGTCAGCCTACGACGAAGCGACGGAGGCCTGGGTGCCGGTTGAAGATCACTATGCCGCTGAACTTGCCGCAGCGGCGCTGGAAAGCCACCACTGCTGAACCGCGCTACCTTCCTGTCTCAAAGCCCTGCTTGATACTGCGCTTTGATACGCGCATGACCCCGGTGTGGCGACAGGAGAGAAAGCGATGATGCTGGTGCGATTTTGGGTAGGCGCAATGCTCGCCGTGGCCAGCGCGGCGGCGGTAGCAGCGCAGGAAACCGCCGGGCCTCCTGCTGCCAGCGAACCCACCCGCGCGACGCAGGCCATCGCTGCCTCAGCCCTGCCCGCCGAAGGCACGCGCGATGGCGATTTTTCCACTCGCGGCTTTATCGCTACCCGCGCCGATCCGGTCATCACCGATGCCAGCGGCAAGCCGGTCTGGAACATTGCCGCCTACGCATTTGTCGATGGCCCCGCACCCGACACGGTTCACCCCAGCCTGTGGCGGCATATGCGCCACCTGAAACACCACGGGCTGTATCAGGTAACGGACAGTATCTGGCAGGTGCGCGGCTTTGACCTGTCGAACATGACAATCATTCGCGGGCAGACTGGCTGGATCGTGATCGACCCGCTCACCAGCGTCGAAACTGCGCGCGCGGCGATGGAGTTGGTGAACGCTACGCTGGGCCAGCGTGCCGTCAGCGCGGTCATCTATTCGCACAGCCATGCCGACCATTTCGGCGGTGTGCGCGGGGTGGTTGATCCGGCAGACGTTGTCGCAGGCCGCACGCAGGTGATCGCGCCCGATGGCTTCATGGAAGAAGCCACCTCGGAAAATGTCATGGCAGGCGGAGCGATGCTGCGCCGCGCGGCCTATCAGTTTGCTACAGGAATGCCGCCTGGCCCAACCGGCCAGATGGGCAGCGGGATCGGAATGGCGGTATCGGGCGGCACGCTGTCGCTGATCGCGCCGACCGCCACCATCGCCGCGACCGGCGAAACCCGCGAAGTGGACGGCGTGACGCTGGAATTCCAGATTGTGTCAGGCAGCGAAGCTCCGGCCGAATTCAACGTGTTCGTCGTCCCGGAAAAGACCTTTCTCGCCGCTGAAATCGCAACTTGCACGCTGCACAACATCCTCACCCCGCGCGGGGCGAAGGTGCGCGATACGCGCGCCTGGGCGCATTACCTTGACGAAGCGGCCAGCCGGTATGGCCCGAAAAGCGACGTGGTGATTTCCAGCCATTGCTGGCCGATCTTCGGGAAGGCCGAAGGCACCGCATGGCTCACCGCGCAGCGCGACAATTACCGCTGGCTGCACGATCAGACGGTGCGGCGCATGAACCGGGGTGAGACAATGGCCGAGATTGCCGAGGCGCTGGAAAACACGCCTCCTCCGGGACTGGCGGACGAATGGGCGACGCACGGCTATTACGGAACGGTCAGCCACAATTCCAAGGCGGTCTATCAGTTCTACCTTGGTTGGTATGATGCCGTGCCCGCCAACCTTCACGCCCACCCGCCGGTAGAGCGCGCCACACGATTGGTCGCAGCCTTGGGAGGCGCGGATCGCACGCTGGCGCTGGCCCGCAATGCGATGTCGGCGGGCGATTATCGCTGGGCATCCGACCTGCTGCAAAACCTCGTTTTCGCCGCGCCGGACAATGCGGCGGCCGAGGCGCTGCTGGCCGAAAGTTACGAACAACAGGGCTTCCAGGCTGAAAGCGCGATCTGGCGCAACCAGTTCCTTGCCGCAGCGAACGACCTGCGCAAGGGCAGCACACCAAGATCAGCGGCGCAGAGCACCGATCTGATCGCGGCGATTGCCACCGCAGAATTGCTCGATGCCGCCGCCACCCGGTTTGCACCGGAACGGTTTGGCACGCGCAAGCTGACCGTCGCGATCGACCTGACCGACCGCAACGAACAGGCGGGTCTTGAAGCCAATGGCCGCGTGCTGATCGGGCGCGTGGGCGCTTTGCCCGCCGCGTCCGATGTCACGGTTCGCGGCCCGCGTGCGCTGGTGCTGGCGATGTTGTTCCTGAAACAGCCGGTCGCCGCGATGCAAAAAGCGGGGCTTCAGGTCGAAGGCGATGCCGCCGCGCTGCAACACCTGATCGATGCGCTTGATCCGGTGCCGCAGGGCTTTGACATCGTAACGCCCTAGGATCAGGCCCTAAAACGAACACGCTGCGCCAGCCGCCGCGTCTTCACGCGTTATCTCGCTGATCTGGAGCGTGAATGTGCCCTGCGAGGCGAAGTTCAGGTTGCCGCCCGCAGCGCCCAGACAGGCGCCAGTCAATACCATTTCGCGCCAGCCCTTGTTCTCGGCAACCGCCATGGGCTGGGTGATGTCGAACGCGGCGGAACCTGCGCTGACAGTGACCGGCGCGGTCGGGCGCGCAGTTACCTGATAGACGATTCGCCACGCCGCGCCGCTGTCCGGCCCGGTCAACGCCAGCTTCGCGCCGGGTGCAAAGGCGATGCGGCGCGCATCTTCCTGCGCCTTGCGATCGATTCCAGTCGCGGTGATGCCGCTGCCCACACCGCGCAGGTCGGGCAGCAGCGCATTATCCGCCACCGCCTGCACCTGCATACCGAGCTTGCCGTTTGCAAACCACGTCGCGCCGGTATCAGCGGTGAGCGCATCGCAAGTCTCATCCAGCGGCGCGAGCTGCGCGCTTGTGGTCAAATCAAGCCCGTAGCCCAGCGGAAACAGCGCACCTTCGGGGCCATTGACCGGAGTGCCTTCGCAAGTTGCGGGCCAGCTGAACGACAGCCGCCCCGTGGCCAGCCGCTGCCCGAACAGCACATCGGCCACACCAGCCCCTTCGCTGCCCGGTAGCCATGCGGCGACAAAGGCATCGGCGGCGTTCAATTCGCGGTTCATCCACAGCGGGCGGCCTGACAGAAACACCGCCACGGTCGGCACGCCGCGTTCCCGATAGGAATTGAGCAGCGCAAGGCCCTCTTCGTCGCGGAATGCCAGATCCTTTCGATCACCGACAAATTCGGCATAGGGTTCCTCGCCAAACACCACGATCGCAACATCGGGTTTGCCGGTCGCAGCGCCATCAACCGCCAGCACCGCCTCACCGCCGGCAGCCTTGGCCGCTGCGGCGATCCCGCCATAGATCGAGGTTGCGCCGGGGAAATTGGCCGGGGTCAGATCCCCGCCGCCTTGCCAGGTGATCGTCCATCCGCCGGCCTGCTGCGCGATATTATCTGCCGCACTGCCCGCCACTTCGATCCGCGTACCGGGCGTCAATGGCAACATGCCGTGGTTCTTGAGCACGACCTGCGATTTGGCCACCGCCTCACGCGCAATCGCGCGGTGTGCGGGTGAACCCAGCAGTTCCCAACGCCCGCCGTAGGCGCGCGCCGATGGCTTTACCTCACCATCAAAAATGCCGAGCTGTTGTTTCAACCGCAGCACCCGCAGCACCGCTTCGTCCAGCCGCGCCATCGGAATCGTGCCATCTTTGACCTGCGCGGTCAGCGACGCGTGAAGCGCCTTCCAGTCTTCGGGCACCATGTAGACATCAAGTCCCGCCAGCAGCGCCTGCGGGCAATCGGAATTGGTGCAGCCGGTGACTTGCCCATGCCCGTTCCAATCGCCAACCACCAGGCCTTCAAAGCCAAGATTGCCACGCAACTCGCCGGTCAACAGCGGGCCATTGCCGTGCATTTTGGTGCCATTGATCGAATTGAAACTTGCCATAACACTGGCAACGCCCGCGCCGATTGCGGCAGGATAGGGCGCAGCGTGGATCGCCATCAATTCGGCCAGATCGCCGTTGACATCGCCCTGATCGACACCCTGCGCGGTGCCGCCGTCACCAAAGAAATGCTTGGCCGTCGCGGCGACCTTGCCTGCACCGAGGAACCCCGGTTCGCCCGGACGGCCTTGCAGCCCTTCCACCATTGCCGCGCCAAGGCGGCTGACCAGCGCCGGGTCTTCGGAATAGCTTTCGTAGGTTCGGCCCCAGCGGTCATCACGCGCCACCGCGATGGTGGGGGCGAATGTCCAGTCGATGCCGGTCACTTCAATCTCGACCGCCGTCGCTGCGCCGATCCGGCGGATCAGATCAGCATCGCCTGTGGCACCCAATGCGATATTATGCGGAAACACCGTCGCGCCGATCACATTGGCATGGCCGTGCACAGCATCGGTCGCCCACACCGCCGGGATAGCGGGTTCACCATTCGGCAGCGGGGCGGTGGACGCCTCCCAATAGGCATCGGCCAGCTTGAGCCATTCGGGCGCAGGGGCCTTGTCATCCCCCCCCGGACCGGAATTGCCGCCATTGAGGATCGTGCCGAACCGGTATTGCCGCACGTCATCCGGAGTTATTGAGCCGATATCGGGCATCACCAGCTGCGCAACCTTACGTTCAAGGCTCATGCGTGCAAGCAGCGCTTCGGGCGAGTTCGCGCCTGCTTGAACGGTAGCGCTGGTGCCGCTTATTTCGACCGGTGGTGCCCCCGCGCATCCCGCCAACAACGCGGCCCCAATTGCAGCTGGCCCCGCACCGCAGGCCAATCGCTCCAGCAATTGTCGTATCATCAAGCCAGCCCCTCCCAAGGCCGTGTAATTTTGAGAACGTTATCAATCTATGCCGAGCCGCACCCGCTTTGGCAAGTATCAAGCGCAAGCTTCACGTGCGGCGCATTACGGCGGTGAGCAATGCGGCGCTCAGCAGCGACAGGGTCGCGAACAACACAAACAGCGCTGAATAGCCAAAGCTGGGCACCAGCAGCACTGTCAGCCACGGCATCACCATGCCCGGCACGGTGTTGGTAAGGTTGAACAGCCCAAGATCGCGCCCGCGATGCTGCGGCGCGGGCAGCACCCGCAATGTCTGGCCAGAATGAAGCGCAAGGAATATCGCCGCCGCAAGTCCGAACAAGACATAGCCCGCAATCGCCATTTCCAGCGTGCCTGCCGCCGCCATTACCAGCATCCCGGCAGTGCACATCAGCGCGCAGGCGACCAGCGGCAGCACCGGGCGCGCGTGGCGATCCGACCAGCGACCCAGCAACAGCGACAGCGGCACCGCACAGACTAGCACCATGCTGAAGATATTGGCTGCGCCGTTTTCAGGATAATCGGGCGCCAGCGAACGCAGCCAATAGAGCAGAAACGCAAACATCCCGCCTTCTGCCACCTGCACCAGCAGCCGTGCGACCCACATCCTTACCACTACCCGGTCACGCAGTCGCAGCGGATCGCCAGTTACCGCGGCCGGCTGCATCAGCTCACCACGCACCCGCCCGCCGCCCAGCACCACGGCGGGCAGCACCAGCGCAGTCACCAGCAACGCCACCAGCCCCAGCCGAGCATCGGGTGGAACCAGCCCGGCAAACGTCACCACCGACCCGGCAACCGCCCCCAACGCCGGGGCCAGCGCCAATGCCCCACCCAGCACACCTTTCTGGCTATCAGGGAAGCAATCGCCCGCCCACGCCATCAGCGGGGCGAGCATCAGGTTGAGCGCCACCTGCCACGCCATGATCAGCAGCACCAATTCCGCGATCGAGTCCGCCCTGCCGACAGCGAGCAGCGCCATGTTCGAGGCAATCAGGCCCGCGATAATCCACGGGCGGCGCACAGTGCTGCGGTCGCTGAGCGCACCCACGGCGATATTGGCAAGGCTGGCCATGACCGCGCCCAGAAAGGACACCTGTGCCAGCGCCGCCACATCTTCGCCGCCCTGCAATGTGACTATCTGTTGCGGCAACAGCACTGTCAGCAAGGGGACATAGGCCACTGCGCCCCCTGCAGCTGCAAGCGCGAACAGCACAAGGAACCAGCGCGGCTGGCGCGCCGCCGCAGCAGCGCCAGGCGTGTTCAAGCCGCGCCCGGCGCAGGCGCGGTGGAGGAACGTTCAACCAGCGCTGCGGCGACTTCGATAACCGTGTCGCTATCACTGTCTTCACCGCGCGCGATCAACTGTTCAACCGCGCGCGACACCGTTTCGGCAATCGGCTGATCAATCGCCGTCAGCGGCGGCTGCGAAAAGCGCACGATCGGGGTGTTGTCGAAGGAAATCAGCGAAAGATCGCGCGGCACGTTAAGCCCGCGATCGCGCGCCACTTCGAGTGCGGCAAGCGCCATCTGGTCGCTGCTGGCAATGATCGCGGTTAGATCGGGGTTGCGATCAAGCAAAGCGCGAGCGGCGCGAGTGCCCGATTCATAGCCGAAATCGCCCAGTTCCAGCAGCCCGTCGCTGGGGATGCCATGATCGCCCAGCGCGCGCCGCCAGCCATCGATGCGCCAGGCGCTCAGGCTGTATTGCGATGGCCCCGCGATCATCGCGATGCGGCGGTGGCCGAGCTCGATCAGGCGGCTGGTGGCAAGATGCGCAGCGCCTTCATCGCCCATTGTCAGCGGGATCCCCGGCCCCGGCGCATTCGATCCGATCCGCGCAAACGGAATCGCGCGCGCCGCCAGCAATTCGGTGATCAGCCGGTTTTCCGAATGCGGTGGGGTCAGGATCACGCCGTCGGGCTGAAGCGCGGAAATCGCCGCACCCAATTCGCGCTCGACATGGTCAGAATGGGTATCGACCAGTTCCACCATCATCCGGTAACCGTGCTTCGAACAGGTCAAAATCCCGCCCAGTAACATCTGGTCAACCCAGTCGGTGCCGCGCCGCTCGCTCCAGTCGGCCAGCGTGCGTTCGCGGTCGTTTATGGCAAGGATGATGTAGGAACGCGACCCGCTCATCCGCTGCGCGGCGAGCGAGGGGACGTAGCCCAGCCGTTCAATCGAGGCGCGCACCTTGTCGCGCAATTGCGGGCGCACGTTTGGCCCGCCATTGACCACCCGGCTTACCGTCTGAAGCGAGACGCCCGCATCCCCGGCCACGTCCTTGATCGTGACTGCTTTGCGCACCCGCGCCATTACTCATCCATTCCCGTCCTGCCTACCGCATGCATGCGCGCCCCCGATCGGGATCTTCGGTGCATTGGTAAGCCCTGATCCAATCGATTGCGAATTGCGCGGGAAAGCTCTTGGCTGCAACCCCCTTGGCATTGTTTTCTTCTGCCAGGCGTCCGCCCACGGCTAGGTTGGCCATGACATAGAACGGCTGATCGAACGGCGCCGCAGCATTGCCCTTGGCGAGCGGCGATGCGCTATCCCATTGATCTGCGGTGACAGTCAGGTGCACCAGGTCATCGACCAGGAACCGGATCAGACCTTCGCCCCATTCGACCGCATAGACGTGGAAATCGTCCGACGGCAACGCCCCATCGGGCAGCGTGGAGCGGCCATCGATCAAGCGATTGGCGGGCGGCAGATCACCGAAATGCAGCGCGCTGATCGTGCGGTTTTCACCCCGGCCACCATCGCACAGCTTGCACTTGGCACCAATATTGACCGCCTCAAGAATGTCGATCTCGCCCGATAACGGCCATGGGCCATAGGCATCGGCATCAGGCATCATCCACACCGCAGACCACAGACCCTGCCCCGGCGGCACCTTGGCGCGCACTTCGATCCGGCCATAACGCCACGCGTGAAGCCCGCGCGTGCGCACCTTTCCCGAGGTGTAGCTTTGGGCCAGCTGGGGGTTGGGGTTTTCGGCAATTTCAGGCGGGCGCGCAGGGCCGGTGAAACGTTCCTTGCGCGCTTTGAGCAGCAGCATTCCGCCTTCAACCACGATGTTTTCGGGCCGATCAGTATAGCATTGACGTTCGAAATTGCCCCCGCCCCAGCATGACACCTCAGGCGTCCACTTACTGCGATCGAGGCTGTCACCGTCGAATTCGTCGGCCCACGCCAGCTCCCACCCGGCCCCTCCCAATGGAACCATCACCTTGGTCGCATGGGTGGACGCGGGGGCAGGCGCCGCTGCCCCAACAAACAACAGGGCCGCTGATAGCGCACCCGCTTTCAGCAGCCCTGCCATAGTCATATGCCCTGTCGCGTCAGAAATCGAAGCGGGCGAGGAAGGTGAAGCGCCGGTCGTTACGGAACCCCGAACGCGTCACTCGCGTCCCGTCAAAGTCGATCACCTGACTGGTGCGCGTAACCTCGTCAAGCAGGTTCACGCCCTGCACGCCGAGCTTCAGCCCTTCCTTGACCGTCACGAAAACCGACGCGTCGAGCTGCCCGGTCGATTCGCCCCAGACTGGCGAGAACGGGAAGATGTCATCGCGCGGAGTAATCAGGAAGGCCGAGCGCCAGTTGTAGGCGGCGCGTGCCGATAGCCAGTCCTTTTCATAGAACAAGGTGGCATTGACCGTGCTCTTTGAAATACCCGCAAGCGGCTGTCCTGCGGCAAGCGGCCCAAGCGACCCGGCAAGATCGGTGTTACTGAAACCGCCGCCGTCGACATAGGTATAAGTCAGCTGGGTGCCGAACCCGCTGAAAAGTCCCGGCAAGAAGTCGAAGGTTTGCTGGTAGGAGATTTCCGCCCCCTTGAGCGTGCCATTCTGCGAGTTGATCGGGCCATTAACCTCGACATCAAGCGACGATACGCCCGGGCTGACGAAGTTGACGATGTCAAAACCATTGTCAACGATACCCTTGATATCTTTGACAAATCCGGAAACAATCAACGACCCGACGGCATCGAAATACCATTCGACCGAAAGGTCGTAGTTCCACGATTCGATCGGCCGCAAATTGCGGTTGCCGGTGGTCAGCCGGAATAGCGGGCCGGTTTCAAGCGTGCCGTCGCGCAGCAGGTTGCCGGTGTTATCGCCCATCGAGCCGCCCGAACGGAACGCCCCCAGATCAGGCCGGCTCAACCCCTTTGACACCGCCGCACGGAACAGCAGGCCATTGCCCGTATCCAGCAATGCGTTGAAGCTGGGCAGCCAATTGTCGAACGTGACCTTGCGGTCATCGACGATCACCTCACCCGTATGCGCAGCGGCAAATTCGGCCTTGCGCGCATCCGACAGGCTGCAGAAGCTTGGCGCGTCGGGGCCGGTTTGCCGTTCAGGCCGACACGCGAGGTTAATTTCCTCAACCTGCACGACCCCGTCGCCATTACCGCCCGCGCTCGGATCATCGAAGAACGCGCCATTGGGCAGCCCGATGATCCCGGCAGCTTTCACTTCGGTTTCCACATAGCGCAGGCCGAAATTGCCGATCAGTTTCCATCCATTGCTGAAATCGGTGCCGTAATCGATGCGGCCATAGGCGGCCTTGGTGGTTTCAGCCACGGCCGAAATTTCAGGTGTGCAGAACGGGTCGCATGGCGTGACCTCGCCCGTCACTGCATTGTTGAAGGTGCGGTTGTTCACGCCGAAAAACGGGTTGGGGGTCAGTGAAAACTGGTTGATCGCGCGCGCCTGTTCGGTTGACGTGCCCGCGAGATATTCACCGAGGAAATCGTCACCGCCAAAGAAGAACCCGCCACCCGGCAAGGGGGCCGGCGCAGTTCCGCGCTGGAAGCCGCTGTCAAACGGGCTGCGCAGGTTCGCAAAGCCGGGGAAATCATCGACAAAGGCACCGCCGCCAAGTGCGAAGGAATTGCCAAGGTCAAAGGTGCCATCGGGGTTGGGTGCGCCTTCGAAGAACCGGCCGGGGGTAAAGCCCGGCTCAAACACGGGGACGCCATCAACGAAAAGCGATGTTGTGCCCGGGGCACCGGGTTGGCAGCCACCCCCTTCGCCCCACGGCAGACAGCCCGCGCGCCCCGCCCATGGTGCAGACAGGTTGCCCCAGGTGCTGAAATTGGTGTCGCGCGTTACCCGATCGCGATCCGACCAGCGTGCACCGAACTTGGCAGTCTTGAAGAAGCCTTCGTCGCTGATGTCATATTCGGCATCAAACCGCAGGCTGTCGAGTTCGCCCTCATTGCGGGCCTTGCTGTCGAGCAGGAACCAGAAAAAAGTGTTGTCGCCGCTACTGAAGAAATCGGTCGGCGATCCCGGAGGTGCGAGGAACTGGACTTGCGGGGTGCTGCCAGTGGCATCGATGGCGATGTTGGCCCAGCTGTTCATCACGCCGATGATCGAATCCTGCTGCAGATCGGATTCGATCCGCTGCGCTTCGAAATTGACCCGCAACCGATCGGTGATGTTCCAGTCGACATCGAAGGAGAAATCCTGCGTCTTGGCATCGGTGGCGCGCTCAAACCGCAAGGTTTCAAGCGGAATGCCCCCGCGCCCGCCCGGGTTGGCGAAGGAATCGCCGATCCGCTGGCTCAGGATACCGCGCTGAAAGATGCCGTTTTGGTCGAATTCCCAAGTGCTGCCCGCTGCCGGAACCGGGAACAGCGCGTCATCATTGACCAGGGCGAGCGCGGCAAATTCCTTGGTGAAGAAGCTGGTCTCAGCGCGCAACCATTCAAAGGTGACGAGCAGATCGCGATTGGGGGTTTCATACTGGACGACCGCCGACCATGCCTCGCGGTCACGTTCCAGATCGGTGGTGCGCACGCCCGCGCCCTTGGGCACAACCACGGAGCCTGGAGGCGGGAAGTTGGTTTCATCAAAATTGGTGCCTTCAAGGAACCCGTTGCTGCCCACCGGGCGCACGCGGAAGCAACCGCCATCGAGTGTGGCAGCGCGATAGCAAGGATCGGTAATCTGCGATGCGTCGGTGCGGCTGACGAGTTCCGAGTTGGCGTAACCAAGCTGAACACCGATTGACCCTGCATCGTTTTCAAACGTTGTCGAACCGATCAGCGAGAAACCGGGCGACCATTCCTCGGCAAGATCGCCGTAATTGGCTTCGATCGTGCCCGCGATATGCGTGCCGCGCCGGTCAAGCGGCTTGCGGGTGACGAGGTTCACGGTGCCCGCGATCCCGCCTTCGACCATGTCGGCGGTAAGGTTCTTGAACACCTCAACCCGGCCCAGCAATTCGGGCGAGACATCGTTAAAGCTGAGAACCGTGCCACCCGTAGCCGAGAAAATGTCGCGGCCGTTCAGTTCCGAACGCACAAACGGCAGACCGCGTACGATCACCCCTGTGCCTTCGACCGAGAAACGGTCGGGGTCGGACGGCTTTTCGAAGCGCCCGATATTCACACCCGGAACGCGTTGAAGCGCCTCGGCAACCGAACGATCAGGCAATGCGCCGATATCTTCGGCAGTAATCACATCAACAAAGGTGTCTGCGTTGCGCTTGATATTCTGCGCCGATTGCAGTGCGGCGCGGAAGCCCGAAACGATAATCTCGCCAGCAACCGGCTCGGCTGCGGCAACGTCTTCCGCAGGCGGCTCTTGCGCGCTTGTATCCTGCGCAAGCGCGGGTGAGGCGAGTGCGGCCGACAAGGCGAGGCACGACGCGGTGCCAAGAGCAAAAATACGCCGCGACGGCGCAACCGGTGCGATTTGCATGATGTTTCAGACCTCCCCTTGTCCCGTGATAGATTCGTGCCGATCACTGGGTGTTGACGCGACGTTTGTAACGCATCTTGAGAGCGTTCTCAAGACTTGAAATCTC
>PHEL01000045.1 GCA_002842925.1 Alphaproteobacteria bacterium HGW-Alphaproteobacteria-14
GTGGCGGAAATCATAGCCTTGCAGGATCATGTAGTTGAATTCGAGGAAGGTCATCGGCTGTTCGCGTTCCAACCGCAGCCGCACCGAATCGAAACTCAGCATCCGATTGATGGTAAAATGCGTGCCGACCTGCTGAAGCAGTTCGATGTAGCCCAGCTGACCCAGCCAATCTTGGTTGTTGACCATCACCGCGTCTGTCGGCCCATCACCAAAGGTCAGCAATTTGTCGAACACGGTGAAAATCGAGGCGATATTGGCCTCAATCACCTCGTCGGTCAGCATTTTGCGGCTTTCATCGCGTCCCGAAGGATCACCGATCCGCGTTGTGCCGCCACCCATCAGCACGATTGGCTTGTGTCCGGCCTGTTGCAGGCGGCGCAGCATCATGATCTGCACCAGGCTGCCAATGTGCAAAGACGGTGCCGTGGCGTCAAAACCGATATAGCCCGGCACGATCTGCTTCGCGGCCAGCGCATCAAGCCCGGTCGCATCGGTCATCTGGTGGATATAGCCGCGTTCGTCCAGCAGGCGCAGCAGTTCGGATTCGTAATTGCTCATGGTCGCGGCGCTTAACAGGGGGGAAGGGCAACGGGAAGTGGCTTGCGGGGGTAGAGGCGAAGCGGCAATGATGGGCAATGCACCCGCTCATGCTCCATCGCACCTGCGACCTCGGCCCGGTCCGCGCCGTTATCGCATCGATAACCGCCACACCGCAGGGGTGCGAGGCGGAGTTCCGGCTCGATGGGCACGTGCCCGCCATCGTGCTGCCGCCACCCGCCGCGCCAGAACGCGCTGACAATCTGTGGCAAACCACCTGTTTCGAGATATTCTGGCAGCCGCTTGGCGGAACATATTACCGCGAATTCAACCTCTCGCCATCGGGCCGTTGGGCCGCGTATGATTTCGATTCCTTCCGCGAAGGGATGCGCGATGCGCCGGTTGTTTCGATGGCGTTGGCCTGTTCGCATGATGACAGCGGACTTGTGCTTCGTGCACAAATCGCAGCTGATTTGCCGACCCCTGCGCAAGTCGCCCTCAACGCGGTGGTTGAACACAAGGATGGCGGCAAGCAATATTGGGCGCTCGCTTTCCCGTCTGGCCCACCCGAATTCCACTCCGAGGCGAACCGCGCACTGATTGTCGAACGTTAGGAAACGAGTCGCTATGTGCCGAACGGGCGGTTCAGCTTCACAATTTTCCAGTTGAGAACGAACGCGAAAGTCACCCACACAAAATATGGCACGTTCAGCCAGCCTGCAAAACTGTCACCCGCCACGCGTGGCAATACCACCATCAGTGATGTGACCGAACACCACAGGAAGATGTTTTCCGCCAGCGCCCAATCGGGCCGTTTCAGTTTGAAGAACAGCGGTGACCACAGAAAATGCAGCACGAAATTCGCTCCGAACAGCGCGAACACCGCCATGCGCGCTTCGGGAGACGGGGCGCTGGTCAGCCCAACATAAAAACTCCAGCCCGTAAGGCCGAGGATCACCGTCCACGCCGGGCCGAACAGCCAATCGGGCGGTTGCCAATGCGGTTTATTCAGGTTGCGATACCATTGGCCAATATCGGTCAACGCACCGCCCGCGCCGCCAAGGATGATAGCCCAGGCGGCCGCGATAAAGGCTGAGTTCCATTCCATGAACCGGGTTATAGGCCGAAGTGGCGCAAATACCATTGCCTTTGCCTCGCTGCTGCCCCAACCCATCGACATGAAGACAGGAATTGACCGGCTGCTGGCCGATCCAAAACTGCTGGCGCAACTGCAAGGGCGCAGGGTTGCGCTGGTAGCTCACCCCGCCAGCGTGACATCAGATCTCACCCACAGTCTGGATGCGCTGATCGCTGCGGGTGTGAACGTAAACAGCGCCTTCGGCCCGCAGCACGGGTTGAAAGGCGACAAGCAGGACAACATGGTCGAAACCGCGGACGCGATGGATCCGCGTTACGGGATTCCGATATTCTCGCTCTATGGCGAGGTGCGCCGCCCGAACGGGCAGATGATGTCGAGCGCAGATGTGTTCCTGTTCGATCTGCAGGATCTGGGCTGCCGGATCTACACCTTCGTCACCACATTGCTGTATTTGCTGGAAGAAGCGACAAAGGCGGGCAAGGAAGTATGGGTGCTTGATCGCCCCAATCCAGCCGGGCGCCCGGTCGAAGGCACATTGCTGGTGCCGGGGCAGGAAAGCTTTGTAGGCGCCGCACCGATGCCGATGCGACACGGATTGACGATGGGAGAAATGGGCCACTGGTTCATCGCCCATTTCGGTCTCGACGTCGCATACCGGGTGGTGGCAATGGAGGGTTGGCGTCCTGACGATGCTAACGGCTTTGGCTGGCCGACGTCACGCCTGTGGATCAACCCTTCGCCCAATGCCGCCAACGTCAACATGGCGCGCTGCTATGCTGGCACCGTGATGCTCGAAGGCACCACGCTGTCAGAAGGGCGCGGTACCACGCGGCCACTGGAGGTGCTGTTTGGTGCGCCCGATGTTGACGCCAGCGCGGTGCTGAAGGAGATGCACCGCCTCGCGCCCGAATGGCTGGCAGGCTGCGGCTTGCGCGAATGCTGGTTTGAACCAACTTTCCACAAACACGCAGGTATGCTCTGCAATGCACTGATGATTCATGCAGAAGTTGGATTTTACGATCACCACGCATTCAAACCCTGGCGCTTGCAAGCGTTGGCGTTCAAGGCGATCCGGCGGCTTTATTCAGACTACCCGCTGTGGCGCGATTTCCCTTACGAATACGAACTGAACCGGCTTGCGATCGATGTAATCAATGGCGGGCCTTCGCTGCGTCAGTGGGTTGATGACGCCACTGCGATGCCAGATGATCTTGACGTCATGGCGTCACATGACGAGGCAGCATGGGTCGCCGATGTGCGCGAACACCTGCTTTACCCATGAATAAATCTCGCGGCGCTGACACGGCGTCAGAAAAACAGAATGGCGGCACGACTGCCATCGATGGAAGGGATTGCAAATGGCGACCACACCGATGATCGCATCGGGTTCCAGATCGGTCAGGGTGACGCTGTGGATCTTGCTGATCGTCTATATTTTCAATTTCATCGACCGGCAGATCGTCAATATCCTTGCCGAACCGATTGCCCGCGATCTGGGGCTCAGCGATACCCAGATCGGGCTAATGACCGGACTGGCCTTTGCGCTGTTTTACACGGTGCTGGGCATTCCGATTGCGCGCTTTGCCGATCGGTCATCTACCAGTCGCCCGGCAGTAATCGCGGTTTCCCTGGCCATATGGTCAGCCATGACCGCGCTATGCGGGCTGGCGCAGAACTTTACGCAACTGCTGCTCGCGCGCATCGGCGTGGGCGTGGGGGAGGCGGGCTGCACACCGCCTGCGCATTCACTGATCAGCGACATCGTGCCGCCAGAAAAGCGCAGCTCCGCGCTCGCTTTCTATTCGCTCGGCATTCCGATTGGCACGCTGATGGGCATGGTGATTGGCGGCATTCTGGCCGACTTTGCTGGTTGGCGAGAGGCATTCCTGATCGTCGGCCTGCCTGGGGTAGTTCTCGCGCTTGTGGTGTGGTTCGTGCTGAAAGACCCGCGTCGCAGTGATGCGCAGATGATCCTGCGCAATCAGAATCAGCCCGCAGCACTGCCGTTAAAGGACGCGCTGCGGGTGGTGATGAGTTCGCGGGCGTTCGTGTTGTTGTTATTTGCCGGTTCAGCAGCGTCATTCCTTTCCTATGGCAAGACCACCTGGACGACGATCTTTTTCCAGCGCACGCATGATCTGACACCGGGCGAGGTGGGCCTCTGGTTCGGCATCGTGGGCGGAGTGGGGGGTATCGTTGGCACGATTCTCGGCGGTTATCTGGCTGACCGGTTCGGCGCAAAAAATCGCCGCCACGTGCTGAGCGCGCCTGCGATCGGCATGGCGTTGGCCGTGCCGCTGGCGTTGCTGGCCTATAATTCGCCAAGCTGGCCGATGGCATTGGTGCTGCTGTTCTTGCCGACGATGTTCAACTCATTCTATTACGGGCCGACCTATTCCGCTGCCCAGGGGCTGGTGCCAATCCGCGCCCGCGCAATTGCGGCGGCGACCCTGTTGTTTTTCCAGAACCTGATCGGGCTGGGGCTGGGGCCGCTGTTTTTCGGGATGCTGTCCGACTATCTGCAACCGGCTTATGGCGCGGAGAGCGTGCGCTACGTGTTGTATGGCGCGGCGTTTCTCGGGCTGGTTCCGGCGTTTTTCTTCTGGCGCTGCGGTCTGCGGCTCAACGAGGAGCTGGATCAGAAGGGCTGATCCGGTTCGCGCACCGGTTGCACCAGTGTGACCAGCACGAAGCTGATCAGCATCAGCAGATACCAGCTGCCATATTTGGCGATGCTGACCATCCGCCACTCTGTCTCCTGTCCGGGATAGTTCCAGGCGTTGGCGAAGGTGGCGATGTTCTCGGCAAACCAGATGAACATCGCGACGAGACCGAAACCGACCAGCAGCGGCATCCAGCGATGCGCGCGCCAGTTGCGGAAGTGGACGCGGGTGCGCCAGAAAATCACCGCCGTGGCGGCGAACAGTCCCCAGCGAATGTCGATAATGAAATGGTGGGCGAAGAAGTTGATGTAGATAGCTGCCGCCAGCAGCCACGTTGCCCATTGGGGCGGATAGCAGGTGAAGCGGAAGTCGAAAATCCGCCACACCCTTGCGATATAACTGCCGACAGCGGCATACATGAACCCCGAAAACAGCGGCACCGCGCCGATGTGCAGCACGCTTGCCTCAGGGTAAGTCCATGATCCGGCCTGCGTCTTGAACAGTTCCATCACCGTGCCCACGACGTGGAAGATCAGAATAACTCGCGCCTCCCGCCATGTTTCAAGATGGAAGGCGAGCATCCCGGCTTGGATGCCGATGGCGGCGAGGGTCAGGAAATCATAGCGGTGCAGGGGAGCACTGTCTGGGTAGAACAGGTGCGTGCCTAGCAGCAGCGCGAGCAGCAAGCCGCCGAACAGGCACGCCCAGCCCTGCTTGAACCCAAACAGCAGGAATTCGTAGAGCGCGAGCCGCCAACCCGTGCCCGGATCGAAGGCTTCGAGCCGAAGGCGGACGGCCTCGAAGCGGGTGTGGCCGCCATCAGGACGGTCGCTCAAGCCCCGTGTTTCCGGCTGAGCTCCCGCATTGCATCATCCAGCCCGTCCAACGTCAGCGGATACATCCGGTCATTGACCAGCTGCTTGATCATCTTGGTCGACTGCGAATAACCCCATTGCTTTTCGGGCACCGGGTTGAGCCACACGGTGGCAGGGTAGGTATTGGCCACGCGCTGCAACCACAATGCTCCCGCTTCCTCGTTCATGTGCTCGACACTGCCGCCCGGATGGCTGATTTCATAGGGGCTCATCGCCGCGTCGCCCACAAACACGATCTTGTAATCGTGGCCGTATTTGTGGAGCACGTCCCACGTTTTCGTGCGTTCCTGCCAGCGGCGCTTGTTGTCCTTCCACACGCCTTCATAGAGGCAGTTGTGGAAGTAGAAGAACTCAAGGTTCTTGAACTCCGCCGTAGCGGCGCTGAACAGCTCTTCGACCAGCTTGATGAACGGATCCATCGAGCCGCCAACGTCGAGGAACAGCAGCAACTTCACGGCATTGCGGCGTTCTGCACGCATGTGGATGTCTAGCCAGCCCTGCTTGGCCGTGCCCTTGATCGTGGCGTCAATATCCAGCTGATCCTGCGCACCCTCGCGGGCGAAACGGCGCAGCCGCCTAAGCGCCATCTTGATATTGCGGGTGCCAAGTTCGCGGGTCGAGTCGAGGTTCTTGAACTCGCGCTTTTCCCAGACCTTGATCGCGCGCTTGTGCTTGCTCTCCCCGCCAATCCGCACGCCTTCGGGGTTGTAGCCCGAATTGCCGAAGGGGCTGGTGCCGCCAGTGCCAACCCACTTGTTGCCGCCCTGATGGCGTTTTTCCTGTTCCTCGAGCCGCTTTTTCAGCGTCTCCATGATCTCGTCCCAATCGCCCAGCGATTTGATCGCTTCCATTTCCTCAGGGGTGAGGAACTTCTCGGCGACGGCTTTCAGCCAGTCCTCGGGGATATCGACCGGGTTCTGGCCGTAATCGGACATGATCCCCTTGAAGACCTTGTGGAACACCTGATCGAACCGGTCGAGCAGGCCTTCATCCTTCACAAAGGTGGCGCGGGAAAGGTAATAGAACGCCTCAGGCGTCTGATCGATTACGTCCTTGTCGAGAGCCTCAAGCAAGGTGAGGTGCTCTTTGAAACTGGCACCAATCCCGGCCGCCCGCAGCTCGTCGATAAAATTGAAAAACATGAGGCTTGCTTAACCTGCGGCTTTCGCGCTGACCAGTCCCCATTCTTGCGAGGGGTTTTAACGGTTCGCTTACCATCCTGCGGTTAGGTTCTGCGCAAGCATAACAGGGGCCGCAACCGCGCATGAACCAGCTCGCCATCAATACCGCCAACGCCCACGCGCTGGGGATGATCCCGGAGAGCTGCGGCGCGGTGACCGTGGGCTGCACCGATGTGGCCGGTGTGGTTGAGGCGGTGATCGCCTCGTCACGCAGCCTGCGCTCCGAACATGAGGCGCTGGCCGAGACCGTCCGCGCGCTCGAAGCCGACCAGAACAAGGTCGCCGAGGCAAGTGACGAGGCGCGGCTGCTGTCCGAACGCGCGATCGAGCGGCTCAATGAAGGCACGTCGCTGATCCAGTCCTCGCTCGGCCAGATTGCCGGGCTGATCGAACTGGTCGACACCCTCGGCCAGCACGTCACCAGCTTTTCCGCTGCGATGGAACAGGTGCGCCGCAGCGCCCAGGATATCGACAACATCGCCGAGACAACCAACATTCTTGCATTGAACGCCACCATCGAAGCAATGCGGGCGGGCGATGCGGGGCGGACGTTTGCGGTGGTGGCGGCCGAGGTCAAAAGCCTTGCCAACGATACCCGCAAGGCGACCGAGGAAATCGCCCAGACGATTGATGCATTGGGCGGTGAGGCCGAGGTGGTCATCACCCGGATCGAGGCAGGAGCCAAGGCCAGCGGCGAAGCCCGCGCATCTGTCGCTCGGATCGAAAGCAGTCTTTCCAACGTCGGTGCTCTGGTCGAAGAGGTCGATAAGCAGAACGACGTGATCGCGCGATCAACCGGCACCATCAGCAGCCATGTCGACAAGGTGCAGCGCGTGCTCAGCAGTTATGACGCCGCCTCGCGCAGCAACGAAGAACGGCTGCACGGCGCGCACCGCAAGATGGAGGAGCTGGAAATCACCGCCAGCGAAATGTTCGACCGGATCGTTCAGGCCGGCCTCAGCCCCGAAGACAGTGCGATGGTGAGCCAGGCGCAGGCGATGATGGCGGAATTGACCCAGCACACCGAAGCTGCGCTGGCGAGCGGGGCTGTGACGATGGCGGCGTTGTTCGATACAGATTACGTGCCGGTGCCGGGCACCAACCCGCAATTGTTCCGCACCCGGGTCACCGAGTGGGCGCACGCAGAATGGCGCCCCTTCCTCGACCGTGCCAAGGCGAGCGACCCGCGCGTGCTGGCGGTGGCCTGCACCGATCTGAACGGATTCCTGCCGACCCACCTCACCGAACGTTCGCGCAAGCCAACCGGTGATCTGGCGCACGACACCAAATATTGCCGCAACGGGCGGCTGATGTTCGATACAATCGACCGCAAGGCCAAGGCCAGCACTGCGCCCTACATGATGGCAGTCTATCGTCAGGAAGGCGACGGCAACAATTACGTGGTGGTGCGCAATGTCTATGTCCCGCTGGTGATCGGCGGGCGGCGCTGGGGCGATTTCGAGCTGGCCTACAGCTTCGATTGAAGTGGGGCGGGCCGCATCACGGCACTATCCCCCCGGCACCATAATCGTTGTTCCGGTGTTATTGCCTGGCATAAGCCCTGCGCTGAACACCGCGTCCACATTGCCTGGCAGCCCCAGCACTTGCCCGGGCAGTGGAAGCCGGTCGAACGGTGGATAGACCTGTTCTGTCACCCCGTCGGATTGGGTGACGAGATAGCCGCGCGTCGGCTTCATCAATGGCCCAAGGTCATAACGCCCCACCGCCAGGCTTGTGCCAACGTCGCCAAGCGCGATGAGATAGCTATCTTCATCTGCACCCCGCCGATAAATGCCAAACTGCGGCTGCGATGCCGGGTCGCGGCACCACACACTATCGCGGGCGGAAGAATCGTCACCCTGATTGTCCGCTTCGGCTTTTTCTTCGTGGGCTGCTCCAAGGGTTGCACCGAGCATGATCGAGCCCATCATGTCGAGCTGGATCAATCTTGCCTTCTTGCCTGGCTTGAGCGGAGTAGGGCAGTCAAGAATATCGACAAAGGTGGGCGCGGGCCTTGCTGCAGGGGAAAGCTTCAGTCCGGCAATGAAATCAGCCATCCGGGCTTCGAGTGCGACGATATCGAGTTTGCGCGATGTCATCCGCAGTTTGATCAGCCATCCGTCATGCATATACATCGCCAGCCCACTCGCCGTCAGGTCGTTTTGGAGCGGAGCCAGCACTTTGAGGCCGCTTTTTTCGCCCGCATTATTAGGGGGCGTGAAGGGCATTATCCGCACCGCATCAACGTCCACCTCTCCCAGAACCGGGTTGGCAAACATCCCGGCAACCGCCCGATCACCCCAGATCGGAACCGATGCAGGAGATGCGCGGTAGATGAACAGATCCGCCCAGCTGCCGCTCGCATCGTCCTTGAATGCGACACCGACATTGTAACCGTCCTTGTCGAACTGCTTGCTCTGGCCGCGTTCGAACCCGGCGAGCGTAGCGGGGAGCATGAGGCCGCTGAGATCGTGGCTCCAGATGGACTCGGGCTGAGTGTCAGGCTCCTGCGCTGTAGCGGCTGAAACGGTCAGGCCAGCGACCAGCGTGGCAGCGCATACACCTGATATAAAACGCTTAAATACAGCCATCATGTCCCCTCCTGCTTTGCATGACACGATAGGGAAATCAGCATATTTAGCAATAGGCCGAGCGCAGGCCTTGCACATCTCACCCCGGATTGCGCCGCGCCATGAACGCCAACCGTTCAAACAGCATGATGTCCTGTTCGTTCTTCAGCAGCGCGCCGTGCAGCGGGGGGATGGCGCTCGCCGGATTGCTGTTTTGGAGCACTTCCAGCGGCATGTCCTCGTTCAACAGCAGCTTGAGCCAGTCGAGCAGTTCGCTGGTTGAAGGCTTTTTCTTCAGGCCCGGCACATCGCGCAGGTCGTAGAAGATATCCATCGCCTTTTTCACCAGCACTTTCTGGATGCCGGGGAAGTGGACGTCGATGATTTCCTGCATCGTGTCGCGGTCGGGAAACTTGATGTAATGGAAGAAACAGCGGCGCAGGAAAGCGTCGGGCAGTTCTTTTTCATTGTTCGAGGTGATGACGACAATCGGGCGGTCTTTCGCCTCGATCCGCTCCTGCGTTTCGTAAACGTCAAAGCTCATCCGGTCGAGTTCCTGCAACAGGTCGTTGGGAAATTCGATATCGGCCTTGTCGATTTCATCGATCAGCAACACAGGCAGTTCCGGCGCGGTGAAGGCTTCCCACAGCTTGCCCTTTTTGATGTAATTGCGGATGTCGTGGACGCGTTCTTCGCCCAACTGCCCATCGCGCAGGCGGGCCACCGCGTCATATTCGTACAGGCCCTGCTGCGCCTTGGTGCTGGATTTGATGTTCCATTCAATCAGCGGGGCATTCAGCGCCTTGGAAATCTCATGCGCCAGCACGGTCTTGCCGGTGCCGGGTTCACCCTTGATCAGCAGTGGGCGGCGCAGCATCACCGCGGCATTCACCGCGACCTTCAGGTCTTCGGTGGCGATATAGGATTTCGTGCCTTCAAAACGTTGCGGGCCATTGGGCTGCTGAGTCATGGGTTTTCCTTTACACTTTCCGTTTGCGTTAAGTGGCCGCGCCACCTTGTGCAAGCGTGACGCGGCGGAACCCCAGCAATTGACGGCGCGAGCGCCTCGGCCCGCTGAAACTTTTGTGCCTGCACAGCGAATAACCGGTAAGACTGCCGCGCAAGGAGATTGCCGATGCCGACCGAGAACCTCAAGATCACGACAGCAAAAGGGCATACGCTCGCCGCTGCGCTTGAATTGCCCACCGGGCTGGTGCGCGGGGCGTCGCTGTTTGCGCACTGCTTTACCTGCACCAAGCAATCCAAGGCAGCGACTGCCGTCACCCGCGCGTTGGCCCGTGAAGGGATCGCCGCGTTGCGTGTCGATTTTACCGGCTTGGGTGCAAGCGAAGGTGATTTCGGTAGTGCAGGCTTTGCCAGTGACGTCGAAGATCTGGTTGCTTCGGTCGATTACATGATCGCGCAATTCGATTGCCCGATCCTGCTGGTTGGCCATAGCCTTGGCGGGGCAGCGGTGCTGGCTGCGGCGAGCATCCTTGGCCGCGAAAAGGTTGCCGCTGTGGCAACCATCGGCGCGCCCAGCGACGTTCCCCATGTGCTTCACAATATCAAGGGCGATCTGGAAGAGATCGAGCGCGTGGGTGAGGGTCAGGTTACCATCGGCGGGCGATCGTTCGTGCTGAGCGCGGAATTCCTGAAGAAAACCCGCGAAGTTGAACTGCTTGACCAGATGACCAGGCTGCGCGTTCCGCTGATGATCATGCATTCGCCCACCGATGCCATTGTCGGGGTGGAGCACGCCGGCAAATTGTTCGACGCGGCCAAACATCCCAAAAGCTTTGTCAGCCTGGCAGGTGCCGACCATCTGCTGACCAATGACGATGATGCGAATTTCGCGGCGCAAATCATCGCCGCTTGGGCTGTGCGGTATCTGGCGAACAAGGATATGTCACCAAAGCCGGAAACGGGCGTGGTGGTGCAAACCGGAAACGGCAAATTCGGCACCGAAGTTTTCACTTCACGCCACCGCTTTGTCGCGGATGAGCCGGCAAGCGCTGGTGGGAATGATACAGGCCCAACGCCGTATGACCTGCTGTTGGCGGCGCTGGGCACCTGCACCGCGATGACGATGAAGATGTATGCCGACCGCAAACAATGGCCGTTTGAAGGTGCGCGAATTGCGCTGACCCATGATCGCGATCATGCCAAGGATTGCGACCACTGCTCGGATGAAGATGTTTCAGCCAACGTGCAATCGCTCAATCGCAAGATCGAGCTTTTGGGGGATGAACTGACCGCAGAACAACGCGCGAAGATCATCGAAATCGCGGACAAGTGCCCCGTCCACCGCACGCTGGAAGGGCATCTGCATATTCACACCGAAGCGGTTGGACATCCGTGATCGCCATGTGCGGCGCAATCACAGTCTGCTGGCGGCACCAAGGCACACAAAGGCAAGTTGCCCGGCCAGCATCGCGATGGTGGCAATCTTCCAGCCCGTGCCGGCAGCCTTCATTCCGCGATCCCACGTCCACATCCCGAGTATCCCGGTAATCAGCGCCGCAAGGCCGATCACGATCCAGCCCGATTGATTTTGCAACACCACAAACAGCGCGAACAGCGCCACCATCTGCATGAGAAACGCTGACGCAAACCACACAATCGGGATCGGGCGATAGGATGCATCGGGGATGATCGAATCCGGCAACGCGCTGTCGGGCCGCGACACCCGGCGGTTCCCGGCCATGATGTCTTCCTCGCGCGGGTCGGGATATTTGCGATCAGGCATCGATCAGATCGCGGTCAATCTCGCCCGCGCGGTTCTGGATGAAGTTAAACCGGTGTTCGGGGTTGCGGCCCATCAGTTCATCGACCAGCCGCGCCACGCCTGCGCGCTGTTCAAACTCCTGCGGCAGCGTGATGCGGATCAGCCCGCGCGTTTCGGGGGCCATCGTGGTTTCGCGCAATTGCTGCGGGTTCATCTCGCCAAGGCCTTTGAAGCGCCCTACTTCAACCTTCTTGCCCTTGAACACGGTCGCTTCCAATTCGGCGCGGTGCGCATCGTCGCGGGCGTAGCGGCTCTCTTTGCCCGCCGTCAGCCGGTAAAGCGGTGGCTGGGCGAGGTAGAGATGCCCCTTGCGGACGATATCGGGCATTTCCTGAAAGAAGAACGTCATCAGCAACGTGGCGATATGCGCGCCGTCAACATCGGCGTCGGTCATGATGATGATGCGGTCGTAGCGCAGCTGATCGGCGTCACAATCCTTGCGGGTGCCGCATCCAAGCGCCAGCGACAGATCGGCGATTTCGGAATTGGCGCGGATCTTGTCAGTGGTGGCCGATGCGACGTTGAGGATTTTGCCCCGGATAGGCAGGATCGCCTGTGACTTGCGGTCGCGCGCCTGTTTGGCGCTGCCGCCCGCAGAATCGCCTTCGACGATGAACAATTCCGTCTCACGCCCCCCTTCGCCGCTGCAATCGGTGAGCTTGCCCGGCAGGCGCAGTTTCTTGGCGTTGGTGGCGGTCTTGCGCTTGATTTCGCGTTCCTGTTTGCGCTTGAGCCGTTCGTCCATGCGCTCCATCACCTCACCCAGCAGCGCCTTGCCGCGCTCCATATTATCGGTGAGGAAGTGGTCGAAATGGTCGCGAACCGCATTTTCGACCATGCGTGCCGCTTCGGGTGAGGTCAGGCGGTCTTTGGTCTGCGACTGGAATTGCGGGTCGCGGATAAACACGCTGAGCATGACTTCCGCGCCAGTCATTACATCATCGGCGGTGATGTCCTTGGCCTTCTTGGCACCAACCAGTTCACCAAACGCGCGCAATCCCCGAGTTAACGCGGTGCGCAGGCCCTGTTCATGCGTGCCGCCATCGGGGGTGGGCACGGTGTTGCAATACCAGCTGGTCGACCCATCGGAATAAAGCGGCCAGGCAATCGCCCATTCGACCCGGCCTTGCGCCTCGCCGCCGGTCGCAGCGAAATCCTGCTTGCCGGTGAAGGGCTGCGCGGTGACACATTCGCGCCCACCTACCTGTTCGGCCAGGTGATCCGCGAGCCCGCCAGGAAACTTGAACGTCGCCTCAGCCGGGACATCATCGCTGGCAAGGCCGGGCGCGCATTTCCAGCGGATTTCGACGCCTGCAAACAGATAGGCTTTCGACCGCGCAAGTTTGAACAAGCGCTTGGCGTTGAACTTGCGATCACCGAAGATTTCCGGGTCAGGCACGAACGTCACCGTGGTGCCGCGCCGGTTGGGGGTCGGGCCGAGATTTTGCAGCGCGCCTTGAGCGATTCCGCGCGAAAACTCTTGCGCATAAAGTTGCTTGTCGCGCGCCACTTCAACCCGGGTTTGCACCGAAAGCGCATTGACCACGCTGACCCCGACACCGTGCAAGCCGCCGCTGGTGGCATAGGCCTTGCCCGAAAACTTGCCGCCCGAATGGAGCGTCGACATGATCACTTCCAGCGTCGATTTGCCCGGAAACTTGGGGTGTTCATCAACCGGGATACCGCGCCCATTATCCGCAACCGAGAGGCGATTGGCTTCATCAAGACGCATCTCGATCCGCGTGGCATGGCCTGCCACAGCTTCGTCCATAGCGTTGTCGAGCACTTCGGCAGCGAGGTGGTGGAACGCGCGTTCATCGGTTCCGCCGATATACATACCGGGGCGGCGGCGCACCGGCTCAAGCCCTTCGAGAACCTCGATGGCTGAGGCATTGTAATCGCCGCTGGAGGTGGGGGTATTGGCGAACAGATCGTCTGGGGTGGTATCGGACATAGGCGCAGCTATAGGCCTGCGCGCAGGCGCCTCACAAGCGGCGCTTGCCGGTTTTACTCAGCGCGTAAAGCCGGTTGGCGCAGCATCGACCGCGATAACCTCACCGCCGCGCACCTCGCGCACTTCGAGCGCGCGTTCGATCACGCCGTTGCGGCCAAAGCGGAACGCCCCGTCAACGCCCAGAAAGCCGCCGCGGTCATACAATTCGCCCTTGGGGAAGGGCGTGCCAACCTTCCAGTCACGCGCCACCCGCAAGGTCAGCAGCACAGCATCGTAACCCAGCGTCGCCACCCGGAATGGCTGCGCCCCAAATCGCGCTTCGTAACTGTCGGCAAAGCGTTTGAAGCGCTGGTCGGACACGGCGGCGAACAGCGCGCCCTCCATCGATCCGGCGCGGGCCAACGCCGCCTCTCCGCTCCAGAGCTCGGTGCCCAGAATGCGCGCCCGCGCAGACGCATCGCGCTGCAATTCATCGGCAGCCTGGATGGCAAGCCGTGCGCTGTCTGCAATCACGACAGTGTCATACCCGCCCGCTGCACGCAGGCGCTGGGCCGCACTGACAATCGAGGTATTGCCGCGCGCATAGGTCTCACGCCCCGCCAAAGCACCGCCGAAATCGCGGAGTGCATTGTCAAGCGCCGATGCTGCGCGCGTGCCGTAATCACCTTCGGGCAGCAGCGCGGCAAAGCGGTTGGACCCGCGCGCGCGGGCATATTGCACGCTGCGGCGAACCGATTGTTCGGGCACATGGCCGATCACGAACACGTCCGGCCCGGCAACGCTGGTGCACGGCATCGCCCATCAACGGGCCAAGGATCAGCTTGTTACCATCGGCAATCGCCTTGCGCGCCGCAGCCGACACTCCAGCGGAGGTATCATAGGTGGTAATCCGCAGGTTATCTGCGCTGGTATCGAGCAGCGCCATTGTCGTCGCATTGGCGATCGCCTGCCCGACGGCTGCGGTATCGCCGCCCATCGGCACCAACAGCGCGATGCGATGGCGGCCGGTATCTGTGGGTAGCGCGGTTGCCGAAGGTTCGGGTGTCGGCGCTGACGGCGGAGCAGTGGCAACGTCGGTCTTGGGAATCACCTGACACGCGGCCGCGAGCATCGCAGCCCCCGCCAACGCGAGATTGCGCCCCGTAATCAGCCGGACACCGCGCATCAGCCAACCATCCTGTGCGACTGTCCAAAATGGCATATTTATGCGCTTCATCCTTGCCGACCCCTCGCTGCTGCTCCATTGATCCGGCCATAATGACCGCAGAGCTTCCATCCATCCCAGTCGGGACGCCAGACCCCGGTCTCTACATCGTTGCGACCCCGATTGGCAATCTTGGCGACATGACGTTGCGTGCGGTCGACGTGCTGCGCGGCGCGGCGCTGGTGGCGTGCGAAGATACGCGCGTCACCGGCAAGTTGCTCAAACATTACGGTATCTCGGCGCGGTTGCAACGGCTGGACGATCACGCCCCGCCCGAAGTGCGCGCGCGGGTGATCGATCTGGCACGCAATGAAGCGGTGGCGCTGGTGAGCGATGCCGGAACGCCGCTGATTTCCGATCCTGGCTATCGTCTGGTGAAAGAAGCGCGCGCGGCAGGTGTTCCCGTCATCAGCATTCCGGGGGCCTGTGCTGCGGTATCAGCCCTGTCGATCGCAGGCCTGCCGAGCGACCGGTTCCTGTTCGCCGGGTTCCTGCCGGTCAAGGACAAGGCGCGCCGGGAAACGCTCGAAGCGCTCAGCGGGATCGCCGCCACACTGGTGTTTTACGAAACCGCGCCCCGGATCGAGCGTTCACTGCGTGCGATTGCCGAATTGTGGCCGCAGCGCGAAGTCGCGGTCGCACGCGAACTGACCAAGCTGCACGAGGAATGCCGCAGCGCCAGCGCCGCAAGCCTCGCAGATCATTACGCCGCACATCCACCCAAAGGTGAGATTGTGCTGTTGATCGGGCCGCCTGCCGAGGCCGAAACGCCGGTGGCTGATCCCGACGCATTGCTGCGCAGCGCGCTGGCCGATGCGGGGCCGGGCAAGGCAGCGGGAATCGTCGCCAAGGCCACCGGGCTCGACCGCGCGGCACTTTATGCCCGCGCGCTGGAGTTGAAGGGCGAATGACCCACGAACGCTCCATCAATATGCGCCGCGAAGCCGATCAGCGCGGGCGCCAAGGTGAGGCTGAGGCGGCGATGTGGCTGACCCAGCAAGGCTGGCGGATTATCGCCGAACGGGTCAAGACCAAGGCTGGCGAGATTGATCTGATCGCCCGCAAACCCGGCCTGGTCGCCTTTGTCGAAGTCAAATGGCGCGCACGCAGCGCTGCACTGGCTGACGCGATTGACGAACGGCGGCTGGCTCGGGTGGCCAAAGCGGCGGAAATCGTCGCACACGAATACGCAACCGGCGGCGAGGATATCCGCATTGACGTGATCCTGCTTGCACCGGGCAGCAAGCCGACCCACATCGAAAACGCGTGGATGCCGTTTTTATAAGCCCCCTTCCGTTCGCCCTGAGCTTGTCGAAGGGCCGGACTTTCTTCTAATACCAAAGTTCGTTGAGCCTGACTCATCGAACTTTGGTTAAGCCCGTGCGGCGCTTGAGCATTCCAGCGCGTGATGCGTCAGCATCTTAGCGCGCTGGTATAAATCGCCGCGCCGAAGCAATACGGTGCTTCGATGCTTCGACAGGCTCAGCACTCAGCACGAACGGATTTTCGGAAATGGCTTTAAAAATTGCCGTCCAGATGGACCCCATCGACCGGATCAATATTGCGGGCGACAGTTCGTTCGCGCTGATGCTGGCTGCGCAGGCGCGCGGCTACACGATTTATGAATACCACGTTGAAAGCCTGACGCTGGATGAGGACGACCGGCTGTTCGCTCACGCTTTTCCGGTAACAGTGCAGCAGGTAGAGGGCGATCATTTCACGCGCGGCGAACAAGTGCGACTTGATCTGGGGAGCGATGTTGACGTGGTGCTGATGCGGCAGGATCCACCGTTCCACATGGGCTATATCACCGCCACCCATATGCTCGAACGCATCGCACACGAAACGCTGGTCGTTAATGATCCGGCCAATGTCCGCAATTCGCCCGAAAAGGTAATGGTGCTCAATTACCGCCGCTTCATGCCGCCGACGCTGGTAACGCGCTCGGTCGATGAAGTGCGGCGTTTCATGGCCAAACACGGCGCGATCGTGGTCAAGCCGATCCATGGCAACGGCGGCAAGGCGATTTTCCGCATCGGTGAGAATGGCGAAAACCTTTCCGCGCTTTTCGAGGTCTTCAATCAGACTTGGCCCGAACCGCATATGGTACAGCCCTTCCTGCCCGAAGTGGCGCAGGGGGATAAGCGCATCGTGCTGATCGATGGTGTGGTGGCGGGCGCGATCAACCGTTTGCCGGGGGAGGGGGAGTTCCGTTCCAATCTCGCCATGGGCGGCAGCGCGCAGCCGACCGAATTGACGGCGCGCGAACAGGAAATCTGCGACGCGCTTGGCCCCGACCTCAAACGGCTTGGCCTCACCTTCGTCGGGATTGACGTGATTGGCGGTAAGTGGCTGACCGAAATCAACGTCACCTCGCCTACCGGGATCGTGGCGATAGACAAATTCAACCAGACCGATACGGCGGGCATGATCTGGGACGCGATCGAGCGGCGATTGGTTGAACGCGGCATCGCAGCCCCCGGCAAATTGTAGAGGCATAATGACCGAATTCCTGCTCGGGCTGCTCGACAAGGGCGGCTATCTCGGCATTTTTGTGCTGATGATCCTTGAAAACGTGTTTCCGCCGATCCCGTCGGAGGTGATCCTTGGCGCTGCCGGGGTGCTGGTGGAACAGGGGAAGATGAACGGGGTCACACTGTGGATCGTCGCCACGGCGGGCACCCTGGCGGGCAATCTGTTCTGGTACTGGCTGGGCTACCGCTGGAGCGAGGAAACTCTCAAGAAAGTGATCGACCGCTGGGGCCGCTGGCTGACATTCGAATGGGACGAATTCACCAAGGCGCGCGACATCTTCCGCAGATATGGTGACTGGATCGTGTTCCTGCTGCGGTTCTCTCCGCTGTTGCGCACCATCGTTTCGCTGCCGGCTGGCCTTGCGCGGATGAGCGTGTGGCGGTTTTCCATGTTCACGTTTCTCGGCTCGCTAATCTGGAACGGGCTTTTGATCCTGGGCGGACAGGCGCTTGCCGGGCTGATCGATGAATATGAAACGCTGGCGGGCTATGCCATTATTGCCGTCGTGGTCGCAGGCGTTGCGATTTACGTTTATCGCTTCGTCACCTGGAAGCCGGTCAAAGCGCATGAAGCCGAGGAATAGGCGTCAGGCCTTGCCCCCGCGCGGGTGCGCGTTGCGGTAATTCTCCAGAAGGCTGGAGGCATCAACGCGGGTGTAGATTTGCGTCGACCCCAAAGAAGCATGGCCGAGCAGTTCTTGCAGCGAGCGCAGGTCTGCCCCGGCGCTGAGCAGGTGCGTGGCAAACGAATGCCGCAGCGCGTGGGGCGTGGCGGTATCGGGCAGGCCCAATGCGCGCCGCGCCTGCGCCATCGCCCGCTGCACCATGCCGGGCGACAATGCGCCGCCCTTCGCCCCGCGAAACAGTGGTTGATTGGCGGACACCGGCCACGGGCACAGGCGGACATATTCCGCCACGCCTGCGCGGGTGACCGGAAGCACCGGCACCATCCGTTGCTTGCCGCCCTTGCCCGTAACTTGGAGCACTTCGCCCAGCGGCACGTCACGCCCGGTCAGTGAAAGTGCCTCGGCAATGCGCAGGCCCGATCCATACATCAGCAGCAACACCGCCCGGTCGCGCGCGCCGATCCAGTCGGTGGTCGCGGTGCCATCGACCATCGCGGCAAGGTTTACGGCCTCATCGGGGGTTACCGGGCGCGGCAGGCCTTTCTTCAGACGCGGGCCGCGCAGGCGGGGCGGGGTGGGATCGGGATCGCCGCTTTGCTGGCGCGCGAAGGCGATGAAGGCTTTAAGCGCGGAAAGCTCGCGCGCGGCGCTGGCATTGCCTAATCCTTGGGCACGTCGCGCTGCGAGGAAGGTGCGCAAATGGTGTGCCTCAGAGCGCGCCACCGCTTCCCAACTTTCTAGCGCGTTGGCGGCCACCAGCCTTTGTGCTGCGGAAACATAGGCGCGCACAGTATGCGGCGACCGGCGGCGATTATCGGCGAGGTGCGCACGCCATGCTTCAATCAGAGGCGGGGTGTTCATGCCGCCACCAACGCATCGGCCACCACCTCGGCCAGCAGCGCATCGAGCAGCGCACGGCCCGGCGGGGCAACCCCGATGCGCGCGCCATCCTGCCACATCAGGCCGAGCGTGGTCAGGTGGGTTAGCGCGCTTTCCTCGATCAACCCGGCGCGGGGCAGGCCGAACCGCGCCGTCAGAGCCGCAAGATCAATCCCCTCGGTCAGTCGCAGCCCCATCAGCAACGCCTCGGTGGCTTGTTCTGGCACTGACAGCGTCCGCGCCTCGACAATCCCATCGCCCTGCTGCGCCACAGCGGAAAGGAAGTTCTCGGGCTTCTTGTGCCGCACCGTCGCTTGCGCCCCACGCCGCCCATGCGCGCCGGGGCCGATCCCGAAATAATCCTGATACCGCCAATAGACGAGATTGTGGCGGCTTTCCTCACCCGCGCGGGCGTGGTTGCTCGTTTCATAGGCAGGCAGGCCCGCCGCTTGCGTCACGTCTTGGGTGATGCCGAATAATTGGGCAGCCGCGTCATCATCCAGCGGAGTCAACCGCCCGCGCCGCACATCGCTGGCAAAGCGGGTGCCGGGTTCGATGGTGAGTTGATACAGCGACAGATGCCCGGTACCCATTGCCAGCGCACGGGTCAGCCGATCATGCCACAATTCAGGCGTGTGGCCGGGCAGGGCGTAGATCAGGTCGAAACTTACACGCTTGAAGTGGGCTTGCGCTGTTTCGAGTGCCGCCAGCGCCTCTTTGGCCCCGTGTAGCCGCCCCAGAAACTGCAATTCCACATCATCGAACGATTGCACGCCGAGCGATACGCGATTGATGCCCGCACTTGCCAACACCGCGAAATTGGCCGCTTCAACCGAGGATGGGTTGGCTTCCAGCGTGATTTCGATGTCCGGCGCAAACCCCCACAGGGCTTCCGCCTCGGCCAGCAATGCTGCAACCAGAACTGGCGGCATCAATGAAGGTGTGCCGCCCCCAAAGAAGATCGAGGTCAGCGGTTCTCGTGCCGTCAACACCGCCTCGGCGCGCATATCCGCGATCAGCGCCAACTGCCACGCCGCCACATCGACCCCGGCCCGAACGTGCGAATTGAAATCGCAATAGGGGCATTTCTTGGCGCAAAATGGCCAATGAATATAGAGCGCGCGGGCCATGTCGGAAATTTTCAGCCCTGCTTAACCGTTGGATCATAGAATGATTGCATGAAGGGAACCCATCTCGTGCGCGCCATTGGCCTCGCGCTGCTTATGACAGCTATGCCCGCAATGCCGCAAGAGCAGCGCGAGCCGCTGGCGGCCGAGCGCGAATGGCTCGCCGCCCATAACTCTGCGCGTGCGGAGGTTGGTCTTGCACCGCTGCGCTGGAGCAACGCGCTGGCGCTCGATGCCGGGGATTGGGCGACGCACCTTGCCGAACACCGGAAATTTCAACACACTCCCGATCACTTGCGCGGCGGGCAGGGCGAAAACCTGTGGCGCGGCACACGTGATCGTTACTCTCCGTGGCAGATGATTTCCTATTTTGTCGCGGAAAAGCGCGATTTTCGGCCCGGCACCTTCCCCCACGTTTCGCATACCGGAAGCTGGAGCGACGTCGGGCATTACACCCAGATCATCTGGCCCGAAACGCAAGAGGTGGGATGCGCCACCGCGCGCAATCGCAGCGATGAAGTGCTGGTGTGCCGCTATTGGCCAGCGGGCAACGTAATGGGCACCCGGCTCGACCCGGCAGAGCGATTCTCGCGCCGTTGAGCGTTTAACCGAACTGGTCAGCAACCAATTTCGCAAAAGCATTGGCGCGGTGGCTGATCGCGTGTTTTTCCGCCGGCGGAATTTCGGCAAAGGTTTGCGTGCGCCCGGCTGGCACGAACACCGGATCATAACCGAAGCCCAACGTCCCGCGCGGCGGCCATGACAGGTTGCCGTGGCAGGCGCCCTCGTAAATGGCGTATTCGCCGTCGGGCCAGGCCAGCGCCAACACGCAATGGAACGCCGCCGAGCGATCAGTATCGCTGCCCTGTTCGGCAAGCATTCCTTCGACCTTGCCCATGGCCATATACCAGTCTCGGCCCGGCGCGCCTTCGAACCATTGGCGTTCTGCCCAGTCGGCGGTGTAAACACCGGGCCGTCCGCCCAACGCGGCCACCGAAAGCCCGCTGTCATCCGCCAGCGCCGCAAGGCCCGAAGCCTCCGCCGCCGCGCGGGCTTTCAGCAATGCGTTCTGCGCAAAAGTTGTTCCCGTCTCGGCGGGTTCGGGCAGACCCAGCGAACCGGCGGAGAGGCACTTCACCCCGTAAGGCTCCAGCAGCGCGCCGATTTCCTTCAGCTTGCCCACATTATGCGTGGCAATCACCAACGAACCAGAGCCGAGACGACGCGTCATTTTACCGCGCCCAACTGCGCGGAAAAGATCTGGTCGCAACCGATCCGGGCGAGGCGCAGCAGGCGCAGCAGGGCTTCCTCGTCATAGGTTGCGCCTTCGGCCGTGGCTTGCACTTCGGCGATCTTGCCGCCGGACAGCAGCACGAAATTGCCATCGGCTTCGGCGTTCGAATCCTCGTCATAATCAAGGTCGAGCACAGGCGCCCCCTTGAATATCCCGCACGAAATCCCGGCCACCTGCGCGGTGATCGGATCATGCTTGATATCGCCAGAGGCCATCAACCCGTTGACCGCCAAGCGCAGCGCAATCCACGCGCCGGAAATCGCCGCCGTGCGCGTGCCACCATCGGCCTGTATTACGTCACAATCGAGGGTAATCTGCCGCTCGCCCAACTTCTGCAAATCAACGACTGCACGTAAAGAACGACCGATAAGGCGCTGAATTTCCTGTGTACGACCCGATTGCTTGCCCTTTGCGGCTTCGCGCTGCCCACGAGTGTGGGTCGCGCGCGGTAGCATCGAATATTCGCCCGTCACCCAGCCTTCACCCTTGCCGCGCATCCACGGCGGAACCCCGCGTTCAACACTGGCAGTGCACAGCACCTTGGTATCACCGAACCCGATCAGCACCGATCCTTCAGCATGGCGGGTAAAGCCGGTTTCAATGGTGATGGCGCGCATTTCATCGGGCGCGCGTCCTGAAGGGCGCATGGGGTTCTCCGTTGATGTGATGCGGGGCAATAGGCGCGGGCCACTTGTCGCCGCAAGCGCAAAGACTAAAGAATAAAGGCATGACCTC
>PHEL01000203.1 GCA_002842925.1 Alphaproteobacteria bacterium HGW-Alphaproteobacteria-14
GCATCGAATTCATCGCCGTGCAGCACCATCAGCCGCCGTCCATCGGCGGTATCATGAAAGGCGGCGCGGCGGATTTCGATCCCGCCAAAGTTCAACCCGGTGAACTGCCGGAACATTTCGTCATGATTGCCGGGGATGTAAATGATGCGGGTGTCGCGCTTGGCCCGTTTCAGGATACGCCAGACGATGTCATTATGCGCGGCGGGCCAGTAGAACTTCTTCTTCAGCCGCCAGCCATCGATGATGTCACCCACCAGATACATCACTTCGCTATCGGTATTGTCGAGGAAGTCGATCAGCATTTCGGCATTGCAGCCCTTGGTGCCCAGATGCACATCGCTGATCCAGATGGTGCGAAAGCTGCGCCGCTCGCCATTGACGGGTTCCGGCGTGCGCGGGGCGGACAGCGGCAGGCTGGTAATGTTGTCGCTGATCAGATCGGACAGATCGGCACCGGTCATGATATTTCCCTGCGTGTCACGTCGTGGTCAGCCGCTGACATAACAGGGGAATGTTACAAGCGTCGCGCAGACGCGTGACGATTTGGAGTCAATTTCCTGCGAAAGTGCAGTGCGATAGCGAGCCGCGCCTAGCCGCCCGCCACCTGCAGCACGATTTTGCCGACATGCGCGCCTGCTTCCATCCGCGCATGGGCAGCGGCAGCTTCGGCCAACGGGAAGGTGGTGTCCATCACGGGGGAAAGCTCCCCACTCGCGAACAGCGGCCAGACATTATCGGCGATTTCATCAGCCAGCGCGGCTTTGAAAGCGTCAGAGCGCGGGCGCAGCGTCGATCCGGTCAGCGTCAGCCGCCGCATCATCACCACCGCCATGTTGAGATCGGCCTTGGCCCCGCCCAGCAGCGCGATGGTGACGTGGCGGCCATCTTCGGCAAGGCATTTGAGATTGCGCGCGACATAATCGCCCGACACCATATCGAGCACGATGTTGACGCCCTTGCCCCCGGTATGCGCGGCGATAGCTTCGACAAAATCCGTCTCGCGGTAATTGATCGCTAGGTCGGCACCGATCCGGCGCGCGGCGGCGCATTTGGCTTCATCGCCGCAGGTCACGATCACCTCCATGCCGAACGCCTTGGCCAGCATGATCGCCATCGTCCCGATGCCCGATGTCCCGCCATGCACCAGCACCCGCTCACCATCGCGCGCCAGCCCGCGTTCAAACAGGTTGTGCCACACGGTGAACAGCGTTTCGGGCAACGCCGCGGCTTCGGCCAGCAGCATCCCTTCGGGCACGGGAAGGCAGTGCTGCCAATGCGCGGCGCAATATTCGGCGTAGCCCCCACCCGGCGTCAACGCGGCGACATATTGCCCGATCATCTCGCGCGGAGCCTCGGAGCCGACCGCCACAACTTCGCCCGCCACTTCCAGCCCCAGCAGCGGCGAGGCCCCCGGCGGCGGCGGATAGGCACCGGCGCGTTGCAGGCAATCGGGGCGATTGACCCCGGCATAGGCGACCCGGATCAGCACATCATCGGGGCGCAGACGCGGCAGGGGGGCGGTTTCGATCCGCAGCACATCCGGCGTACCGGGCGCATCGAACCCGATCGCAGCCATGCTTTCGGGCAATTGCGCGCCATTGTCTGCGATCATTACCAAAATCCCCCTGATCCAACCCAGATAACAACTTGAAGCGCGCCAATAACCGTGTCTCGGATTGACAGCAACCCGCTTGGCTTGCGATGCTGCATCCTGATGGAAGAACCCGATCTGCCAAGACCCAGAGGAGACGCGGCCGCCCGCCTCGCGGCGGAGGATCTTGCGCCCTATTCCCAAGCTGAATTGGCGACCCGTATCGCGCAGCTCGAAGCGGAAATCGCGCGCGTCACCGCCCACCGCGACAAAGCCGCCGCGCACCGCGCCGCCGCCGATGCACTATTCGCAAAGGGTGGCGGATGATCCACCGCGCGCCCTCACGCGCCTTCATGGTAACGGATTCGCAATTTTATCGCGCGATCCCATATGATGCGCAAACGGCTTCTCCCGCTCATTCGCCACGAGCACTTACCGCCCGCTGAAAAGGCCGCTCCCATGCCCAGCTTCGCCCAGAACCTCGAACGCACGCTGCACAACGCGCTCGGCAATGCGTCTGACCGGCGGCACGAATATGCCACGC
>PHEL01000046.1:0-14288 GCA_002842925.1 Alphaproteobacteria bacterium HGW-Alphaproteobacteria-14
CAGGAATTCGAAGGCTGGGACAAAACGGGGCGGCAAGTCCGGGAAAGTAGCTGATTTTCGCTACAAACGCCCCCCTCAGCAAGATTGCCGCAAGACCGGTCGTGATGGCCGGGGCAGCGGCGAAGCGCGCCAGGTGCGCACCGCGCCCGATCTTTCCACCATCGGCACAGCACGCGGTAACGCCCACGGCGAAGCCTATGCCGCGCTGGACCTAGGCACCAATAATTGCCGCCTGCTGATCGCACGCCCATCGGGCCGGGATTTCACCGTGATCGACGCCTTCAGCCGCGTGGTGAAGCTGGGCGAAGGGTTGGCGGCCAGCGGGCGATTATCGGACAAGGCGATGGATCGAACCCTCGCCGCGCTGACAATCTGCGCCGACAAGCTGCAACGCCGCAACGTCCGCCTCGCGCGGTCGGTGGCGACCGAGGCCTGCCGCCGCGCGGATAACGGGTATGAATTCATCGAACGTGTCCGGCGTGAAACCGGCATCGTGCTCGACATCATCAGCGCAGAGGAAGAGGCGCGGCTGGCGGTGCTGGGTTGCCACATCCTGCTCGAATCAGGCGATGGCCCGGCGGTGATTTTCGACATTGGCGGCGGTTCGACTGAACTGGTGCTGGTGGAACCGGGCGGCACCGAAGCAAGCCGGGTACCGCGCATTCTTGACTGGCAGAGCGTGCCATGGGGCGTCGTTTCGCTGACCGACACCGTGGGACGCGGCGAGGACAGCGAGCCTGCACGCCTTGCCCGTTATGCGGCAATGCGGCGCATGGTGTCCGATAGCTTCGCGCCGTTTGCCGTCCGCGTTGCCCAGGCTGCCCGGCATGACGATATCCGCCTGCTGGGCACCAGTGGCACGGTGACGACACTTGCCAGCCTCTATCTTGAACTGCCGAGCTATGATCGCAAGGCGGTCGACGGGCTGATCGTGCCTGCGCCTGCGATGCGCGATATCAGCGCGCGGCTATCGGCGATGACACCTTATGAACGCAGCAACCTGCCGTGCATCGGGCAGGACCGCGCCGATCTGGTCGTGGCAGGCTGCGCGATCCTTGAAGCAATCCTCGACCTGTGGCCCGCTCGGCGGCTGGGGGTGGCGGATCGCGGCATCCGCGAAGGAATCCTGAGAAGCATCATGGCCGCGCAGCATCAGTCCGAACGAACCTTGCGCCAGTTGCATAAACAACGCTCTGGTCGCAGCGCGCAATGACCCGCGCCAGCAAGACGCCGTCCAAGCGGGTAAAGACCGCCAAGGGCCGCACCGCATCGCAGGTGCGCTGGCTCGAACGCCAGCTCAATGATCCTTACGTGCGACAGGCCAAGGCCGAAGGTTATCGCAGCCGCGCGGCATACAAGCTGATCGAGTTGGACGAGCGCTTCAACCTGCTCAAAGGCGCGTCGCGCGTGGTCGATCTGGGGATTGCACCGGGCGGGTGGAGCCAGGTGGTGCGGGCCAAGGCGCCCCGCGCCGAGGTGGTGGGAATCGATCTGTTACCGGTCGAACCGCTGGAGGGCGTGACGATTTTCGAGATGGATTTCATGGCCGATACCGCCCCCGCCGCACTGACCGAAGCATTGGGCGGCGCGCCCGATCTGATCTTGTCGGACATGGCCGCCAACACCGTCGGCCACAAACAGACCGATCACCTGCGCACAATGGGTCTGGTTGAGGCAGCGGCGTGGTTTGCGACCGAAAACCTTGCCCCCGGCGGCGCATTTGTGGCCAAGGTGCTGGCGGGCGGAACCGATTCTGATCTGTTGGCGCTGCTCAAAAAGCATTTCGCAGTGGTCAAGCACGCCAAGCCACCCGCGAGCCGCAAGGGATCATCGGAATGGTATGTGATTGCCCAGGGGTTCAAAGGTTAGGTTCGAGCGGGCACCTGGCACGCAGGCCCTTGAACAGTCAGTCGCTTAAGCGGCGGGTGCGGCTTCGCCTTCGGGGGTCGCAGGCGCTTCACCTTCAACCGCAGCCGCATCACCGTCAACCGGCGCATCGGCCGCAGGGGGCGTAAACGCGGGCAAGGGCAGATTTGCGCCCTTGGAATTGAGGTAGGCCGCCATCGCCGCGCGATCTTCAACCTTGGAAAGCCCGGCAAAGCTCATCTTGGTGCCCGGAACATAGGACTTGGGGCTTTTCAGCCACGCGTCCATCTTGTCCCAGTCCCACTGGCCGCCCAATGCCTTTAATTCCGCGCTGTAAGCAAACCCGGCATGGGCCGCGACCGCGCCGCCCATTGCCCCTGAAAGGTTCGGGCCGACCCCATTGGCGCCGCCCGCATCAATCGTGTGGCAGCTTTGACATTTGGCAAAAGCTTTTTCACCCGCCGCGATCAGGTCTGCTGCGGGGATCGTGTTCAGCACTTCGGCGATCGACATTTCCGCCGGGCCGGCACTGTCGTCAGCCACGCCTTCGATCACGTAGCCGAGCTGTTCGGGCCGCTGCGGCTTGTCACCGTGGAAATACTTGCCCGACAGGATCGAAAGACCCAATCCCAGACCGGCGGCAAACAGCAACCAGCCTGCGGCAGTGTTGAACAGATCGCCGCCACCATTCTGGCCTGCGGCACCATCTTGCGAAGAATTGTCCTGTGTCATCCCGGCAGGCCCATAGTGTCGCCCGCGCGCTCGCGCAAGACTGATCGTGGCATCTATCCTCGTTGCTTTTGCAAGCAGGCTTGCCGATCCGGCCGCACCGCTCTAGCAGCCTGCCCCAAGATGCGATCTTTCCCTGCCCCTGCACTTGCACTTGTCGACCAGATGCGCGCCGCCGCCGCCGCCGACCCTGCGCGGGCGATTGCGTTCCAGGGCTCGCCCGGCGCCAATTCGCACCGCGCCGCGACCGAGGCCCGGCCCGATTCCCTGCCGCTGCCGTGCTTCAGTTTTGAAGACGCGCTCGACGCGGTAAAAGATGGCCGCGCGGGCGAGGCGATCATCCCGATCGAAAATTCGCAGCACGGGCGCGTGGCCGATATCCACTTCCTGCTGCCCGAAAGCGGGCTGCACATCGTGGCTGAATATTTCATGCCGATCAATCACGCGCTGATGGCGCTGGGCGCCAATGCGCCGGGGCGCACGTTCGAGGCAGCATACAGCCACCCGCAGGCGCTCGGCCAATCGCGCCATTTCCTGCGGTCACGCGGGATCGTGCCCTTGAGCCATGCCGATACCGCAGGCGCTGCGGCCTATGTGGCCGAACGCGGCGATCCCGCCATCGCCGCGATTGCGCCCGCCATCGCCGCCGAACTTTACGGGCTGGAGATTATCGAGCGCAATGTCGAGGACAGTCCCGACAACATGACCCGCTTCGTCATCCTCGCCCGCGAACCGCTTGCACCAGAAGCATTGGCAGGCAAGCCGGTGATGACGACCTTCATCTTTGAAGTGAAGAATATCCCCGCCGCGCTCTACAAGGCGCTGGGCGGGTTTGCCACCAACGGGGTCAACATGACCAAGCTGGAAAGCTACCAGCATGGCACCAGCTTTGCCGCCAGCGCATTTTACGCCGACATTATCGGCGCGCCGGGCAATCCGGCGGTGGATCGGGCGCTGGAAGAATGCGCGTTCCATTCCAAGGAACTGCGAATTCTGGGCAGCTACCCACAAGCCCGCCCGCGCGGGTGAACCAGGCCGGGAGCGTTTCCCGGTTGCGCCCGCGCAGGTGCCATGCCACCACTCTGCCCGAATGACCTTGCCGGCTGCGACCATCCCTGCTGAATCATCAACGGTCTCCGGCGCATCAGCACCCGCCGGATGGGCTGACATTCGCAATGCCGGCGATCTGCAATTCGCCCCGGTCACGATCCCCGAAATCCCGCCGCTCCAGCCGGGCTGGTTCGAAAGAGTTCTGAACGATCTGTTCGGCTGGCTGGCAGACCTGTTCGCGCCGCTGGGCCAGTTGCTCGGCGCATCGTGGTGGTGGCTGCAATGGGCGCTGCTGGCCGCTGCCATCGGGTTTGCGCTGGTGATGCTGGTGCGGATGTTCGGCCCCGGCGCAGGCTTCCGCCGCCCGCGCAAGACCGCCCAAGGCGCGGAAGAATGGCAGCCCGATCGTGCCGCCACGCTCGCGCTGCTGGAAGATGCCGACCGGCTCGCCGCCGATGGCCGGTTTGACGAGGCAACCCACCTGCTGCTGCTGCGCAGTGTCGGCCACATTGCCGATGCCAGGCCCGATTGGGTCGATCCATCCAGCACCGCGCGCGAACTCGCCGCCCTGCCCGCCCTGCCCGATGCGGCCCGCACCGCGTTCGGGGTGATTGCCGAAAGGGTCGAACGCAGCCTGTTCGCGCTGCGGACTCTGGAACGGCCCGATTGGGAAGCCGCGCGCGCAGCCTATGCCGAATTCGCGCTCGCCCGCCTGAATACCGCAGGCGGCGCGGCATGAACGAGGCGCGGCCCGCCACTTTTTCACGCGCGGGCGCGCTGGCGCTGGTTGCGGTGGGTTTTGCAGTGTTCCTCGCGCTCATCTACCTGATCGCTGCGGGCGAGGAGTTTGGCGGGAACCGCAATAATGGCGAGGCCCATGCCGCCGCCAACGGGCTGAATGGTTATGCCGGGCTGGTGCGGCTGCTTGAAGCCGACGGCTACGACGTCAACCTTTCGCGCAGTCCGGCGGGGCTGGAAACCGATGGCCTGCTGGTGCTGACCCCTCCCGCTTTCGTCGATGCCGGAGAATTGGCCGAACTGCTTCAGCGCCGCGAGGAAATCGGCCCGACGCTGGTGATCCTGCCCAAGTGGAGTGCCGCCCAGCCGCCGCCCACTCTGCCCGCCAAAGCGCGCGCAAAGTTCAAGCCCGGCTGGGTGATGCTGACCGGGGCCGATGCGGTGGACTGGACGTCAGAACTGCCTGCGCCCTACGCGTTCAAGCACGTGAAAGAGACGTTGAAGAAGGACGAGGCACCGGGCTGGGACGGGTTTGGTGTGGCAGGCGAGATGCCGACCCGAACGATCCTCTACGCCGAGGATGATCCGCAGCATGAAACCCTGATCGCTGATGCCGCAGGCCATGCCCTTGCCTTCGGAGTGATGGGTGAGCCCGGCACCGATTATTATGACAATGCCCATTGGACGGTGTTTGTCACCGATGCCGATCTGATGAACAATTACGGTCTGGCGGATCGCACCCGCGCCACGGCCGCCATCGCGCTGGTGAATTACGTAACCTATGATCGCGACATCAGCGGGGTGACATTCGACATGACACTCAACGGATTTGGCGCTTCGGAAAACCTGCTGACGCTGGCGTTCCGCCCTCCGTTTCTTGCCGCCACCTTGTGCCTGCTGATGGCTCTGCTGATCGTCGGCTGGCGCGCGTTCCTGCGGTTTGGCCCGGCGGCCAGCGCCAGCGGCCCTGCCATCGCATTCGGCAAACAGCGGCTCATCGCCAACGGCGCGAACCTGATCCTGCGCGCGCGCCGCCTGCCCCTGCTGGCCGCGCCCTATGCGACATTATCGGCGCGGCGTTTGGCGGAGCGGCTCGGCGTCGCCCGCAGGGATGCCGCCGCGATTGACGCCGCGCTCGCGCGCCGCCTGCCGGAAGAAGAACCGTTCAGCCGCCGCGCCGCCCGACTTGAGGCTGCGACGCGGCCCGCCGATATTCTCGGCGCCGCACAGGCGCTTGATGACCTGACCACCAAGCTATCGCACCAAACTGTTTCAGGGACGCAAACCCCATGACCATGACCCTATCCCCGATGAATTTGACCGACGTCCGCACCCTTGCCGACGCGATCCGCGCCGAAGTTGCCAAGGCGATTATCGGGCAGGAAGACATGGTCGACATGCTGCTGACCGCCATGCTCTCCGAAGGCCACGTCTTGATGGAAGGCCCGCCGGGCACTGCCAAGACCTTCCTCGCCAATGCCTTTGCCACCGCACTGGGCCTCGATTTCGGGCGCATCCAGTTCACGCCCGATCTGCTGCCGGGGGACATTCTGGGGTCGAACCTGTTCAACTTCCAGACGAGCCAGTTCACCCTGACCCGCGGGCCGATTTTCTGCGACCTGCTGCTGGCCGATGAAATCAACCGCACCCCGCCCAAGACGCAGGCCGCGCTGCTCGAAGCGATGCAGGAACGCCGCGTGACGCTGGATGGGGAAACCCACCACCTGCCCGAACGGTTCATGGTGATCGCAACCCAGAACCCGATTGAAAATCAGGGCGTCTATCCGCTGCCCGAAGCCCAGCTTGACCGGTTTCTGTTCAAACTGCTGGTGCCCTATCCGGCGGAAGATGAAGAGGCGCGGATCGTTGCCACCTATGGACAGCGTTCCGGCCCTCAGCGGCCCGCCGATCTGGGGGTGGCGGCGGTCACCAATTCTGCCGGATTGGTCGCGGCCAGCGCCGCTTTATCGCAGGTAACCGTGGCAGATGACATCACCCGCTATGTCGTGCGCCTGATCCGCGCCACCCGCGAACACGGCGAAATGATCGTGGGTGCATCGCCGCGCGCGGCAGTACTGCTGGCCGGGGCCGCCCGCGCGCGCGCTGCATTGGAGGGGCGCGAATATGTCATCCCCGATGATGTGAAAGCGCTGGCAGTGCCGGTGCTGCGCCATCGCCTGACGCTCTCGCCCGCTGCGGAGATCGAAGGGCGCGATATGGAAGCGCTGGTGGCTGAACTGGTCGAAGCCACCGAGGCGCCCCGGTAAATCATGGCACGCTTTGCCCTTTCGCGCGTAAACCTGCCGCCGCTGCCGCTGGTGCCAACCGAGCGCGCGGCGTGGGTGTTTGCTGGCCTCGCTCCGGTCGCGCTGGTGATCGCGGCGGCGTCGCCCGGTGCCTGGGTGATTGCCCCGCTGGCAGGGGCCATGTTGCTGGCGCTGGTTATAGCCGATGCGCTGCTGGCGGGCCGCTGCGCGGTGTGGGATGTCGAAACCCCCGGCGATGTCGAGGTCGGCCAGCCTGCGCCTATTGCTGTCACCGCGCGCTTTACCAGCGGGCGGCGCAAAGGCGTTGCCGCCGCCGTGGCCTGCGATGCGCGGCTGGCCCCCGGCGGGCGGATCACCACCGATCTTGCGCCCCTGCCCGATGCCCCCGGCTGGCGCGGGGAAACGACTGTCACCCCCACCCGGCGCGGCATTGCCCCCGTCACCCGTGCGTGGCTGCGGTGGGAGGGGCCGCTGGGCCTCGGCGCGCGGCAGGTTAGCCACCCGCTTGAACAATCGGTGCGGATCTGGCCCGATCTGGCGCCCGTGCGCTCGCCCGAATTGCAAACCTTTCTGCGCAACGCCCAGCTTGGCCTCATCAACCGCCGCATCCGGGGCGAAGGCACCCAGTTCGAGGCGCTGTCAGAATACGAGCCCGGCATGGATCGTCGCCGGATCGACTGGAAAGCCAGCGCGCGCCACACCCGCCTGTTCGCGCGCGAGAACGAGAGCGAGCGCAACAACCAGATCGTCTTCGCGTTTGATTGCGGACAGGCGATGTGCGAGCCGGTCGACGGCCTGCCGCGCATCGACCGGGCGGTATCCGCCGCGCTGACCTGCGCCTATGTCGTGCTGAAGGGCGGCGACAAATGCGCGCTGTTCGGGTTTGCACAGGCTCCGCAGATCATGACCCCCTTCATCGGCGATGCCCGCGCGTTCCACCGGTTGCAAAGCGCGGCTGCCGGGCTGGATTATCAGGCGGTCGAACCCAATTTCACGCTTGCGCTGGCGACTCTCACATCAAAACTCAAACGTCGTTCGCTGGTGGTGCTGTTTTCCGATTTCACCGATCCAACCTCGGCCGAACTGATGGTTGAAAGCCTGGGGCGGCTGGTGGACAAGCATCTGGTGCTGTTCGTCACCATTGCCGATAGCGAGATCGAACGGCTGATCGCCGCGCACCCCGGCGATATCGCCACGCTCGCCCGCTCTGTCACCGCCGATACGCTGGCGCAGCAACGCAAGCTGGTGTTGCAACGATTGCGGCGGATGGGGATCGACGTGATCGAAGCTCCGTGGGACGCCATCGGCCCGCGCCTGATCGATCGCTATTTCGCGATCCGCACCAGTGAGGCCATCGGATGAGGGGGCGGGTGACGGGCGGATGAAGACTCCACTGATCTCGTCATGGTTCGGGCGCGCACAACTTGCCGCACCGCCCGATATTGCCAGCGCGACGCTGCGCTCTGACCGGTTCCGGTTGGAGCGCGAGGGCGAATGGCGACGGCTGGAGGCGATCATCAACCGGATGGAGCGCGGCGGACTGCGGCGCATCGCGGATGATGATCTGCTGGCGCTGCCCACGCTGTATCGCACCGCCGCATCCAGCCTTGCGGTGGCACGCGAAACCTCGCTCGATGCCGCAACGCTGGCCTATCTTGAAGCGCTGGTTCAGCGCGCGTGGTTTCAGGTTTACGGCCCGCGTCAGGGGTTTGCCCGCTGGATGCGCGATTTCCTGCTTGGCGGATGGAGTCGCGCCGTGCGCGAAATCTGGCTCGATATCTGCATCGCGCTGTTCGTGATGATATCCGGCACCGTGGTCGGCTGGCTGCTGGTCGCCCAGAACGAGGAATGGTATTACCGGCTCGTCCCAGGCGGGCTGGCAGACAACCGCGTGCCAGGGGCCAGCCGCGAACAATTGCTGGCGACGCTGGGAGCCGAGGAAAGCGCGGTCGGCCTGTCCTCCTTCGCCGCGCAATTGTTCAGCAATAATTCCGCCGTTTCCATCCTCGCCTTTGCGCTGGGATTTGCATTCGGCATCCCGTCGCTGATGCTGCTGGTGCACAACACCGCAATGCTGGGCGCGCTTCTGTGGCTGTTTGCAAGCCAAGGCCTGCTGGTGGATCTGGCGGCGTGGCTGAGCGTGCACGGCACCACCGAATTGCTGGGCATTCTGCTGGCAGGCGCGGCGGGGCTGCATATCGGGCGGGCGATGGCGTTTCCCGGAACCCGCCCGGTGCTGGACGCCGCAGCCGAGGCCGGGCGGCGCGGCGCGGTGGTGATGGTGGGCGTGGTGATCATGATGATTATCGCCGCATTCCTCGAAGCGTTCCCGCGCCAATTGGTCGAGACCACGTCCAGCCGCTTCATGATCGGGGGGTCGATGCTGATCTTCTGGCTATCCTATTTTGTCCTCTACCGCCCGCGCCGCATCGCCGAGAGCGCAGGATGACCGCCGCCGCCCGCGCCCCGATCACCGAAAAGCGTGCGCGCACGCTGGTGACGCCCGAAGGAATCGTGCTGCCGATCACGCTGGCATCGCGCGGCAGCCGGGCGGGCGCGCTGATCCTTGATGTGATGATCATCATGTTCGGGCTGCTGGCGTTTTATCTTGCTTTGGTGTGGATCGCGGGCGGGCTGCTGGACGGCACTGACCTGGATCCCGCCGCCGCGCCGCGCGGGGCGCAGGAATTCATGCAGATCGTGCTGGCGCTGATCGGCTTTTTCACCTGGTATGGTTATTTTCTGGTGCAGGAGCTCGGCCCGCGTGGGGCGACTTTGGGTAAGCGCATTACCGGCATCCGCGTGGCGGCGCGCGGCGGCGGCAGGCTGACCCCGGAAGCGGTGATCGCCCGCAACCTGCTGCGCGATATCGAGGTTTTCTATCCGTTGATCGCGCTGCTGGTGCTGGCCGTGATGAGCGAGACCGGCGAAGATAGCGGCCCGCTCGGCTGGGTGATGACCGCGTGGTTCGCGCTGTTCCTGCTGTTCCCGTTCTTCAACCGCGATGCCCTGCGTGCGGGCGACATCATCGCGGGCACGTGGGTGGTTGAACGCCCGCGCGCCAAGCTGGCCGATGTGCTCAGCACCCAAGGCGCAGCAGCGGCGCGCGGGGCCAGCGCAGTCACCGGCGTGCGCTATGCCTTTGGTGAGGCGGAACTGGCAGTCTATGGGGAGCGCGAATTGCAAACGCTCGAACGGATGCTGCGCGACGCCCAGCCCGAAGCTCTCGCCGCCGTCCACTCCACCATCTGCCGCAAGATCGGCTGGGAACCGGGCGCTGGCGACGAACGGGCTTTTCTTGAAGCCTTCTATGCGCAATTGCGCGCCAAGCTGGAAGGCGACATGCGGTTCGGCAAGCGGAAAGCGGACAAGTTTTCATGATGATTGATCGGCGCTTCTTCATCGGCGGCACGCTGGCACTCGGCGTGGCAGCGTGCATTCCGCCCGATCAAAGCCCGACCGGCCGGCTGGCTGCGGAATTGCGGCTGATCGAGGCGGCGGCGGGCGGCACACTTGGCGTGGAAATCTATAACACCGTCAGCGGGCAGTCGGTCGGGATCAACCGGGATCGGCGGTTCGGCCACGCCTCCTCGTTCAAGCTGTCGCTGGCAGCAATGGTGCTGGCACGTCACGCGGCAGGGACAATTGACGCTGACCGCCGTGTGACATGGGGCGAGGCGGACATGATCGCCCACGCGCCCTTTACCCGCGAACGCATCGGCAGCGGCGCGACCTTGCGCGAACTGGCGCGGGCGACACAGATAACAGGGGACAATCCGGCGGCCAATATCCTGCTGCGCGCGCTTGGCGGCCCGGCGGCGCTGACCGCGTTCTGGCGCAGTATCGGTGATGATGTGAGCCGGCTTGACCGCATCGAACCGGAACTGAACTTTGTCCCCGCCGCCGAATTTCGCGACACCACCACGCCTGCGGCAATGGCGCGCACCGTGGCCAAGATCGTCTATGGCGAAGTTCTGCCAGAAGCTGAGCGCGCCGAACTTCGCCAATGGCTGATCGCCACCGAAACCGGATTGCGCCGGGTGCGCGCTGGCTTGCCCGAAGGGTGGATTGCGGGCGACAAGACCGGCACCTCGCTCGCGCCTGGCGTGGGCAGTCTCTATGTCGATATCGGGATTGCCGAAGGGCCGAAGGGCGAGCCTCCGATCACGTTCGCAGCCTATTTCGTGGCGCGAGAAACGCATGACAAAATCGATCCGGCTGCCGAGCTGGCGTTGTCACGGATCGGCAAGGTGATCGCGGAATTCGCCGAGCCGGAACGGGGCTTGCCGCTGGTAGGCAAGATTCATTGAGGCACATTTAGCCCTTCCCTAAAGGGTAGGGGCTTTAGTGATCCGGCGTGGCCGAAGCCTTGTCCTCGTCCCCGAAGATAGCCACCTCGTTCACGCCAGCGCTGGTCGCGCGGCCGCGATTCATGCCGCTGGTGTTGAAGCTGAAGATCGCACGGCCATCGGGCGTGACAAGGATCACCCCGCCATCGCCGCCGAGGCCCGCGACGTCGGCCATCACGGCATCGGCGATGTACTGGGCTTCGTCCATCCCCACTTCTGCCGGGATTTCATCGCTGACATCCTCGGCCACAGCCTTGAATTCACCAACGGCCCGCAGCCGCGCGCAAATCTCGTGCGCCACGCCCACGCGGATGAAATACTCGCCCCATCCCGTCGCCGACACCGCACAGGCGCGATTATCCGCATAGGTCCCCGCGCCGATCACCGGCGCATCGCCAACGCGGCCCCAGCGCTTGCCGGTCATGCCGCCGGTCGAAGTGCCTGCCGCAAGGTTGCCGTTCTGGTCGAGCGCCACCGCGCCGACCGTGCCGAACTTGTGATCGACATCCAGCGCCGAAAGCTGCTCCGCCTTCATCCGCTCCAGCGCCTCGCGCCGGGCGGGCGTGGCGAAATATTCAGGCGGGGTCACGGCAAAGCCTTGCTCTGCCGCAAATTGCTCGGCCCCAGTGCCCATCAGCATCACATGCGGGCTGGCCGTGCGCACCTTGTCGGCGAGCAGAATCGGATTCCTGACCGTCTTCACTCCGGCCACAGCTCCCGCCGAACGGTCACGCCCGTCCATGATCGAGGAGTCGAGCTCGTTGGTGCCGTCCCAGGTGAACACCGCTCCGCGCCCTGCATTGAACAGCGGCGAATCCTCCATCGGGATGATTGCCGCCTTCACGGCATCCATCGCGCTGCCGCCTTCGGCCAGCACCTTCGCCCCTGCATCGAGCGCCACTTGCAAGGCGGCCTCGTATGCCGCGCGCTTTTCCGGGGTCATGGCGTCGCGGTTTAGCGTACCTGCCCCGCCGTGGATCGCCAGCGACCACTTCGGCGGCGGCGGCGCGACGGTTTCGGCCAATGCAGCGGCGGGCATGAGGGCGAGCGCGATGAGCGTGATGAAGTTCTTCATGGCCGCAATGTGTAACGCGCTCCACAGCGTTTCGCCAGCTTAACAACGCAGCCCCGCCGCGCTAGGGCAGCGCCATGATCCTCCGCCTTGCCACCATCGCCGATGCCCCTGCGCTTGCCGCGCTGGGGGCCGAAACCTTTACCGCCGCCTTCGCCCATCTCTATACCGCAGCAGACCTCGCCGCGTTCCTTGACGCGGTGCACGATCCCGATGCCGTGGCGCAGGAAATCGCTGGCGAAGAATGCACCCACTGCCTTGCCGATAATGGCGGCAAGCTGGTTGCCTACTGCAAGCTGCGTTACCCCAGCCACTATGCCCATCATTCCAACGCGAAAAACCCGATCGAACTCAGTCAGCTATACGCCCTGCCGCAGCACACCGGCACCGGGATCGGGGCACAGTTGATGGAATGGGCGCTGGATCAGGCCCGTGCGAGCGGCCATGATTCAGTGCTGCTATCGGTCTATTCCGAAAATTACGGCGCGCAGCGGTTCTATCAGCGCTATGGCTTTGCCAAGATCGCCGACATCACCTTTCGCGTCGGAACGCAACTGGACGCGGAATTCCTCTACCAATTGAGACTATAAGCGCAGGAGAGAGCAGATGAGCACATTCGGCAAAGACAGCACCACGGATGAGGTGCTGGCGGGCAAGGACATGGCCGGGCAGACGGTGTTCATCACCGGGGCCAATTCCGGGCTGGGTCAGGAAACCGCGCGGGCAATGGCAGCGTGCGGTGCGCACGTCATCATGGCCGGGCGGGATCAGGCCAAGCTGGATGAGGCCGCAGCAGCGATCCGGGCGCAGCACCCTGATGCGAACCTTGAAACCATCACCTGCGATCTTGGCAACCTCGCCAGCATCCGCGCCTGCGGGGCAGAGGCCCGCGCGCGGTTCACCAGAATCGACCTGCTCATCAACAATGCGGGCGTGATGGCCTGCCCGCTGATGCGCACCGCCGACGGGTTCGAAATGCAGTTCGGCACCAATCATCTGGGTCATTTTGCGCTGACGGCGGAGCTTTTGCCGCTGGTCGAGGCGGGCGCGAACACCACGGGCAGCGGGCGGATCGTCAACCTGTCCAGCCGAGGCCATCACTTTGCGCCGGTCGACCTTGACGACCCCAATTTTGCCGAGCGGCCTTATGATCCGTGGCAAAGCTATGGCCATTCCAAGACCGCGAACATCCTGTTTACCGTCGGGCTGGAGGAGCGGCTTTCGGCCAAGGGCATCCACGCCTATGCCGTGCATCCCGGCGGCATCCGGACCAATCTGGGCCGCCACATGACCGAAGAAATGACCGCCGCGCTGATCGAACGTGTGACCAAAAGCGATAGCGGCTTTGCGTGGAAGACCATTCCGCAAGGCGCGGCGACCAGCTGCTGGGCCGCGACTGCGCCCAAACTGGAAGGCACTGGCGGGGTCTATTGCGAGGATTGCCATGTCGCCGCAATCGACAACCAATCATCCGAAGGCGGCGTGCGCTCCTATGCGCTTGATCCGGCAGCGGCTGAACGATTGTGGACGCTCAGCGATCAGCTGACCGGAGCGCAATATCCCGCTTAGAACACACCCTTCGCATTACGCGCCGGGGTGGGCGGGCCAAGTCTAGCGCGGCGGGTCATTGCTCCGCCAAGCAGGCGCGGCTATATGCTGCCCCATGTCTTCCATTCGGCCCTGGCGCACAATCGAACGGCGCAAATCGCGTCAGATCATGGTGGGGAATGTCCCCGTGGGCGGCGATGCGCCGATCACCGTGCAGACCATGACCAACACTCCGACCGAGGATGTGAAGGCGACAATCGACCAGATTCGCCGGTGTGAAGACGTCGGCGCGGACATTATCCGCGTGTCCTGCCCGACCGAAGAATCGACGCGCGATTTCAGGCAGATCACCCGCGCCGCGCGCATCCCGATCGTGGCCGATATCCATTTTCACTACAAACGCGCATTGGAAGCCGCCGATGCGGGCGCGGCGTGTCTGCGGATCAATCCCGGCAATATCGGATCAGCCCAGCGGGTCGCCGAAGTCGTGCGCGCAGCCAAGGCCAATGGCTGCGCAATCCGCATCGGAGTGAACGCCGGGAGCCTTGAAAAAGACCTGCTCGAAAAATATGGTGAGCCGTGCCCCGAAGCATTGATCGAAAGCGCGCTCGATCACATCAAACTGTTGCAGGATCACGATTTTCACGAATTCAAGGTGGCGGTGAAGGC
>PHEL01000046.1:14332-14963 GCA_002842925.1 Alphaproteobacteria bacterium HGW-Alphaproteobacteria-14
GGGCTGGCCGAAACGGTCGATTGCCCGCTGCACCTAGGCATTACCGAGGCGGGCGGGCTGATCGGCGGGACGGTGAAATCCGCGATCGGCATGGGCAGCCTGCTGTGGGCGGGTATCGGCGACACGATCCGCGTCAGCCTTTCCGCCGAGCCGGAGCAGGAAATCAAGGTCGGGTTCGAAATGCTCAAGTCGCTCGGGCTGCGCACGCGCGGGGTGCGAGTGGTATCCTGCCCATCATGCTCGCGGCAGGGGTTCGACGTAATCCGCACGGTCGAGGCACTGGAGGCGCGGCTTGAACACATCAAAACCCCGATGAGCCTCTCGATCCTCGGCTGCGTGGTCAATGGCCCCGGCGAAGCGCGCGAAACCGATATCGGCCTGACCGGCGGCGGCGCGGGCAAGCACATGGTGTATTTGCGCGGCGTGACCGATCACACGGTGGAAAGCGACAACATGCTCGATCACATTGTCCGCTTGGTCGAGGCCAAGGCGGCCGAGATCGAGGCAGGCGAAGCGACCGCGTTCGATCCCCACGCCGCCCCTGCGCAAACGGCGGAAGCGGCGGAGTGATCAAACCGATTGTGTCGGGCCTGATCGCCGGGCTGCTGGTGATCGGTGGCTCCGCGATTGC
>PHEL01000047.1 GCA_002842925.1 Alphaproteobacteria bacterium HGW-Alphaproteobacteria-14
GCCGCACTTACAGGCCTGACAGAAGACCGCACTCGATCACTCGCGCAACGGATCAGAAACCTCTTGCTTCACGGGCGGCAACCACAGAAGACTCTAAGATGAAAGCTTCAACGTCTGCGACTGCCTCTACGTAGGCCGTTTGCTTTATAGCGCATTGGCTTCTGTAGTCGGTCCAAGATTTAACAATCTTCGCAATGTCTCGAGATTGCTTCGGATTAGTTTTGATCAGTTCTACGAGCCTAACAATCGCCATGCTGTCTTTGGGATCGGTGTAACAATTTGGCAGTGCCATCTTTGACTGTGACTTGAAGGCGTCGCTAAACTCATAGACGTAAGCGCGAACACACCCCGGCTGGAGCTCCAAAGCTTGCGAACTAAACGGCTGAACTAAAGGCTCGGGGTCTTTCGCTGCGAGCGGGGCACTTGCCGTTTGCGCCATCAGCGATGACGCCAACACGAACGAGGCGAATAGCGCCACTGAAATTTGGCGGTTTTTCATACTATCTTCAAGCCTATCACCTTGAGCGACGTAGAAACAGCCCGGGTATGACAAAGGTTATGGCAAGATCCAAAAACACCATGCAACCCATTGATTTTACTAATGCAATGGCGGAGAGGGTGGGATTCGAACCCACGTTACCGTTGCCGGTAAACCGCATTTCGAGTGCGGCGCATTCGACCACTCTGCCACCTCTCCGCGAGGTGCCTTGCCCCTTGCCAAGTCCCGGAAAGCCACAAAATGCGGGCATATCTCGCAGCTGCACCATCGCGCTGCTTGTTTTGGCGCGTTGAAAGTCCATATTCCGGCGATGGAACGCGCAGAGTTCTTCTCAAGTCAGGCTGGGCGCACCATTATCGCCCCGCGGCAGACCCGCGCCCGCTTCAGCATCGGAGACGTGGTGCGCCATCGCCTGTTCGCCTTTCGCGGCGTGGTGTTCGATATCGATCCGGTCTTTGCCAACAGCGAAGAATGGTATCAGTCGATCCCCGAGGATATCCGTCCGCGCCGCGATCAGCCGTTTTATCACCTGCTCGCCGAAAACGAAGACTCCTCCTACGTTGCCTATGTCAGTCAGGGGAATCTGGTGGCGGACGCCAATGGCGGGCCGGTCGATCATCCCACCGTGCGCCAACTGTTCGACGGCTTCAAGGACGGACGCTACAAAATGCGCAGAGCCCTGACCCATTAGAAATTCAGCTTTTCAACTTCCAGCCTGAACGCAGAAGCACATAGACGCCCGCCGCCAGCCCCGCGTTGACCACCGCCAGACCCCCCGCAGCCGCGATTACAGTGGCGCTTGATCCCATGTCGGTGGCCCCCAGAAAGCCATAGCGGAAACCCGAAATCACATAGAAAAACGGGTTCAGCCTGCTCACCCACTGGAACGCGGGATCAAGGTTGTCGATCACGTAAAACGTGCCCGACAGCAGCGAAAGCGGGGCGATGATGAAATTGGTGATCGCGGCGTTGTGATCGAATTTTTCAGCCCAGATCGAGGTTGCCAGCCCCAGCGTCGCCAGCAACAGCGAACCCATCAACCCGAACCACACCACCGCCCAGGGGTGCGCCATGCTGAGCGATACCCCCGGCCACAGCGCCATCGCCAAGGCAACGGTAAAGCCCACCGCAATCGCGCGGGTGATCGCGGCGGCGATAATCCCGCTCATCAACTCGCCCGACGAAAGCGGCGGCATCAACAGATCGATGATCGTCCCCTGCATCTTGCCCGCCAACAGCGAAAAACTGGAATTGGCGAAGGCATTCTGCATCATCGCCATCGCAATCAGTCCTGGCCCAACGAAACTCGCAAACGGCACTCCGAGCACTTCGCGTCCTTCGCGACCCAAAGCGACCGTAAAGATTGCCAGAAACAGCAGCGTGGTAAAGGCTGGTGCCCAGATCGTCTGCATCTGCACCTTGAGAAATCGCCGCACCTCCTTCATATAGAGAGCGAACAGACCCACGCGGTTGATCCCGGCAATCACCGGAACACCGCGAGGGGAAAACCGGGTGCTCCCGCCGGTCTTGTCAGACAGGTTCTTTTCGGTCACGGGAGCGGCGCGGAAAACGGGTTTGAAGAAGCTGGTTCGGCCATGGCGCAGGTGCCTAGGCTGCGCAGAGTTCCATGACAAGTATCCGCCGCAAGCACAGGAACAGGTAATACATATGAGCTGGACGGACGAGCGCATCGAGACGCTCAGGAAAATGTGGGAAGGCGGCGCGACCGCCAGCGAGATCGCCACCGAGCTTGGCGGTGTCAGCCGCAATGCAGTAATCGGCAAGGCGCACCGGTTGGGGCTGAAAGCACGCCCGTCCCCGGTGAAGGCAAACGACAAGAAGAAGGCCCCGGCCTCCAAGAAGCCGGTTGCTGCGCCCTCGCCCGCTGCCGCGCCGCGTTCGGAAACAACCGAGCGGTCGGCCGCAATCGCGCCCCAACGTGCATCGACCCGCCCCACGGCAGTTGCAGCGCGCGGCGACGTGGCCGAACACAGTGGCCACGCGGGCCCCTCTCAGCCCATTCCTAACCCGGCCTCCGATCTACCCAAGATTGTTTCGGTAGGCCCCGGTGGTTTCCTGCGTCAGGGGCCCGGTGATCAACAGCCCCCGATCCCGCCTGCTCCGCCGCGCCGCCTTGTGCCAGCCAAGCCGAGCCCGGAAATCGCCGACAAGACCAGCCTGCTCGATTTGTCGGAAAAGGTCTGCCGCTGGCCGATGGGCCATCCCGGCGAGCCTGATTTCCACTTCTGCGGCCAGCAGGTGAACCCCGGTTTCCCCTATTGCGTGGAACATTGCGGCCGGGCCTATCAGGCACAGCTGCCGCGCGGCGTTCGTCGTCCGCCCCCACCGCTTCCGTTTGGTGGCCCGCGCGTTCGGTAATCAGAAGGCTGGGCAGGGTTGCGCACCGGGGCTTCCCCCGCATCAGCCCTGCCCCGTATGGCTGATACGGGCCAAAGTGGGTGTTAATATGAACGCGATTGTCGGTGTGTGGATGAAGGCGCTTCCCGCAGCGAGTGTCTTGATCGCCCTGTCTGCGCCCGCCCATGCCGAACTGCCCTATCCCGTGCGCGCGATGATTGATGCCGCCATCGCTACGGGTGATGAAAACAAGGTGCGCACAGTGGCCGAAATCGCCCGCGACACCTACCCGTCGGATGGGGATGAGATCACCGCCATCCTCGCCACCTTCGAAGCTGAAATGGCCGCGCGCAGGCTGGCCGAAGCCCAAGCCAAGGAAGATGCAATCCGCACTGCGGGGATGTTCGATTACTGGAACGGCAAGGGCGAGCTTGGCGGGTTCCGCGCGACCGGCAATACCAATAACACCGGCATCACCACCAGCCTGACAGTTGAGCGCGCTGGCATTGACTGGCGGCACAAGCTGACCGGGCGGGCCGATTACCAACGCGCCAGCGGCGTAACCACCCGCGAACAATTCCTTGGTCGCTACGAACCCAATTTCAATGTGTCTGATAGATTCTACGTCTATGCGTTGGCACAATATGAACGCGATCGCTTTCAAGGTTTTTCAGGGCGTTATGCCGTTTCAGGCGGTATCGGTTATCAAGCCCTGAAGAAAGACGACATCCAGCTTTCCATGAAAGCTGGCCCGGCCTACCGCGTCGTCGAATTTGTCGACGGACGCAATGAAAGCCGGATTGCAGGGCTTGTGGGCATCGACTTTGACTGGGACATTACCGACCGACTGAAGATGACGCAGAATACCAATGCCGTCGCTGAAACCGGCGGCTCCGCAATCGCGATCATCGATTCGCGCAACACCAGCATTGATCTGATCACTGGCCTCAACGCGAAGCTCAATAGCAGCCTGTCGGCGCGGGTTTCCTATGCCATCGAGTATAACAGCAACCCGCCGCCGGGCGCGGTGCAGACCGATACGCTCAGCCGGATGACTCTGATCTATGATTTCTGAGCGAACCAGATAACGTGATGCGCGCCCTTGTTGTTGGGGCGCGAACGGGTTTTCCATTCGACGATGCTCAGGCCGGTGTCATACAACCGCTTGCGGAATGCGGGGTCGGGCGCGGCTGACCACACCGCCAGAATACCGCCCGGTGCCAGCGCATCGCGCGCCTTGGCGAGGCCTGTGCGCGAATAAAGCCGGTTGTTGGCATCGCGTACGATCCCGTCGGGGCCGTTGTCGACATCGAGCAGGATTGCGTCAAACTTGGCCGAGGTGCCATCATTGGCATCATCGATCAGCGCCGCGACATCGCAGATTCTGAGGTCAAGCCGTGGGTCGGCCAGGCTGTCGCCGGTCAGTTCCGCCATCGGCCCCTTGGCCCAATCAATGATCGCTTCGGCAATTTCGGCGATGATGATCTGCGCCTGTTCGCCCATCCGCGCACGCGCCGCGCGGTAGGTGAAACCCATGCCATAGCCGCCAATCAGGATGCGCGGAGCAGGTTTGGTCAGCCGGTCGATGGTGAGTTCGGCGAGCTGTTCTTCCGAAAAGCGCATCCGCGTGCTCATCAGCTCGTTGCGCCCCATCACAATCATGAAATGGCCTGCGTGGGTGTAGAGTTCGAGCAATTCGCCATCGGCAATCTGAGCGCTTGCGACGAGTTCGCGTTTGAGCATGGTTCAGGTGACCCCGTTACAGCAAATGGGCCGCCCGGATCGCTCCGGGCGGCCCCAATTGTTACGCTCGACTGAAACGATCAGTCCTTGAGGAAGTCGGGCAGGCCGGCTGGCCCGCTGTCCTGTTCACGGCCACCGCGATCACCGCCGCCACCGCTACGGCCGCGGCCACCGCGATCACCGCCGCCGCCCCTGGGCCCGCGCCGGTCGTTACCGCGATCACCGCCACGGCCACCTTCACGCGGTTCGCGCGGCGGACGGGTGTCCTCCAGCTCTTCGCCGGTTTCCTGATCGACCACGCGCATCGACAGGCGAACCTTGCCGCGCGGATCGATTTCAAGCACCTTGACCTTCACTTCCATGCCTTCGGAAACGACATCGGTGGGCTTTTCCACCCGCTCGTTGCGCATTTCCGAAACGTGGACGAGCCCGTCCTTGCCGCCCATGAAGTTCACGAACGCGCCGAAATCGACGATGTTCACGACCTTGCCGTTGTAGATCTTGCCGACTTCGGCTTCTTCCACGATGCCGAGAATCCACTTCTTGGCGGCTTCGATTTCATCAACGTTGCTCGACGAAATCTTGATCACGCCTTCATCGTCGATGTCGACCTTGGCGCCGGTCTCAGCCACGATTTCGCGGATCACCTTGCCTCCGGTACCGATGATGTCGCGGATCTTCGACTTGTCGATCTGGATCGTTTCGATGCGCGGGGCGTGCTTGGAAACTTCGGTGCGGGCGGAGCCCAGCGCCTTGGTCATTTCGCCCAGAATGTGCGCGCGACCAGCCTTGGCCTGTTCAAGCGCCTTGGCCATGATTTCCTGCGTGATGCCGGCAATCTTGATGTCCATCTGCATCGTGGTGATGCCGTTTTCGGTGCCCGCAACCTTGAAGTCCATGTCGCCCAAGTGATCTTCATCACCCAGAATGTCGGACAGGACAGCGAATTCATCGCCTTCCAGGATCAGACCCATCGCGATGCCCGAAACCGGCGCCTTCACAGGCACGCCTGCATCCATCATCGACAGACAGCCGCCGCACACCGTTGCCATCGAGGACGAGCCGTTGGACTCGGTGATGTCGCTGAGAACGCGGATCGTATAGGGAAAGTCTTCCTTCGACGGCAGGATCGGATTGAGCGCGCGCCATGCCAGCTTGCCATGGCCGATTTCGCGGCGGTTTGAACCACCGAAACGGCCCACTTCACCGACCGAATATGGCGGGAAGTTATAGTGCAGCATGAAGCTGGTGTAGGTGAGACCTTCGAGGCCGTCGATCATCTGCTCGGCGTCCTTGGTGCCCAGCGTGGTCGTGCAGATCGCCTGCGTTTCACCGCGGGTGAACAGCGACGAACCATGCGTGCGCGGCAAGAAGCCGACGATCGCTTCGATCGGGCGAACCTGATCGAGCTTGCGCCCATCGATGCGCTGGCCATCCTTGAGGATCGCCCCGCGCACGATTTCGGCTTCAAGCTTCTTCATCAGCTTGCCAGCGACCATCTGGGTCTGGCCGCCTTCGTCTGCGAAGGCTGCCTTGGCCTTTGCCCGCGCTTCGTTGAGCAGGTTCGAACGAGCCGATTTGTCAGTGACTTTGTAAGCCGCCGCGATGTCGCCGCCGATCAGTTCCTTGAGCTTCGCCTTCATGTCCGCGGTATTGTCGCTGAGATCAACGGCCCACGGTTCCTTGGCAGCCTGTTCGGCCAGATCGATGATCGCGCCGATGACATTGCGGATTTCGTTATGCGCGAACATCACTGCGCCGAGCATTTCATCCTCGGTCAGTTCCTTGGCTTCGGACTCGACCATCATCACCGCGTCTTGCGTGGCGGCGACAACCAGATCGAGCCGGCCTTCGACGAGCGCGCGATCCTGTTTGGGATTGAGCGTGTATTCACCATCGACGTAGCCAACGCGGCAAGCACCGATCGGGCCCATGAAGGGCACGCCAGAGATCGTCAGCGCTGCCGAAGCGGCGATCATTGCCACCATATCCGGATCAGTTTCGCCGTCAAACGAGAGAACCTGACAAATAACATTGATTTCGTTATAGAAACCTTCAGGGAATAGCGGACGGAGCGGACGATCGATCAGGCGGGAAACCAGCGTTTCCTTTTCGGTCGCGCCGCGTTCACGCTTGAAGAAGCCACCCGGAATGCGTCCTGCGGCTGAGAATTTTTCCTGATAGTGGACGGTGAGCGGGAAGAAATCCTGCCCTTCCCGAACGCTCTTAGCGGCGGTCACGGCGCACAGCACCACGGTTTCGCCATAGGTGGCCAGCACTGCGCCATCGGCCTGACGGGCAACGTGCCCGGTTTCCAGAGTGAGGGTTTTGCCGCCCCATTCCAGCGATACGGTTTTCGTGTCGAACATTGATTTTCCTTCTGACCCGCGGTCGCCCTATTGCGTGCGGGGCCTCATGTGCCGGGGAAAAGACCGTCCCGGTCCGGTGCGGGGCCGTTTGACCCCAAGGCGGGCAGACCGGATGTCTGCTTGCCCCAAAAGCAAAAAAGGCGGCCCGTTGAGCCGCCTTTTCGCAAAACTCTTATTTCCGCAGGCCCAGCTTCTGGATCAGAGCATTATAGCGCTCCACATCCTTTTTCTTGAGGTAGGCCAGCAGCGTGCGACGCTTGTTGACCATCATCAACAGGCCGCGACGCGAATGGTTGTCCTTGTGGTGGCCCTTGAAGTGTTCGGTGAGGTTGCGGATGCGCTGCGTGAGGATCGCAACCTGAACTTCGGGGCTGCCCGTATCCTTGGGATCACGAGCGTTGTCAGCAATGATTTCCTGCTTCTTTTCGGCGGTCACCGACATAGTTTTTCGTCCTTACTCAGCGACATCGGGAAGGTTAAAACCCCGCACGACCGTGGCCGTGCCATCCGTGATTTCCATCAGCGCGACCGGGACAGCGCCCAGTTTCGCCAGATAAAGCCCGGATGATTGGGGCATGTCAGACAATACCCGGCCCTGACGGACCGCCTGCGCGCTTGTCTGATCGAGGTGGAGGGCCGGGATGTCGTCCAGCCCTGCCTCTAAGGGCAGGATCAGGTTTTCTAATGCGCGGCGCTTAGCGGATTCCTCCAGCAAGTCCAGCGAAATCGCTTGGGCCTCGGTGAACGGCCCAGCCTTGGTGCGGCGCAGATAGGTGACATGACCGCGGGTTCCCAGCGCAGCGGCGATGTCGCGCGCAAGGCTGCGGATATAGGTGCCTTTTGAAACGTGGGCGATGAAGGTTACTTCTTGCAAACCCGTTCGCCCTGGGCTTGGCGAAGGGCGAACAGAAAGTGAGAAGATGGTCACACTGCGCGCCTTCAATTCCACCGCCTCGCCTGCCCGTGCGCGGTCATAGGCGCGCTGGCCATCGACCTTCAGCGCAGAATAGGCCGGCGGCACCTGTTCGATCAGCCCGGTAAAGCGCGGCAGCACCGCTTCGATCTCGGCCAGAGTCGGACGGTGATCGCTGGTCGCCACCACCTCGCCTTCGGTATCAAGGGTTGTGGTCTCAGCCCCAAACTGCATGGTGAATTCGTAGATCTTGCTGGCGTCCAGCATCCGCCCGGCAAGTTTCGTCGCCTCCCCCAGCGCGATAGGTAGCACGCCTTCGGCCAGCGGATCGAGCGTGCCGCCATGTCCAACCTTGGTCTTGGCATAGCCGTTTGCACGCAGCACGCGCTTGACCGCGCTCACGCCTTGGGTGCTGCCCAGACCGCGCGGCTTATCAAGGATTAGCCAGCCTGACAGCGGCACAGGTTTAACGGTATCGTTCACCTTTTCCCCTTAAGCAGGCTGTACCCAAAACACCGTGCAATGCGCCCGCGCGCCAATCAGGCGATCAACATCGCAATCGCGTCTGCCAGGCCCAGATAAAAGCCCATCGCCGCGTTGACCGGCGGCATCAGCACCTGACCAAGCCAACCCGTTCCAAACACCCAGCTTGCCGCGATCAGGATCAACAGCAGCGCCATGCCAATGCCCTGCAACTTTTCCCACCCGGCCTGCAACCGCGCTGGCAGCAGCCCGCCGACAATGTGCGAGCCATCAAATGGCGGGATCGGCAGCAGGTTGAACAGGCCGAGAAAGATATTGATGAGGATGAAGTAAAATAACCCGGTGGCGAGCCATTGGGTCTCACCCAGCCGATTGACCAGCAGCGCCGCACCGCCGTCCATGTCACCGCCGATCCCAAGCCCGGAAGGCATCGTCAGCCCGAGCAGCACTGCGCCCACGAGCGCGAGCACGAAATTGCTCCCCGGCCCGGCGGCAGCCACCGCCATCATCCCGAACCGTGGATTGCTGAGCCGCCATTTGTTGACCGGCACCGGCTTGGCCCAGCCAAACACTGGCCCGCCCAACAGCGCCAGCGCGCCCGGCACCAGCAGCGTGCCGACCGGATCGACGTGCCTGATCGGATTGAGCGTCAATCGCCCTCGATCCGAAGCGGTGGTATCGCCCAGCAATTTGGCGGCATAGCCATGCGCGACCTCGTGAAACACGATCGCAATGACAAGCGCCGGGATCAGCACCAGCGCAAGGGAGAGGGTTTGGGTCATCGTCGCAGCATGTAGGGCGTGGCCGGGCGAAAGCCAGAGGCGCCGAGCACAATCATCCGGCCAACGCTTGCGAAAAATGTTTGCGGCACAGTGCGACATAGCGATCATTGCCGCCGATTTCGGTTTGCTGGCCCTGCCGCACGGCCTTTCCGCTGGCATCAACCCGCAGGTTCATCGTCGCCTTGCGCCCGCAGTGACAAACCGCTTTCAGTTCCACCAGTGCATCGGCAACTCCCAGCAGCACCGCCGAACCGGGGAACAACTCGCCCTGAAAATCAGTGCGCAACCCATAACACAGCACCGGCACCCCTGCCTCATCCGCCAGCCGCGCAAGCTGCCAAACCTGCTTGGGGTCAAGAAACTGTGCCTCGTCCACCAACACGCAATCGAGCGGCGTGGCAGCATGGACAGCGCCAATCTCTGCCCACAGATCAGTGTCCGGGTGGAACCGCTGTGCTTCGCTTTCCAGCCCGATGCGGCTGCGCACCATGCCCGCCGAGCGGCTATCAAGCGCGGCGGTCCACAACATCGTGCGCATTCCGCGTTCACGGTAATTGAAATCCGCCTGCAACAGGTGCGATGATTTGCCCGCGTTCATGCTGGCGTAGTAGAAATAGAGCTTGGCCATCGCATCTGCCTAACGATTCGCTGGGCGCGCGGCGAGATAGGGCTTGGACCTTTTGCCCGGTTGAGGCGTATAAGCAGCAAAATGACCAAACCCGCCACCCTTGCTCGGATCATCCTGCTGCCGCTGCTGGCGCTGTTTGCGATTGCGAATATCGGCGCGCCGCAGCGCTACACACTCGATGCCAGCGCCAGCAATGTATCGGCCAAGGTGCCATTCTTCGGAATCGCCAGCAAAACCGCACGCTTTCCCCAAATGCAGGGCGCAGTCACGATTGTTCCCGGCGCGCCCGAACGCGCGGTGATTGACGTGACATTCGATGCGACCGCCATTGAAGCGCCCGACGAGGTAACGCTCGCCCGGCTGCGCGGCGAGAAGTTCTTCTGGGTCGAAAAATATCCGACCGTGCACTTCGTTGGCAGATCATTGAAGCTGACCAGCCCGACGCGCGGCACGGTTTCGGGCGAATTGACCGCGCGCGGGGTGACCAAGCCGCAGACGCTAACCGTCACCTTCGATGCCGATCCGCTGACGCAGGTAGGGCAGCCGGTCAGCTTCACCGGCACCACCACGATTGACCGACGGCAATATGGAATGAAAAGCTACCAGCTGATCGTCGGCAACCAGGTGGACATCACGCTGAAGGCACGGATGTTACCGCGCTAGGGGCGGGATTTCACTCTTCTTCACCAAGATCGCGCGCTACCTTGGGATCGCGCAGCAACGCCTCGATCCGGTCAGCCTCGGCAAAGCTTTCATCCTTGCGGAAGCGCAGTTTGGGAGCGAATTTGAGGCCGAGGCGTTTGGCCACCTCGCGCTGGAGAAACGCGGTGTTCTGGCGCAGTGCGTGCACCACCTCATCCTCGCCCGCGCCCAGCAAAGGTTTGATATAGGCGGTCGCGTGGCGCAGATCGGGCGTCATCCGCACTTCGGTGACCGAAATGTTCGCGGCGCTCACCACATCATCATGCACCTCGCCGCGGGCCAGCAGTTCGGACAGGATATGCCGCACCCGCTCGCCCACCTTGAGCACGCGGACCGATTGCTGTTCGGGGGTGAAGGGGGTCTTTGCCATTGCTCAGTCCATCCCGGTGGATGTCGGCGTGGGGCGCGCTGTTGGGATCGCTGTTGAAGTGGCGCGGGCGTAGATCGTGCTGTCTTCTCCCAGCAATTCGCCTTCAAGAAAGATCACACGGCGCCCGGCCTTGACCACCCGGCCCTTGCCGATGATCGTCGTCCCGTCAGGGATCAGCCGGATCAGGCTCATCGACAATTCAAGGTTGAGCGGTGCCATCTCGCCTTCGGTGGACGCGACATAGGCATAACCCATTACATCATCCAGATAGCCCGCAACCAATCCCCCCTGCACGCCGCCGCGCCAGGTGGTCATTTCGCGCTTTACTGTGAAACGCATGGTAGCGGTCTGGCTGGCAGCATCCCAGCCGACAAATTGCGAGCCGAGCAGCGCCGTATGCGGCGACTGCCCGGCATCGTCAGGGTAATAGGCGTCGTCGCTCACAGCGTCCGCTCACGCTCCTCGACCGAGAAGACTTCGAGGTTGTCGCCCGGTTTGATGTCGTTGGTATCTTCCAGAACCACGCCGCATTCCAGCCCTGCGCGCACTTCGTCGACATCGTCCTTGAAGCGCCGCAGCGACTGGATCTTGGTCGCCGAAACGATGACATCGGCGCGGGTAAGGCGCGCGAACAGGCCCTTGCGGATCGCGCCTTCCAGAACCAGCAGCCCGGCTGCCTTGTCCTTCTTGCCCGCCGGGAACACCTGCTTGACTTCGGCACGGCCAACCACGGTTTCGATCCGTTCCGGCCCCAGTTCGCCCGCCATTTCCTTGGCGATGGCATCGGTCAGGTGATAGATGACGTCATAATACATCATGCGGACATTATCGCGCTTCAGCAGTTCCCGTGCCTTGGCATTGGGACGCACATTGAAGCCGATGATCGGCGCTTTCGATGCCCCCGCCAGCATCACATCGCTTTCGGTGATCGCACCCACGCCGCCATTCAACACGCGCACCTTGATCTCGTCATTCGAGATATTGTGCAGCGCGTTGACGATGGCTTCGACCGATCCTTGCACGTCGGCCTTCACCACCACCGGGAATTCGATGACGTTGGAGGTCAGGTTGCTGAACATCGTGTCGAAATTGGTCGGGGCCAGCGCGGTGCGCTTTTCGGTCGCGATTTCGAGACGATATTTGGCAACTTCACGCGCGCGCTGTTCGTTTTCGACCACGGTGAGGTTGTCGCCTGCTGACGGAACGCCGCCCAGACCAAGCACCTCGACCGGCATAGAAGGCCCGGCCTCCTGCAACTGCTTGCCCTTGTCATCGACAATCGCGCGCACCTTGCCGCTTTGGGTGCCGACCACAAAGTTGTCGCCCCGCTTCAACGTTCCGCGCGTCACCAGCACAGTCGCCACCGGGCCGCGGCCCTTGTCGAGCTGCGCTTCGATCACGGTTGCTTCGGCATCGCGATCAGGACGGGCCTTGAGTTCGAGCAGTTCAGCCTGCAATCCGATTGCCTCGAGCAGCTTGTCAAGCCCTGCGCCGGTCTTGGCAGAAACTTCGACATCCTGCACATCGCCCGACATCGCCTCGACCACGATTTCGTGTTCGAGCAGACGTTCACGGATCTTCTGCGGGTTGAATTCCGGCTTGTCCGACTTGGTAATCGCCACGATCATCGGCACGCCGGCCGCCTTGGTGTGGTTGATCGCCTCGATCGTCTGCGGCATCAGCCCGTCGTCGCCCGCGACCACCAGAATGACGATATCGGTGACATTCGCCCCACGCATCCGCATCTCGGTGAATGCGGCGTGGCCGGGGGTATCGAGGAAGGTGATCTTCTGGTTGTCCTTGGTGGTGATCTGATAGGCGCCGATGTGCTGGGTGATCCCGCCAGCCTCGCCCTTCACCACATCGGTGCCGCGCAGGGCATCGAGCAGACTGGTCTTGCCGTGATCGACATGGCCCATGATCGTCACCACTGGCGGGCGTGTACGCAGCGTTTCGGCCGGGTCCATATCCTCGGAATTGTCGATATCGACATCGCTGGCCGATACGCGGGTGATATTGTGGCCAAATTCTTCGACCAGCAGTTCGGCAGTGTCCTGATCGATGGTCTGGTTGACAGTGACCATCATGCCCAGGTTGAACAGCGCCTTCACCAGATCAGCGCCCTTTTCGGCCATGCGGTTGGCGAGTTCGCCGACGGTGATCGCTTCAGGCACGACCACGTCGCGCACCTGCTTTTCACGCGGCTTTGACGGGCCACCCTGCCCACGGCGTTCTTTTTCGCGCGCACGCTTGAGCGCGGCGAGGCTGCGCGCCCGGCGGCCTTCGTCTTCGTTGAGCGCCCTGGTGACGGTCAGCTTGCCTGAACGGCGCTTGTCCTTGTCAGCATCGATTGGCGCGGCGCGCTTGTCTTCTTTCTTCTTCTTGACCTCGGGCCGCTTGGGCTCGGCCCGTTCGATCGGGGTGAAGCGGCGCGGACTAGGCGCAGCATCCGCCTTGTCAGCGGGAGCAGCGGCTTCAGCCTCGGCGGCCACAGGCGACTCGTCAGCTGCCGGTGCAAGGTCAGCCACAGGCGCGGCGTTTGCGGCTTCCCTGCGCTGCTTTTCGGCTTCTTCTTCAGCGCGGCGATTGTCCTCAACCCGGCGGCGTTCTTCTTCATCGCGCTCGCGGGCTTCGATTTCATCACGCTTGCGCGCTTCCTCTGCGCGTTGCAGCCGCTCTTCCTCGGCTTCCAGCTGGAGTCGCTTGACGCGTTCCTGCGGCGTTTCGCCAGCCGGTTCCGGTCGTGCGGGACGGGGCGGCGGCGCTGCGCGCGGGGCTTCCGCAACCGGAGCGGGGGGCGGCGGCGGCGGCGGCGCAGCCGCTTCGCTCCCCGGTTTGCCGATCGCGCGGCGACGCTTCACCTCTACCACCACCTTGTTGGTGCGGCCGTGGCTGAAGGTCTGCTTGACCTCGCCCGCATCGACCGATCGTTTGAGGCCGAGGGGCTTGCGGGTGCGCTGGTTGTCGTCGTCGCTCATTGTAACTCTTTAATCCTTCACGTATTCATCAGATGCGCCGGCCCCGACAAGGGCTGGTCGTCGTGGCCGGATGTGTCCCGGCCGATATCATTCGTTATGTGCGCGCCGTAGCGACCAAGGTAGTTCGCCAGCCGGGTGACCGGATCGAGTACCCGCTTCGCCGCGCGTGTATCGCCGGGATGCCCGGCTACGCCCAAGTGGACGACATTGTCGCGGCCCAATGCCACAGACAGCGCGGTGCGGTCCAGTGGCAAGACCTGTCCGCGCATTCCCGACCCTTCGGCCTCGCTCCCAACGCGCCAGGCCTGATCCAGCTTGCGCCGCCCGTCTTCGCTGCTGTCGCTGGCGTGGAGCAAGGCGGCAAGCCTGCCAGAGCGCGCCTGTTCTTCGATCCGCGCCGATCCCAGCACAATCTTGCCAGAACGCAATTCAAGCCCCAACCGGTCACACAAATGGCGCGCTAGCGCGGCTTCCGCGCGGTCAGCCAGATCATCGGAGATGGTCAAGGTTGCGCCCTTGAAGGCGCGCAGCAGTGCTTTCTTCAGCGAGCCATCGGCCAGCGCAGTTTCCAGCAGCGCGCGGTCCGGCGTGATCCACGCCCCGCGCCCCGGGGCCTTGGCAGCCACATCGGGCAGCACCAACCCGTCGGGCGAAATCGCCAGACGCAGCAAATCATCCCGCGCCGAGCATTCCCCGGAAAGGATACAGCGCCGCTCGCTCCCCGGGTCATTGGCGACCGCGGCGGGGAGTTCAGGCTCAACGATGTCGGACGTCAGGCGCTCATTGGGTGGAGTCCGCATGGGCGGCCTCCTGATTGTCGGGGCTGGAGACGGGGTCTTCGTCTTCAAACCAGTGTGCGCGGGCTGCCATGATGATTTCGTTGCCCTGTTCTTCGCTCAGGCCATATTCGCCCAGCACGCC
>PHEL01000204.1 GCA_002842925.1 Alphaproteobacteria bacterium HGW-Alphaproteobacteria-14
GCAGCGCCAGGATGGGAGTTCTTTGAAAGAGGGTCAGCTTCGATACGGATTTGGCCGCTTCTTGCGCGACCTGCACACCACTTGCACCGGTGCCGATCAGGGCAACCTTACGTCCGCTGAGATCGACACCCTGCTGCGGCCAGCGCGCTGTGTGAAACCATTGGCCTTCGAAATCCTCAAGGCCGGGAAAATTGGGGACATACGGCTTGGATGCGAAACCAAGAGCGGGCAACAGGAATCGTGTCGAAACAGTTTTGTCGCTGTCGAGTTGCAGACGCCATTGCTTCGTCTCCTTCTCATAGTGCGCGCCTCTGACCCCACACCCCATGCGCATCATGGGCCACAGGTCTAGCGTATCGCAAACATGCCGGAAATACGCTCTGAGCTCTTCCCAACCGGGAAATCGCTCGCTCCAGGCCCATGATTTCCACACTTCAGGTATCGAGAACTCGTAAAGCGGAACCTGTGAATCCACTCGTGCGCCTGGATAGCAATTCCAGTACCAGATGCCGCCGGGCTGGGCCGCAGCATCCACCAGCAACACGTTGAACCCAGCGTCACGCAACTTGTGGAGCAGGTATATCCCGCTGAAGCCGGCACCGACGATTACAGCGTCGTAATCGGGAGACTCCCGATGACTCACGATGCGACCGTCAAACGTTCGGCGATTGCTTTCGCCGTTGCGTAGTCGGCCTTGCCGTTGGATGCACGCAGGGGTTTTTCCGTTGGATGTATGGCCTTGGGCGTTTTGTATCCTGCCAGCTGATCGCGCACATGGTCCTTGACAGCTTGCTCGTCGAACGGGACGCCGTGGTTGAGGTGGACGACGGCCGTGACGGCCTGGCCCCATTTTTCGTCCGTTACACCTACGACCAGCGCTTCACCGATGGCGGGATGGGTCTTGAGCACTTCCTCGACTTCTTCTGGGTATACCTTCTCGCCAGCAGTGTTGATGCATACGCTGCCGCGGCCTAGCAGTGTAAGGCTACCATCTGCCTCTACGTGGCACCAGTCGCCCGGAATCGAATAACGCACGCCATCGATTGTTCGAAATGTCTTGGCGGATTTTTCGGGATCTTTGTAATAACCCAAGGGGATGGCCCCCTTGCGGGCGATAAAGCCAGGCACGCCGCTTCCTGGTTCGACTTTCTGATCGTTTTCGTCGAAGACATCGCAGAATTCGCCAATCCCGAATTTCGCGGTGTTCGTACCGCCCTGAGCAGTCGTGACGGAGAGGCCGAAGCCGAGCCCTTCGGAGGCGCCGAAACTATCCATCAGCACGATCTGGGGAATGTGCTTACATAGACCGGCCTTAATCTCCTTGCTCCACATCACGCCGGACGAGATGATGGAGACGAGGCTCCTGGTATCCCAGCGGCCCGGGTTTTCTTCGAGCGCGCGAAGCATTGGCTTAGCAAAGGCGTCGCCCACAATTGCGATGCTTTCTACCTGGTGCTTTTCAACCGTTTCCCACAATTCTGAAGCTTCGAAGGAAGGGGCCGTCAGCGTGACGATCGCACCGCCCGACATGAGCGCACCTATCGCGGTGATGAAGCCCGTCCCGTGCATGAGCGGGCAGGCGGAGAGAGTGCGCCTGCCGGGGCCCTCTTTCTCGATCAGCGCAACATTTTCTTCCAGCGTCTGCGGAACCGGGCCCAGTAACTTCTGCGCGTCCAGCTGGGCCTTGCGCATGTCGTCGTGCCGCCACATCACGCCTTTCGGCATCCCCGTCGTGCCGCCGGTATAGATGAAGAGCAAATCGTCGGGTGAGCGTTTGATGCCGAGCGCCGATCCGTCCCCTTTTTCCGCCAGCGTCTCATAGGGACTCGCAAAAGACGCGATTTCGGAAGAGTCGCCAATTTCGACGAAAGTGTGAACCTTCTCGAGCCTATCCTTGAGTTCGACGATACATTCGCGAAACTCCGAACTGTAAACTATCACTTCGCTGTCGGAATCTTGAAAAATGTAAAAAACTTCTTCGGCGCGATAGCGGTAATTGATGTTCACATGGGTCAAGCGCCCCTTAAAACAAGCCGCCATCAGCTCGCCATATTCGGGGCGGTTGCGC
>PHEL01000048.1 GCA_002842925.1 Alphaproteobacteria bacterium HGW-Alphaproteobacteria-14
AGCCGCAATGCTCGGCCTTGTTCGATCTACTCGCTACGCCAATGAAACGGCATCACCTCGCCGCCAGCGACACTCCCGCGAAGCGGGTTCGTGCAGCGGTCATCATCGACCTTAGCACCCTGTGCGCAAATCAGTCGGCCGGTCTTGCCCCAATGCAGGCAGTGGTTCACTCGTCCGGCGGGGTTGGGGCCAGCACGGTCGTTTCGCACCTTGCGTCCGCGATAACCGAACGGAACGAAGGCGCGCGCTGCTGCATTGTCGATCTCGATTGCCAATTCGGCGAACAGGCCAGCCTGTTCGGCGTCTCGCCCAGTACGAGTGTGGTTGATTGCCTTGATGCAGGCGATCGGCTTGATTGGGACATCATTGCCAATGCCGTGACCAGCGTCCGCCCCAGGATCGACCTGCTGGCCGCCCCGCGCGACATTCCACCGCCGGAGACGATCGATGCAGACCAGTTGCTCAGGCTGCTGACGATGTTGCGGCAGCATTATGATCACGTGCTGCTCGATTTCCCGGCTGCGTGGACGAACGCCGGCTTGTCGGCCGCATGTGCATGCAACCGCCTGCTGCTGGTCGTGGATCAATCGGTGCGCAGCATCAGCCGGGCAAGCAAGACCATCGCGTTGCTCGACAGCGTGGATGTCGCTCCAAGCAATGTTACATTGGTGGTCAATCGCGCTGAAAAACGCCTGTTCCAGGTGATCGGCGCGCAAGATGTCGGTGACACGCTAGATCGGGAGATCGCCGCCGTCATTCCGCTAGTGAAAACCGGCCTGCAAGAAGCGCAGGTTCGCGGCTTCCTGTTCAGCGAAGAGGAGCCCCGCAGCGCCTTTGCCAAAGCCTTTGCCCAGTTGGCAGAAACTGATTTGTCAGACGGTGAACAGTCATGAAATGGTCCGTCAAGAAGACTGGCATTCAAACCGAACAGACGGGTGACCCGGAGCAGCCGTATGTCGCCCCGGTTACTGAGGCCACGCTGTTCCACGATGAGGCTCAGGCTGCCTTGCTTGAGCTGAAGATTTCAATCCACCGTTCGCTGCTCGACAAGATCAACCTTTCCGCACTGGACAAGCTGCCACGCCCGACCATCCGTGCAGAAGTTGCCGAAATTATTGGCGAAATCTTGGTCGACCAAAAGGAAAAGCTGAACCGCGCCGAACGCGAGGCGCTTGTCGATGATGTGCTGGATGAACTGCTTGGCCTTGGCCCGCTTGAGCCACTGCTTCAGGATGAAACGATCACCGATATTCTGGTGAACGGTCCCAAGACCGTCTTTGTTGAACGTTTCGGCAAGCTGGAGCGCGCTGCAACCATGTTCCAGGATGAACGCCATCTCATGCGGATCATCCAGAAAATCGTCAGCGCGGTTGGTCGCCGGATTGATGAATCATCACCATTCGTCGATGCCCGGCTGGCCGACGGATCGCGCGTAAATGCCATTGTCGCCCCGCTTGCGGTTGATGGATCGCTGCTTTCCATCCGCAAGTTTGCGAAAAAGCGGATCGGCATGAATCGGCTGATCGAATTCGGAAGCCTTACCCCGGCAATGGCGGATATTTTGCGCGCGGTGGTCGCCATGCGCCGGAATGTTCTGATCAGCGGCGGCACCGGTTCAGGCAAGACCACCCTGCTCAATGCGCTGTCATCGTTCATTGATGGCAGTGAACGCATCGTCACCATCGAAGACAGTGCCGAACTGCAGCTGCAGCAGGAACATGTGGCAAGGCTGGAAACCCGGCCCGCCAATATCGAGGGCAAGGGCGAGATATCCCAGCGCGATCTCGTGAAGAATGCGCTGCGCATGCGTCCCGACCGGATCGTGGTTGGCGAAGTCCGGGCTGGTGAAGCATTTGATATGCTTCAGGCCATGAACACTGGTCATGATGGATCGATGACCACCGTGCACGCCAACACACCGCGCGATGCGTTGGCGCGCGTCGAGCAGATGATCGGCATGAGCGGAATCGACATGCCGGCCCGATCAGCCCGTGCGCAAATCGCATCGGCGGTCGATGTCGTGGTTCAGGTCGGTCGCCTCTCGGACGGTCGGCGCAAGGTGATGAGCGTTTCGGAAGTCACCGGCATGGAAGGCGACACCATCACGATGCAGGAAATCTACCGCTTCAAGATGACAGGCCGGACCGAGAATGGCGACGTTCTGGGCAGGTTCGAAGCGACTGGCATCCGGCCAAAGTTTGCCGCCGATGCGGCGACTGCCGGAATCAACCTCAGCGCTGATCTGTTCCGCCCTGAGCACGGGGCAGAGACAGCATGACGGATGCCTTTCTGAGATTGGGAATCCTGCTCGCGCTGTTCGCCACAACCTTTATCGTGGTGCAGGCGGTTCTCAATGTGGCCTGGGCCCGCCGTTCGCGCTTGAATACCATCAATCAGCGTTTGAAGTTAATCAGTGAAGGCCGCAGCCGGGACGAGATTATATCGGTTCTTAGGAAGAACACGGGTAGCGATTTTTCCGCTTTTCCGCAGCCGCTGGCCAGTTTGTTGGCGGCGCTGGAACGTTCGCTGCGTGCCGCCGGAGTGCCATTTGCAACCAGTCTGGTCGTTTTTGCAATGGCGGTTGCTCTCGGACTTCTGGCTGCCGTGATCGGAATCGCGGCGGCGATGAACGGTTTCATCATGTCGGCGGGCACAGTGCTGCTGATCTTCACGCTGTCCTTTTGCGCTGCCGTGCTGCTGCCCGTACTGGTGGTGAACGTCTTGGCGCAAAGGCGCCGCAAGCGGATGGAAGAACAGTTCCCGATCAGCCTTGATGTTTTCATCCGCGCGCTGCGCGCAGGCCACCCAGTGGCTTCGGCCATCGATCTCCTCACTAAGGAAATGCCCGATCCGATCGGCAGTGAATATGGTCTGGTCGCGGACGAGGTGTCCTACGGAGCCGAGCTGGCAGACTCACTTTCAGGGATGGCGGATAGATGGGGGCTTGAAGATATTCGGATGTTCGTCGTCTCACTGTCGGTGCAGAATGAGACCGGTGGCAATCTGGCCGAAATCCTTGAAAATCTTGCGTTTGTCATTCGTGCCCGCGCCAGCCTGTTCCTCAAGGTTCGTGCGCTGAGTTCGGAAGGCAGGATGACGGGATGGATCTTGACCATACTTCCCGTTGGAGCTTTCCTGTCGTTATTTGCTATAAATCCCGCCTTCTACCTCGATGTTGCCGATGATCCGGCCTTTATCATCGGCTTTGTCGGCCTCATTGTGATGTATGCCATTGGATTCGCAACGATCCGCATAATGATCAACATTAAGGTCTGACGGCGATGATTGATCTGATAGCAAGCAGCCCTGTCATAAAGTCTGCTGTTCTGTTCGGCATCTTTGCGGCCATCGCATTTTTTGCCTTTGTCGGTTTGAATATCGCGCTGCGCCGGCGCGATGAGCGGATTGCTCTTGAAAAACTGGTTGCCGTGCGGCCGGATCAGGGCTTTTCCGGTAGTCTGCGGAGCGACCGGAACACCAGTGCCTGGGCGCGCATGGCCCAGAGGATCGAGCAAGCCGGGCTGAGCCTCGCTGACTCCAAGGATGATCGCCTCGGCGCAAAGCTTCGGGAGGCAGGGTATAGCAGCCCCTCGGCACCCCGTATCTTCACCTTGATCCGGCTTACACTGGTGTTTGCGCTCCCTGCGATTGTGTTGACCATGATGTTTCTCACTGGCGAGCGTCCGGAACTGTTTGCAATCTACATGGTAGGTTCTGCAATGGGATTGGCCGGCTTATTTCTGCCGAATCTTGTTGTCAGCGCCAAAGCCGATCGCCGTAAACAGGCCATTGTGAACGGCTTTCCCGATTGTCTCGATCTGATGCTCGTTTGTGTCGAGGCGGGGCTAGGGATCGAGGCAGCAATGGATCGTGTTGGCCGTGAGGTCGTGCAGGCACATCCGCAGGTTTCCGAACTGCTGTCCGCCACGGGGCTCCAGTTGCGTGCAGGGGCATCGCGCGAGGAGGCTTTCCGAAGCCTTTCCGAAACCGCAGGCGTGGATGAAATCCGGTCGTTTGCGACGCTGCTGATCCAGTCGGATAAGCCCGGCACGAGCTTGGGCAGCACACTTCGCGTCTATGCAGAAGAAATGCGCGAAAGGCGCAGAATGCGCGCCGAGGAAAAGGCGCACCGGCTACCAGTTCTGATTTCAATACCCTTGGTGGTTTTCATGTTGCCGGTGATGATCGGGGTGCTGATGCTTCCCGCCGGCATACGGGTTGTCCGTGAACTTGCTCCAGCATTGACAGGAGGATAGCGATGAAAGTTTGGGCTATAGTCGGCGCGACATTGTGTATGGCAACTGCGGGATGCGCATCACTCGATTTCACCCCCCGATCCAAGACCGCGCAGCAGACTGATATGAGCGCATATTTTGCTGAACGCCTTGACGTTGGCCGCGCCCATCTGGCTGCGGGTCGCCCGACCAAGGCGATCGAAGGCTTCCGGCAGGCTTCATACAATCATGCGATGGCACCCGAAGCCTTCAATGGCATGGCAGCGGCTTATTCCACGCTGGGCCGTGACGATGTCGCACGGGATCTTTTTGCACGGGCGGTCGAACTCGACCCGACCGATCAACGCTATTGGCGGAACCTAGCGCGGGTGGACGAGCGGATCATGCTGGCCAAGCAGAACCCGCGAGCAATGCCCCCCGCGGTTGAAGCTGCGGCGGTTGCTCCAACTGCCACGGCAGCAGCTGGAGAAGACGATGCTCCGCAGGCGCGCCCGTTGAGAATGGCCAAGGCCAAGGAAGTGTTCATCCGCACACTCCCGGCCGGCGAGGCTTCGGGGGCCAAGGTTCCGGAAAAGAAGCGGGAAGGCGCAATTGTCAGATCAGCTATCTTCGTAACCGCGCCGAGGTCGCGATCCAATTATCCGATCCGGGTCAACGTGACGCCGGCTCGGAAGATTGCTGTCGCATCACGGCAGGCCGAAGGCACAGCATCGCTACCAATCCGCATCATCCTCAGCAAAAACTGAAGTTGATCGGCTGACACATGCCTCTTTTCGAGATTTTTGCCTTTCTACTGTTGGGCGGCCTCGCAGGGTTTGGGGCCTGGACTGATATCGCCAACCGGCATCTTTCTAACTGGCTTAGCCTTGCGACATTGGTGGCCGGATTGGTGTTTGCCGCAATTGGGGCAACGCCTGCCGAATTCCTTAGCCATCTTGGTCATTTCGCGGTCGCCTTGGCGATCGGCCTGGTGCTGTTTGCCGGGGGTGTCTGGGGCGGAGGTGACGGAAAGTTCTATGCCGCGGTCGCAGCATGGTTCCCGATCAGTCTGTTTTTTAATCTGATTTTTGCGATTTCGATGGTTGGTTTGGCAATGCTGATCGTCATGTTAATAAAATCCCGAGGTCGTCTCTTTCGCAAGGACACAAGGGGTGTGCCCTATGGCGTTGCGATTGGCCTGGGGGCGCTGGTGGCGCTTGGGCAGCAGATTTGGTAACGCATCTCCTCTTCCACGGATTGCGCCAAGTGGCACGGATTTGTGCGATCGCTGCGCTGTCGTTCCCGGCTTACCTGGTCGCAGAGGATGCTCCATCTGCTGGGAATGGTGAACCGCGCGCGTCCAGCGAACGAGCGGACGGGATCATTCCAACCTACTCACCAATCAGTATCGCCGCACCGGTAGGGAAAATAAGCCTCGCAAAGGCTGGCGACGAATTGGGAGAGCGACGGTTTGAGGCCAGGAGTACCGTGGCAGGTGCAGGCGTCGTGTCATTTTCAAGAATCCGGCCGCACCGTGATTCCAGCGGGGTGCCATTGATCGGCTATCCTGCAGGGCTTCCATTGCATAATGGCCGGCTTTCCAGCGGTTTCGGATACCGGTTCCATCCGCTTTCCGGACGCTATCAGCCCCATGCAGGGGTTGATCTGGCCGCGCCGATGGGGACCCCGGTGACCGCAACGGCCGATGGGATGGTCGGCCTGGCCGGTTGGGTGGGAGGCTATGGCCTGACGATCCAGATCGATCACGGGAGAGCCATCCAGACCCGCTATGCCCACCTATCAGTGCTGTCAGTATCGCCGGGTCAAAGTGTCAAGCAGGGGCAGGTCATCGGGTTTGTCGGTTCGACGGGCCAGTCAACTGGCCCTCACCTCCATTACGAGCTTAGGGTTGCTGAGGTGGCAATCGACCCCTTGAGTTGACGTAGGTAATTTGCGGGCGCGCTAACAGCAGGCTCAATCCCCGGCCATATCACCCGGCGTGCCCAGATGGGGGGCTTCATGCGTAGCCCAATCGGTATTGGCCGTCGGTGGCGCGGGACGGCCGGCCGGGCCAACCGATTCGGACGCTTCATCCAAGCGCAGGCGGTGGAGGTGCACCTTGGCGATCAAGTTCGCTGAAATCGGTGCGGTCACGAACAGGAATACCGAAACCAGAAGTTCATGCGTGGTCCACTCACCGCGCACCAACTGAAAATAGGCCACCGAACCGAGCAGCATTCCGCCCAGGCCTAGGGTTGTCGCCTTGGTGGGGCCGTGCAGCCGCTCCATCAGCGAAGGCAGCCGCACCAGCCCCCAGCTTCCAATCAACGCAAAGCTGCCGCCAATCACGATCAGCGAACTGACAATAATCTCGGCGAGGGGCAGCGGCACGCTCATTCGATGATATCTCCGCGCAGCAGGAACTTGGCATAGGCGACGGTGCCAACGAAACCGACCATCGCCAGTAGCAGTGCCGCTTCGAACGATGAGCCGCTGCCGCCTGCAATTCCGGCGAGCACGATGATGCCGATGATATTGATCACCATCGTGTCAAGCGCAAGGATGCGATCCGTGACGCCCGGCCCCTTTAGCAATCGCCAAAGGTTCAGCGCCAGCGCCAGGCCGAGCACCACAAAACCAAAGCCGAGGGCATATTCGATCATACGAAAATCCTCATAAGCCGGGCTTCGTAGCGCGCTTTGACCTTGGCGATTTCATTCGCCGGATCGGGTGCGTGGAGTGCATGGACAAGCAGATACTTGCCACAAGCCGACACATCACTCGACACCGTTCCGGGGGTGAGGCTGATCGTCCCGGCGAACACTGTAATCGCCTCAGGCGAGGTTAGTTCAAGCGGTATCGCCAGCCATGCCGGGCGCAGATCGCGATTGGGCTTGAACAAGATGATCGCCGCAACTTCGAAATTGGCGATGATGATGTCCCATACCACAAGCCCACAATAGCCAAGTGCGGACAGGTAGCGCACCTTGGGCCGACCCGGCCACCACGGTGCCGTGAACAACGGGATGGCAAAACCCAGGACCAACCCCAGAAACAATGCGCCAAAGGTGAGATCGCCCACCATCACCATCCACATCACCGCCAGCAATACGCTGAGGCCAGGATGCGGCAACAGACGGCTCATTGCACAACCTCACCCAGCACTGCGTGGGCGGACAATGCCGGGTCGAGCACCTGCGCCGCTGCGGCGTTGGCATAAGCGCTGGCCCAACCCGCTCCGACGGATAGTGCTGCCAGCAGTGCCAGCGCAATCGCAGGCGCGACAAGATCGGTGCGCGTGGCAGCAGGCGCAGGCGCAGGCGCTTCGCCACTTTGTGCCTGTTTCCAGAACAGCGTGCTGCCCACGCGGGCGAAACCGATCATGCCGATCAAGGTCGTCGTCAGAATTACCCCCCACGCCCAGCCCCAATCGGGCAGGGCAGTCACCGATTTCAGGATCATCAGCTTGCCGATGAAGCCTGATAGCGGCGGCAGACCAGTTGCCGCGATGGCAGCGAGCATGAACAGCAGTCCTACTGCGCTGCGGTCGGCAAAATCAGGACCGGGGCTGGCATTATCAGCAAACCCGCCTCGCCGCCTCGCCACTACGTCGGCTACCAGAAACAGCGCCGCCGCCGCAATTGTCGAATGGACGAGATAATAGAGCGCCGCTCCCAATGTTGCCGTCTGCCAGCCCGCCACCGCGATCAATACCGTACCGGTTGATCCGATCACCAGATAGGCAGCCTGTTCGGACAGGCTGCGGGCCACGAACACGCCTGCAAACCCGATACCCGCGCTTACCATTGCCGCCGGAAGAAGATAAGGTGCCGGAACCCAAGCCGCAGCGCCTGCGCCATCGCCAAACACCTGCGGTACGACCCGGATCAGCGAATAAACACCGACTTTGGTCATAATCGCAAACAGCGCCGCCACCGCCGGGGTAGATACGGCGTAGGTCCGCACCAACCACAGATGTAGCGGCGCGACCGCCGCTTTCAACGCAAACACGCTGACCAGTAGCAGCGCGGCAATGCGCAGCAGGCCCTGATCCTCGGGCGCCAGTCTAGCCACTCGTAGTCCCATGTCGGCCATATTGAGCGTTCCGGTCAGCGCATAGAGCAGCCCCAGCGCGATCAAGAACAGCGATGATCCGACAAGGTTGACCACTACATATTGCACCCCAGCCTTCAACCGCGCTGGACCTTGGCCGTGCAGCATCAGCCCGTAAGACGCGATCAGCAGCACTTCGAAAAACACGAACAGGTTGAATAGATCGCCGGTCAGAAACGCGCCGTTCAATCCCATCATCTGAAACTGGAACAGCGGGTGGAAATGCCAGCCCTTGCGGTCGGCGCGCGTCACCACAGCGTGCAGCAGCGCAATCAGCGCGAGGGTAGCCGCCAGCACCAGCATCATCGCTGCCAGCCGGTCCGCAACCAGCACGATGCCGAATGGTGCGGGCCAATCGCCCAATTCGTACGCGGTGATCGTCCCAACGCTCGCCTGCGCGAGCAGAGCGAGCGCCGCTCCCAGCATCGCAAGGCATGACACCAATGAAATCGTGATGCCCAGCCTGCGCCGTCGCCGCATCATAAGCAGCGCAAAGGGTGCGGCCAGTGCTGGGATCGCGATCGGCAGGATCGGCAAATGATCGACAAACGTCACGGGCGCTGTCCTTGCGCGCCATCATCGATCAATCCGTCCTGCGCATCGCCCGTCACTGTGTCACCATCGACATGATCGCTGCCGCTTTCAAGGAAGTTGCGCAGCGCGAGGATCACCACGAACGCGGTCATGCCGAAGGTGATGACAATCGCTGTCAGAACCAGCGCCTGTGGCAGCGGATCGGTGTAGTCTGTGATCGTCTCCGACCAGATCGGCGGGCGGTTCAATTTCAGGCGTCCAGATGCAAACAGGAACAGATTAACCGCGTAGGAAAACAGTGTAAGGCCGAGCACCACCTGAAACGTGCGCGCGCGCAAGGCAAGGAAAATGCCGCCCGCCACCAGCACCCCAATCCCGCTTGCCATCAGGAATTCGTAGGTCATGGCGCACGCTCCTCGTGCGACACATCCGCCAGCTTGGCTGAATGGGCGCGGGCGGCGCGCTGCGCGATATGGCTGAGTTGTGCGAGCGCCAGCATCACCGCGCCGAATACGGCCAGGAACACACCGACATCAAACAGCATCGCGCTAGCCAGCTCAAATTTGCCGATCAGCGGGAAGGTGAAATAATCGTAGGTCGAGGTCAGGAAGTTTGCCCCGAACGCCAAAGCACCCAGCCCGGTCGCCATCGCCACCAGCACGCCCCACGCGATCATTTGGTGCTCACCAAACCGCCGCCGCGCATCCGACCAGTCAAACCCGGCTGCGAGATATTGCACCAGGAATGCAATCGCCACCACCAGCGCCGCAATAAAGCCGCCGCCAGGCTGGTTATGACCACGCAAGAACAGAAATATCCCCACAGTCAGCGTCAAAGGTAAGACGATGCGGCTGGCCATGAGCAGCATCATCGGGTGGCGTTCGGGCGAATGCGGCATGTCTTCGCGCCAGCGCCGAAGCCGTGCGCCTGCTGCGCCTACGGCAGTGGTATCGAGTAGTGCAAAAATGCCCAGACCAGCGATTCCGAGCACGATGATCTCGCCCAGCGTATCAAACGCGCGGAAATCGACAAGGATGACGTTGACCACATTGGTGCCGCCCCCGCCGGGCTTGGCATTGGCAAGGTGATAGGCCGAAATGCTCGCGCCCGGATCGCGGGTCATCATCGCCCAGGACACCGCGCCTACCAGCACTCCACCCAGAGCTGCCAGCGCGCCGTCACGCCATTTGCGTGGAGCGTTCGAAAGCAATGGCGGTGCCTTGGGCAGTAGATTGAGCGCAAGCAGCAGCAGCAGAATCGTCACCACCTCGACCGAAATCTGCGTCAACGCGAGATCTGGCGCGGAAAACCGCACGAAGGCAAGGCTGACGATCAGGCCGATAACGCTGATATAGATCAATACCCGGAACCGGTTGTGCGAATCGTTCACCACAGCCGCAGTCGCCGCGATTAGCAGCGCCCAGGCGACGATAGCGGGGATCGACGCGGGCAGGAGTGTGCGTGTGCCAGTGAACACCCCGCCGCCCACCAGCGCCCCATCGATCATCAGTGCGACGATAACGGCGAAGCTCGCCAACAGCATCCGCTGCAACGACGGCGTGTGCGTCGCGACAATGGCCTTGCGCACCCAGGTGTTGGCAAAGCCTAACGTGGCTTCGAATATGCGTTTGGCATCAGGCAGGCGGGCGCGTTCCCACATTTCCAGTAGGCGCGCGTGCCGCCACAACAGCAGCGCACCGCCCGCCACTGCGATGAGGCTGAGGATCAAGGCAAGGTTCACTCCGTGCCATAGCGACAGATCAAATTCAGGCACGGCGCCGCCGATCACCGCGCCCGTTACCGCGCCCACCAGCGGCCCGGCCAGCAGCATCGGAACCAGCCCCAGCAGCACCGCTAGCAGCGTCAAAACAGCTGGCGCAGCCCACATGCCAAAGCCCGGATCATGCGCGCGCGCGTAGGGCTCCGCCTCGCGCGGCGCGGCGAAAAACAAATGTCCAGCGAGCCGCAGCGAATAGCCGACCGAAAGCGTTGCCCCGATGGTTGCCAGCGTCGGCACCAGCCATGGCAGGCCCAACAGCACCTGATCGGGCGTTTGATAGAGCATCAACTCCTTCGATATGAATCCGCCCAGTGGCGGCAGCCCCGCCATTGATGCGGCGGCAAAGGTGGCAATCAGCGCCGTGATAGGCATCACTTTGGCGAGCCCGCCCAACCGCCGGATATCGCGTGTGCCGGTTTCATGCTCGACAGTCCCAGCGCTCATGAACAGTGCCGCTTTAAATGCAGCATGGTTGAGGATGTGAAATACTGCCGCCAGCGCTGCCATTTCCAGCGAGAACCCCAGAAGCATCACCAGCAGGCCCAATTGGCTGATGGTGGAATATGCAAGGATGCTTTTCAGGTCATGCCGGAACAGCGCCACCCCTGCGCCAAACACCATTGTTATCAATCCGACGCTACTGACGATTACAGTGTAAGCTTCAGACCCCGCCAACACCGGCCACAATCGCGCAAGCAGGAACACCCCTGCTTTCACCATGGTTGCTGAATGCAGGTAAGCGCTGACCGGGGTGGGAGCTGCCATCGCGTGGGGCAGCCAGAAATGAAATGGGAATTGCGCCGACTTGGTGAAACAGCCCAACAAAATCAGCCCCAACATCACCGGGTAAAGTGGCGAGGCACGCACCAAATCGCCGCGCTCAAGGATCGTTGCCAGATCAAACGATCCCGCGATCAGTCCAAGCAGAACCATGCCACCAATCAGCGCCAGCCCCCCGCCACCTGTAATCGCCAGCGCCATGCGCGCGCCCTGCCGCGCTTCCGCTTTGTGCTGCCAGAATCCGATCAGCAGGAACGAAGACAGGCTGGTTAGTTCCCAGAACACCAACAGCAACAATACATTGCCCGCTATCACAATGCCCAGCATCGCGCCTTGGAACAGCATTAGGCTGGCAAAAAACCGCCCGGTCGCCTCACCCGCATAGAGATAGAAATGGGCGAAGATTACTACCAGAAGGCCGATGCCCAAGATCAATCCGCCAAACAGCAGCCCGAGCGGATCAACCATCAGCGTCAGATCAAGCCCGAGCGAAGGCACCCATTGCCACGATGCCGACAGCACATCTCCGCCGATCACGGGTCCGGCCAGCATTGCCAACAGGGCGAGGCCAAGCGCACTGGCCGCGCCCGCGATAGCCGAATGCACCGTGCGCGAAGCGTCTTCCAGCAGCGCGATCATCAGCGCGGCAAGAAACGGCAGCGCTACCAGCATAAATAACGTCAATGGTATAGCCATTGGCGGCCCCGGTGGTCCTTCCGTCCGAAAAATACGTTCGCGATTGTGTCGTTTGCGCGTAGCCCCGCGACAAACACGGCGCAAGGACAACCCATCTTGTTTGACACAGACCGGCCCGCCTGCGTTCCCGCTATCCTATGCCTGCGCTTGGCCTGCCCCAACCAAAACTGTGCTTGTCTTGTGCGGTTCTGCGTGTAGCTGCCAATTATGCGCAGCCTGACCCATCTTGAACGGCTCGAAGCCGAGAGCATCCATATCTTGCGTGAAGTCGTGGCCGAGGCGGAAAAGCCGGTTATGCTTTATTCGGTAGGCAAGGATTCAGCGGTGATGCTGCATCTTGCCAAAAAGGCATTTTATCCCGCGCCCCCCCCGTTTCCGCTGCTGCATGTCGACACCACCTGGAAGTTCAAGGACATGTATGCCCTGCGTGAAAAGGCCGCGCGCGATGCCGGGATGGAGCTGTTGGTCTATCACAACCCCGAAGCCAAAGCGCGCGGGATCAACCCGTTCGAACATGGCCCGCTGCACACCGATATGTGGAAGACCCAAGGGTTGAAGCAGGCGCTTGACCTTCACGGATTTGACGTTGCCTTCGGCGGCGCGCGGCGTGATGAGGAAAAGAGCCGCGCCAAGGAACGCGTGTTCAGTTTCCGCACAATACACCACGGATGGGATCCGAAAAATCAACGCCCGGAACTCTGGAACCTTTACAACACCCGCAAAAAGAAGGGCGAAAGCATCCGGGTTTTCCCGATCTCCAACTGGACCGAACTCGATATCTGGCAATATATCATGGCCGAAAACATCGAAATCGTTCCGCTTTATTTCGCCGCCCCGCGACCGACTTACGAATATGAAGGCGGGCTGTTCATGGCCGATGATCTGCCGCGGCTGGAGCAGGCAATGGGATTCAAGCCCGAAATCACCACGCGATCCATCCGGTTTCGCACGCTCGGCTGCTTCCCGCTTACCGGCGCGGTTGAAAGCACCGCTGCCACCTTGTCCGAAGTCGTGCAGGAAATGCTGCTGACCACTACCAGCGAACGCCAGGGCCGGGTGATCGACAAGGACGGCGGCGACGCCAGCATGGAAAAGAAAAAGCAGGAGGGGTATTTTTGATGACCAACCCTTCTTCATTTCAGACTGAAACGCTGATCGCCGAGGATATTGACGCCTATCTCGCCGCGCATCAGCACAAGAGCCTGCTGCGGTTCATCACCTGCGGCAGCGTGGATGATGGCAAATCCACCCTGATCGGGCGGCTATTGTATGATTCCAAGATGATCTTCGAAGATCAACTCGCCGCGCTTGAAAGCGACAGCAAACGCCATGGCACCCAAGGCGAAGAGATCGACTTCGCGCTGCTGGTCGATGGCCTTGCGGCGGAGCGCGAACAGGGCATCACCATCGATGTCGCCTACCGCTTTTTCGCTACTGAAAAGCGCAAGTTCATTGTCGCTGATACGCCGGGGCACGAACAATATACCCGCAATATGGTGACCGGCGCATCGACAGCTGATCTTGCAGTGATCCTGATTGATGCGCGCAAGGGCGTGTTGCAGCAAACGCGGCGGCACTCTTTTCTCGTCCACCTGCTTGGCATCCGGCACGTGGTGCTGGCGGTGAACAAGATGGATCTGGTCGGCTATGATCAGGCAGTGTTTGACAGAATTGCGGCTGATTATCGCGCGTTTGCGACCAGTATCGGGATAGGTGCCTTCACCGCGATCCCGATTTCGGGGTTCAAGGGCGATAACATCACGGCTTCCACTTCAGCCAACACCCCATGGTATGATGGCCCTGCACTGATCGAGCACCTTGAAATGGTGGAGGTGGACGCCGCCGCCGCGCAAAGTCAGCCGTTCCGTATGCCAGTGCAGTGGGTCAACCGCCCCAACCTCGATTTTCGCGGTTTCGCCGGATTGATTGCCAGCGGTGCGCATCGTGCCGTCGGGCAAGACCAGTGCGGTCAAATCAATCGTCATCTTTGCGGGCGAACAGGACGAAGCTGTGGCCGGCCAGTCGGTCACGCTGACACTGGCTGATGAGGTCGATTGCAGCCGCGGCGATGTGATTGCGGCTGCTGGTGATCCGCCGCAGGCGTCCGATCAGTTCAGCGCGACTCTGGTGTGGATGGACGAGGAGGCGCTGAAGCCCGGACGCGGTTATTGGCTCAAACTTGGCACGCAAACTGTCACTGCCACAGTGCAGCCGCCCAAATACGAGATAGACGTCAATAGTCTCGAGCATCTGGCGGCCAAGACGCTGGAGCTGAACGCCATCGGTGTGGCTGAATTTGCCACCGATCGCCCGATCGTGTTCGAACCTTATGCGGAAAGTCGCCAGCTGGGTGGGTTCATCCTGATCGACAAGTTCACCAACGCGACCGTCGCTGCGGGGATGATCGCCTTCAGCCTGCGCCGCGCC
>PHEL01000049.1 GCA_002842925.1 Alphaproteobacteria bacterium HGW-Alphaproteobacteria-14
CGCGTTGCGGGCGCGGGCTCTCAACGGGATGGGCGAATATGCGCTCACCCGCGCGCTGGTGCAGGATATTGATACCGCCGACTGGTCAACCGATCTGACATCGGAAGCGCTGATTGCCTATCTGGCGAGCGGCGATGTTACCGGCGCTTGCCCATCTGTGCGGCTGCAAGGCTCGGTGCGCGACGATGGTGAATGGCAGATGCTCCAGGCGATTTGCAATGCCTATGCCGGGGAAAGCGCGCTCGCTGCAGCGCAGCTTGACCGGGCGCTGGGCCGGGGCATCGCGCCGCGCATTGATGTGCTGCTGGCACGGCGGTTTGCCGGTGCGGCAGGTCGGGGCCAGCGCGCGGTCGAGATTGAATGGGACGGCGTGGAAGAACTGGCCCCGTGGCGCTTTGCGCTGGCGACGGCGCTGGGCGAGCCTGTGCCTGAAGACCTGCTCAATAGCGCGCTTACCGCACGCGGCGGGGCCTATTACGCGCGATCCGGCGCGTTGCTGCCAATGCTGCCTGCGGTTCAGCGCGCGCGCTTTGCCGGGCGTGCCGCGCGCGAAGGTATTTTGTCGTCCGACGCGATGGTTGACCTCTATTCCGAAGTCTATGCCGATCCGGCAGCCACAGGCGATGCCGCCCAAAACGCCGCCACTTTGCGCGAAGCTTATCTTGCCGCAGAACCATCCGCACGGATCGCGGCGATGCAGCAGCTGTGGGGTGCTGGCAATGCACTGGGCGGGGGTGATGGCTACGGCGCACGCGTTCTGACCGCCTATGCCGCCGCGCGCATTCCCGCTGATGCGGCGCTGGGCGATGAAGCAGGTAATCTGGTTGCGGCGATGCTGACTGCCGGACTGGATCGCGATGCCCTGGCATGGCGCGGTGTGGTCAAGGATGGCTCGCTGGGCTGGGCGCTGATCGTGCTGAGTGCGCCGCGCAGCAATGGTGTGGGGCAAGGCGCGGTTGAACGGTTCATTGGCGATGATGACAGCGCTGGGGCGCGCAAATCGGCGTTTCTGGTGGCCGGGCTGGCCGGGCTGGGGCGGCTGAGCGCAGGTGATTCGCGCGCGCTGGCCGATAATCTGGGCATTGATCTGGCGCGGCAGACCCGCTGGAGCCGCGCAATTGCGCGCGCTGCCGAAGTGGGCAACCCCGCTTTGGTGGCGCTGCTGGCGGGGCTGGGGATGCAAGGATCGAGCTGGCAGCAGATGACCCCGCTGCACCTGTTCCATATCACCTCGGCGCTGAACCGCGTCGGGCTGGAGGCTGAGGCCCGGATGATCGCCGCCGAGGCAGTGGCGCGCGGCTGAGGCCGGCTGGTGTCTGCCGCGACCGAAGCCTTCCTCGCCATGCTTGCCGCTGAACGCGGGGCGGCGGCGAATACGCTGGCCGCCTATCGCCGCGATCTTGGCGGAGCTGAAGACGCGATTGGCGATCTGGCTGCCGCGCCGCGCGATGCGGTGGCCAGCCTTGCGGGTGAATGGGCCGCGCTGGCGCCGGCGAGCGTGGCGCGTAAAGCATCGGCATTGCGGCAGTTTTTCGGCTTTGCACTGGATGAAGGCTGGCGGCGCGATGATCCTTCGGGCGCATTGCCTTCGCCGCGCACCCGCCGTCCGCTGCCCAAGGTGATGGGGCATGATCACATCGCCGCGCTGTTCGCCCGCGCCGAGCAGGAAGCGGCGGGAGACGACCCCAAGGCGGTGCGACAACTCACGCTGATCGAACTGCTCTATGGCTCGGGCCTGCGCGCCACAGAACTGGTGGCGTTGCCACTGGTGGCGGTGCCGCGCGATGCGCCATTCCTGACAATCACGGGAAAGGGTGGAGCAACCCGGCTGGTGCCCGTCGGCGCGCGGGCGTTGGAGGCGCTGGCGCGCTGGTTGGCGCTGCGCCCGGCGGTGCCCGCGTCGCGCTACCTCTTCCCGTCACGCACCAAAGGAAATGGAGGCCAGCATCTCAGCCGGATGCGTTTGTTTCAGCTGATCAAGGGACTGGCGGCACGCGCCGGGCTTGATCCCGCCGCCATCAGTCCGCACGTGCTGCGCCACGCCTTTGCGACCCACCTGCTGGAAGGCGGGGCCGATCTGCGCGTGCTCCAAATGCTGCTGGGCCATGCCGATATTGCGACCACGCAGATTTATACCCACGTTGATGCCGCGCGGCTGGTTGCGCTGGTCAATTCCTGTCACCCGCTTGCCACGAAGCCCGCATCGGACTAGCGCCGTCGCATGATTTCATACCTCGATTTCGAGAAGCCGGTTGCCGCGCTTGAAGAACGCATTGATCAGCTGCGCGGCGTTGACGCGTTGCATGATGTCGATGTGGCAAGCGAGATTACCCGGCTCGAAGCCAAAAGCACCGAATTGCTCGCCAGCACCTATGCCTCGCTGACCCCGTGGCAGAAGACACAGGTCGCCCGCCATCCGCAGCGCCCGCATTTCCGCGATTATGTCGCCCATGCCTTCAGCGATTTCGTGCCCTTGGGCGGGGATCGTCTGTATGGCGATGATCAGGCGATCATGGGCGGTTTTGCGCGATTGGGCGGGCGGCGGATCATGCTGATCGGTCATGAAAAGGGCAACGACACACAAAGCCGCATTCGCCACAATTTCGGCATGGGTAAACCCGAAGGCTATCGCAAGGCGATCCGGCTGATGGAGCTGGCGGGGCGATTCGGGCTACCCGTGGTGACGCTGGTCGATACATCAGGCGCATTTCCGGGGATCGAGGCGGAAGAGCGCGGTCAGGCCGAAGCCATCGCCCGTTCGACCGAAGCCTGTCTGGCGCTCCCCGTGCCGATGGTGGCGGTGATCGTGGGTGAAGGCGGTTCGGGCGGCGCGGTCGCGCTGGCAGCGGCCAACCGGGTGCTGATGATGGAGCACGCGGTCTATTCGGTGATTTCGCCCGAAGGTTGCGCCTCGATCCTGTGGCGCACCTCTGACAAGGCAGCCGACGCAGCGCAGGCGATGAAGGTCACCGCGCAGCATCTCAAACGCGATGGGGTGATCGACCGCATCGTCAAGGAACCGCTGGGCGGTGCGCAGCGCGATCCGGTCGCGGCTTCACGCCTCCTCGGCGCGGCCTTGACCGAAGAACTTGATCTGCTGTCAGCCAAACCCGCCAAAGCTCTGATCGCCGCACGCGAGGAACGCTTTCTCGGCATTGGCGGATAGCAAGCCTGCCACAGGGGTTTGCACTGCGCCGCTTTGCCGATAGTCTGCCAACGGGTATTATCCACGGGGAGAGCCGGACATGACACGAATCGCACGCAGTATCCTTGCGTTAGGTGCAGCGCCGCTGGCTTTGGCGGGATGCGTAGGCGGCGGGGAAATACCGTCAGCCTCAACCCCGATCACCCAGACCGAAGCCAAGCAGGGCGCAGAGTTCCACCCGCAATTCCTTTCCGAATTTGGCGGCGCGATGACGGGTTCCCATGCGCTGTATGTCGAGCAGGTGGGCAAGAATATCGCGGTGCAATCGGGCCTTGGCAACGCGCGCGAAAGCTTCACCGTCAGCTTGCTCAATTCGCCCGTCAACAATGCCTTCGCGGTGCCGGGCGGGTATATCTACACCACCCGTCAGCTGGTGACGTTGATGAACAACGAGGCCGAACTGGCAGCCGTGCTGGGGCACGAAGTCGGCCACGTCGCCGCGCGCCATTCGCAGCGGCGCCAGCAGACGGCTCAGCGTAATTCGATCCTTGGGGTGCTGGGCGCAATCGGCAGTGCGGTGCTGCTGGGCGATACCGGTTTGGGCGATTCGCTGTCGCGCACCTTCATGCAAGGCTCGCAGCTTTTGACCCTGAAGTTTTCGCGCACGCAGGAATTGCAGGCGGATGATCTGGGGATCGAATACCTGACCAAGGCGGGTTATGATCGACGCGCGATGGGCACCGTGCTGGCAAGCCTTGCAGCGCAAAACACGCTTGATGCGCAGCTGCAAGGCCGCAATGCGAGCGTGCCGACATGGGCCTCAACCCACCCCGACCCGGCCAGCCGCGTGCAAAGCGCGCTGGCCAAGGCCGGCCCGGCTACTGGCGGCACGACCAATAGCGATACCTTCCTGACGCGCATTGACGGCTTGCTGTATGGCGATGATCCCGCGCAGGGCCTGATCGAAGGCAGTCAGTTCATTCACCCCGAACTGCGCCTTTCGTTCACTGCGCCGCAGGGTTTCTACATGGTCAACGGCACGCGCGCGGTCAGCATCCAGGGCCAGGGCGGACAGGCGCAGATGACGCTGGCACCCTATGCCGGCAATCTGGAAACCTATGTGCGTCAGCAGTTCACCGCGCTGGGCGGAAAGGACAGCACGCTCGCGCCGTCCCAAATGCAGCGCACCACCGTCAACGGGTTGCCCGCCGCCTATGGCACCGCGCGGGTCAATAATGGTAATTCCCAAGTGGATGTGACCGTATTCGCGTATGAATTTGCGCGCGACCGGGCCTATCATTTCACCACCATCACGCCCGCGGGGCAAGCGGGGCAGGCTTCGACTTTCAACGCAATGTTCCAGTCGATGCGGCGGATCACGCAGTCTGAGGCGAGTAGCGTGGTGCCCAAGAAATTGCAGGTGGTCACAGTCGCGCGCGGGGATACTGTTGCAAGCCTTGCGCGGCGAATGGCCTATCCCACGGCGCAGGTGGAACGCTTCCGGGTGCTCAACGCGCTTGGCGGCAGCGAAGGCGTGACACCGGGGCAGAAGGTCAAGATCGTGGTCAACGGGCGTTAGACTGGAGCCTAGGTGATTTCCCTCGCCCCATAGCTCGGCAGGCCCCATTCCCAGCGGATCGCGGCTGCGCGCAAGGCAAAGCCGCAGATAAACCCTGTGCCCCACACCCATTCCCTGGGCACGCCCAGCAGCGGGGCGGCGATCATACCGGCCACCGTCAGTACAGCGGTTAGCGCGGCCGCAGTGACGTAGAGTTCGGGCTGCATGATGATTGACGGGCGGCCCGCCACCACATCGCGGATGATCCCGCCAACACAGCCGGTGATGATCCCCATCAGCGCGGCCGGGATTGGCGGCACGCCGTAAGCCAGCGCCTTGGCACTGCCGAGCACCGCATAGGCAGCCAGCCCCGCGCCGTCAGCATAGGCGAACAGCTTGCCCTCCCACCAACGCACCGGGGTGAACCACGCGATCAGCGCCGTGGCAAGGCACACCGCCGCCACCCATGCATCGCCAATCCAGAACACCGGCGCGCCGATCAGCAGATCGCGCACGGTGCCCCCACCGACTCCGGTGACGAGTGCGAAAAAGCCCATTGTGACAAAAGTCTGCCGCAGCCGCGCGGCCAGCACTGCACCCGACAGCGCGAACACCGCAATTCCGGCGATATCGAGCAGGTCGAGAAGCGGGGTGAGGACCGCGGGGGTCACACGCCAGCCCGCCGTGCGCGGCGCCGGCGGAACATCAATGTGGTGCCGATCAGCGCCCCCGTAAGCGAGAGCGCAGCGAACAGGATCAGGATCGGGTGGCTGGTATCCTCCCGTTCCGACAGGTCCATGATATGCAGGCCCCAGGCGATATCAAACGCCCGCCACCACCGCGTGCGCACTGCCTCAACTTCGCCGGTATCGCGGCCGACATAGACATTCGTGCCGTCTTCCAATGCCACCTGCCACACCGCGAGCGGGCGGCGGAAATCGAACGGGGTGCGGTCGGCGGGGAACAGCGTGACGCGCGCGGCCGCATCGCCGCCCACGATCCGCTGTGCCACCAGCGCGCGCGCGGCGGCGGCATCGAGCGGGGGAAGCGGCGCTCCGCTGGCAAAATCGACCCGGTTGACCGCGCCATCGAGCGTGGTGAGGATCGCCACCGCGCGGCCACCCTGCATGGTCACGCGCATATCTTTCAGTGCGGCATCGGCAGCGGCGAGCGTGCTGCCGGAGATGACCAGCGGCGCAGGCGGTATTGCGCGGCGCAGGTGCTCACCGCGCACTTCGTCGATCGGGCGCGATACCATCAACAGCCCGGTGGCGAGCCACATGACGATGGGCACACCCACCAGCCAGCCGAGCCAGATGTGCCATTTCGCCAGAGTGCGCATGAAGGGTTTGCGGGCCATGCCTTGCGCCATGACAAACCTGTATCAACCGTGCAAGATCTGACCGATAGCCGCCGCCGCAGCGATGCAATCAAGGTCGCTCCAGCGCGGGCCGATCACCTGCATTCCGCAGGGCAGGTCTGCGCCCAGATAGGTGCCGCTGCCGATGGGGAGCACGGTGGCGGGCAGACCGGGGAAGGTCGCCACCCCCGCCCAGGCGAGCGCATTGCCGCCCGGTTCTTCCGCGCTATTGATGGTAAGCGTGCCGCGAAACACCGCCCTGTCGCTGTGCGGCACGGCCAGCACCGGCGCGGGCGGGGCGAGGACGAAGTCATAGGTTTCGAACAATGCCTCCCACTGTGCCATATTGGCGGCCTGCGCGTCCATCAGGTCGAACCAGTCAGTTGCGCTCGCACGCTTGCCATCGGGCGCGGGCGCACCGCGCGCCATCGCCACGTTCATCATCTTGAGATAGGCGCGATATTGCTGCGATTGATCGGGGATAAGATCGCTCGTCCGGTCGATGCTGATCCAGGCGCGGGCGAGCGTTTCCAACGCCGCTTCGGTCGGCGCCATCACGCTGGCATCGACCGGGGCGTTCGGCAGCGCGGTGATTGCGAGCAGGCGGCAGTCCTTGAGCGGCTTGGCCCGGCGGCGCAGCGGCACGTCTGCGCCTACTTCGGTCAGCAAGGCCAAGTCATCAGGGTTGCGCGCCAAGGGGCCAGCAATCGACAAGGCCCCATCATGCGCGGCGACAAAGCCATCGCGGCGCGACATGGCGGGGTGATCGTGCCCGTGTTTGGGGATCAGGCCCCAAGTGGTCTTGTGCCCCCAGACTCCGCAGAAATGCGCCGGAACGCGCACCGATCCGCCGATGTCGGTGCCATAATCGCACGCCACCATCCCGCTCGCCACTGCCGCCGCGCTGCCGCCCGATGATCCGCCGGGGGAACGTTCGATGTTATGCGGGTTGGAGGTGCGGCCATAGACCGGGTTAAAGCTCTGCCAGTCAGTCAGATCGACCGGCACGTTGGTCTTGCCGATAATCACCGCGCCCGCCGCCTTCAGCCGCCGCACCAGCAAGGCATCGCGCGGGGCAATCTGATCCTTGTAACGCGGGTGCCCCCAAGTGGTCGGCAGGCCCGCGATGTCAAAGCTTTCCTTGATCGTCACCGGCACGCCGAACAGCGGCTGATCAGCGCGTGGGCCGTGTTTGTCCATCGCCTTGGCGGCTTTGTAAGCGCGCTCAAAATCCGGAACCGCCAGCGCATCGATGCTGCTGTCGTATTTCTCGACCCGGGTGATCGCCGCATCCACCGCTTCGGCCACGCTGAGTGTTCCCGCGCGGATCGATGCAGCCGTTTCCAGCGCGCCGGGCTTATCGGTCAATTGCGGATAGGCCATGCGTGAAATCTCCCCTTGGCTGCAGGGACTGGGCAAAACCGCAGGAGCGATCAAACCCCGTCTGGCAAATCACATATGGATCGGCTTGCCCTGCACCGCCATCGCCGCTTCCTTCAACGCCTCGGCGTGGGTGGGGTGGGCGTGGCAGGTATAGGCGATGTCTTCGGAAGTCGCGCCGAATTCCATCGCAATGCAGGCTTCCGCGATCATCGTGCCCGCAAGGCTGGCGATGATCCACACGCCCAGCACCCGGTCGGTTTCCGCGTCCGCGATGACCTTCACAAAGCCTTCGGTGTCGCGGTTGGCCTTGGCGCGGCTGTTGGCCATCATCGGGAACTTGCCGATCTTGACGCTGAGGCCGCGTTCCTTGGCATCTTCCTCGGTGATGCCGACGCCCGCGATTTCGGGCGCGGTATAAACCACGCTGGGGATCACATCGTGGTTCACGATGCCGGTCAGGCCAGCGATGTTTTCAGCGACCGCGATACCTTCATCTTCGGCCTTGTGCGCCAGCATCGGGCCGGGCACCACGTCACCGATCCCCCAGATATTGGGAACAGATGTGCGGAAATCGTGGTCGATTTCGATCTGGCCGCGCTTGTTGACGGATAGGCCCGCCTTGTCGAGTGCGAGGCCATCGGTGTTCGGCCGCCGCCCGATCGACACCAGCACATGGCTGGCCTCAATCGTCTGTTCGTCGCCGCCCGCCGATTTCTCGATGGTCAGTGTGACTTTCTTGCCCTTGACTGACGCGCCGGTGACCTTGTGGCCGAGCATCATCGCCATGCCCTGCTTCTTGAAGATCTTGCCCGCTTCCTTGCGCACATCGCCGTCCATGCCGGGAAGCACCTGATCGAGGAATTCGACCACGGTGACCTTTGCGCCGAGCCGCCGCCACACCGAGCCGAGTTCAAGCCCGATCACGCCGCCGCCGATCACCACGAGGTGTTCGGGCACTTCGTCCAGATCAAGCGCGCCGGTGCTGTCGACGATGCGCTTGCCCGCGTTGTCGACCGTAACGCCGGGGAGCGGGGTGACGTTCGACCCGGTGGCGATCACGATGTCCTTGGCGGTGACTTTTTCGCTGCCGACATTGACCGTGTGCGCGTCTTCAAACGCGGCATGGCCTTTCAGCCAGGTGACCTTGTTCTTCTTGAACAGGAATTCGATCCCGCCGGTCAGCTCGCCCACGGCCTTGGTCTTTTCGGCCATCATCTTGCCCAGGTCGAGCTTTGGCGTGGCGGTGATGCCCCATGTGGCGAAGTGGCCGCCCGCCGCTTCCTCGAACAGTTCCGAACCGTGGAGCAGCGCCTTGGAAGGGATGCACCCGACATTGAGGCACGTGCCGCCGAGCGTCTCGCGACTCTCGACACAGGCGGTCTTCAGCCCGAGCTGCGCCGCGCGGATCGCCGCAACATAGCCACCGGGGCCGGCACCGATGATGAGGACGTCGTAATCGTAGGAATGGTCAGCCATTTTTTTCTCCGTCGTCCCAGCGAAAGCTGGGATCTCAGGCCTCCAAGGGCAACACGTGCCACCCTAGGCCCCAGCTTGCGCTGGGGTGACGAGGGATTGCAAAAACTTACAAATCAATCAGCATCCGGGTGGGATCTTCAATCGCTTCCTTGATGATCTTGAGCGCGGTCACCGCCTCGCGCCCGTCGATCAGGCGGTGGTCGTAGGACAGGGCGAGATACATCATCGGGCGGATCACGATCTGGCCGTTGCGCACCACCGGGCGGTCCTCGATCCGGTGGAGGCCCAGCACTGCGCTCTGCGGCGGGTTGATGATCGGGGTGCTCATCAGGCTGCCGAACACACCGCCGTTGCTGATGGTGAAGGTGCCGCCGGTCATGTCGTCCATGGTCAGCGTGCCAGCTTTCGCGCGCGCGCCGAAATCGGCGATGTCCTGCTCGATCCGGGCAAAGCCCTTCTTGTCGGCATCACGGATCACGGGAACGACAAGGCCGTTGGGCGCCGAGACCGCGACCGAGATGTCGACATAGTCGTGGTAGATGATCTCCTGCTGTCCTTCTGGGCCCTCGATATAGGCGTTTACGCTCGGCACGTCCTTCAGCGCGAGGCAGGCGGCCTTGGCGAAGAAGCCCATGAAACCCAGGCGAATGTCGTGCTTTTTCGCGAACAGGTCCTTGTACTTGTCGCGCGCGGCCATAACGGCGCTCATGTCGCAATCGTTGAAGGTGGTGAGCAGCGCGGCATTATCCTGCGCGCCCTTCAACCGCTTGGCGATGGTCTGACGCATCCGGGTCATCTTGACGCGTTCTTCACCGCGTGCGCCGCCGGTCGGGGCGGGGGTTGCAGCCGGGGTCGGGGCAGGCGAGGGCGCGGGGGCGGCGCCCTTGGCCTTCGCCTCAGCCGCGGCGAGCACGTCTTCCTTGGTCAACCGGCCATCCTTGCCGCTGCCCTTGATGGTCGAGGGGTCAACCCCGTGTTCCAGCACCGCGCGGCGCACCGCGGGCGACATGGTCTGCGCCGCATTCAGCAGTTCCTCGGACGCGGCAGGCGATGGCGTATCAGCCTTGGCCGCTGCCGGGGCAGGTGTGGACGCGGGGGCAGAGGCAGTCGCGCCTTCGTCGACCACCGCGATCACCGCGCCGACTTCGACCGTATCACCCACTGCAACGCGGTGTTCGGACATGACGCCCGCCACCGGCGAGGGCACGTCAACCGCGACCTTGTCGGTTTCCAGGCTGACGATGGGTTCATCGGCAGCGACGGCATCGCCGGGCTGCTTGAGCCATTCGGCAATCGTGCCTTCGGTGACGGATTCGCCAAGGGCGGGGACTGTGATTTCAGTGGCCATTTACTGCGTTCCCATTCTTCCTAAGACCGCTCAGGCTGAGCTTGTCGAAGCCCTGCACCCGACCCTTCAAAAACTCAGGGCGAGCGAGGTGTGTGATACAAAACTAAAGGCCGATTGCCTCGGCGACAAGCGCCTCCTGCTGGGCCTTGTGGCGGCTGGCCAGCCCGGTGGCGGGCGAAGCCGAGGCCGCGCGTCCGGCATAGGACGGGCGCTTGCCCGTGTGTCCGGCGGCGGTCAGCGAATCCTCGATCTGGTTCTGGACGAAATACCACGAACCATTGTTTTTGGGTTCTTCCTGACACCATACCACGTCTTTGAGGTTGGTCATCCGCTCCAACCGTACTGTCAGCGGATCGCCGGGGAAGGGATAGAGCTGTTCGATCCGGATGATCGACACATCATCGATTCCCGCTGCATCGCGCGCTTCCATCAGATCATAGGCGACCTTGCCCGAACACAGCACCACGCGCCGCACCTTGTCATCGGCAATCGTGACAGAGTCAGACAGGATACGCATGAAATGCGTTTCGCTGGTGAAATCGCCCTTCGCGCTTTTGGCCAGCGGGTGGCGCAGCAGCGACTTGGGGCTCATGATGATCAGCGGCTTGCGGAAGCTGCGCAGCATCTGGCGGCGCAAGACATGGAAGTAGTTGGCCGGGGTGGTGATGTTGCACAAGCACATATTGTCGTCAGCGCATAATTGCAGGAATCGTTCGAGCCGCGCCGAGGAGTGTTCCGGCCCCTGACCTTCATAACCATGTGGCAGCAGCATCACCAGGCCATTGGCGCGCAGCCATTTGGATTCTCCGCTGGCGATGAACTGATCGATCATGATCTGCGCACCATTGGCAAAGTCGCCAAACTGCGCTTCCCACAGCACCAGCGTCTTGGGATCGGCGAGCGCAAAGCCGTATTCGAACCCGAGCACGCCATATTCCGACAGGGTGGAATCGTGCACTTCGAACTTGCCATGCGGCAGGCTGTTCAACGGCACATATTTGCGTTCGGTTTTTTGATCGACCCACACCGCATGGCGCTGGCTGAAGGTGCCGCGCCCTGAATCCTGCCCGGACAGGCGCACACCGTAGCCTTCCATCACCAGGCTGCCAAAGGCGAGCGCTTCTGCCGTGGCCCAGTCGAAACCGTCGCCATTGGCGAACATTTCGCGCTTGGCGGCGATGACGCGTTCCAGCGTCTTGTGGATGCCCAGATCGTCCGGCACCTCGGTCAGCACGCGGCCCAGTGAATCCAGCGTCTTGGGTTCGATCGCGGTTTCGACATTGCGCCGCGCGGTTTCCGGGTCGGCGGGCTTGCTCAACCCTGACCAGCGCTGAGCAAACCAGTCGGCCTTGTTGGGTTTGTAGCTCTTGCCCGCTTCGAACTCATTTTCCAGCAGCGCGGTAAATTCGCCCGCGATGCGCTCACGCGTGCCGGGCTCGATCACGCCTTCATCAATCAGCCGCTTTTCGTAGCTGACGCTAACCTTGGGGTGCGCGCGGATCGCATCATACATCAACGGCTGGGTGAATTTGGGCTCATCGCCTTCATTGTGGCCAAACCTGCGGTAACACCACATGTCGATCACCACGTCGCGGTGGAAGGTATGGCGGTATTCGACCGCGAGCTTGCAGGCGAACGTCACCGCTTCGGGATCATCACCGTTGACGTGCAGGATCGGGGCCATAACGCCCTTGGCCACATCGCTGGGGTAGGGCGAGGACCGCGCGAATTTTGGGCTGGTGGTGAAGCCGATCTGGTTGTTGATGATGAAGTGGATGCAGCCACCGGTATCATACCCCGGCACGCCCGACAGCGACAGGCTTTCCCACACCACACCTTGGCCTGCGAAGGCCGCGTCGCCGTGGATCAGCACGGGAAGCACTTGCTTGCCATGCTTCAGATCATCGCGGAAGGCCTGCTGCGCGCGCACTTTGCCCAGCACCACGGGGTTAACCGCTTCAAGATGCGACGGGTTGGCAACCAGGCTCATATGCACACTGATCCCGTCGAATTCGCGGTCGGTGCTGGAACCAAGGTGATATTTCACATCGCCCGATCCGCCGACATCATCGGGATTGGCGCTGCCACCCGAAAATTCGTGGAAGATCACGCGGTATGGCTTGGCCATCACATTGGCGAGCACGTTCAAACGCCCGCGGTGGGCCATGCCATAGACAATCTCGCGCACGCCAGCGCTGCCACCGTGTTTGATCACGGCTTCCAGCGCCGGGATCATCGATTCGCCGCCATCCAGCCCGAACCGTTTGGTGCCGACATATTTCTTGGCGAGGAATTCTTCGAACTGTTCGCCGCGCAGAACGGCTGAAAGGATCGCCTTCTTGCCTTCGGGCGTGAACTGGATCGTTTCACCGGGGCTTTCGAACTTGTCCTGCAGAAACCGGCGTTCCTCGGTATCGGCGATGTGCATGTATTCAAGGCCGACCTTGCCGCAATAGACTTCGCGCAGCCGCTGGTGGAGCTTGCCCACCGTGGTCCATTCCATGCCGAGCACGCCGCCGACATAAACGTCCTCGCCCTCCTTGCCCGCCAGCCCGTGCCATTCGAGCGTGAGGTCAGCCGGGCCGTCGCGATCCGACAGGCCGAGCGGATCGAGATCCGCCGCCATGTGCCCGCGCACCCGGTACAGCCGCACCAACTGCATCGCCGCGATGGAGAGCGCAGCGGCCTTTTCTACCGATTTGGGATCGGCAGGCTTGCCCGATTCTTTCGCAGACTTCGCCACCGCAAGCCGCATTTCGGTCGGGTCCATTGCGGAAGTCAGATCGCTACCGCTGTCAGCCAGCGTATCGAGCCACCCGCGCCGCTCCCACGAAGGGCCGGGCTGCGGACCTTCCTGATCGCTGAGTTGCGGTATGAAGTTCTGCGGTTCGTTGCCCATCATGGGTCTCCTGGGGAGGAGGAAGGATGGCACACCGCGTTACGCGGGGGGCCGGTATTGGGTTACACCAGTTCTTTCAGCATCGCGGCCAGCGTGGTGCCGAGTTCCGATGGCGAAGGGCTGACGCGGATGCCGGCGGCTTCCATCGCGGCAATCTTGTCGTCTGCGCCGCCCTGTCCGCCGCTGACGATCGCGCCAGCGTGGCCCATGCGGCGGCCCGGAGGTGCGGTGCGCCCGGCGATAAAGCCGACCATCGGCTTCTTGCGGCCCTTGGCGGCCTCGGCCTTGATGAAGGCGGCGGCTTCTTCTTCGGCCGAGCCGCCGATTTCGCCGATCATGATGATCGACTCGGTCTCGGGATCGTCGAGGAACAGGTCGAGCACGTCGATGAAGTTGGTGCCGTTGACCGGATCGCCGCCGATGCCGACTGCCGTGGTCTGGCCGAGGCCCGCCATGGTGGTCTGGTGCACGGCTTCATAGGTGAGCGTGCCCGAACGGCTGACGATGCCGACATCAGGCGCGATTTGGAGCCCGAAAGCGCGCGCTTGGCGCGGACCATGTCGAGCACCGGAATGCCCTCGGTGATGCAGATGATCAGCTCGATCTCGGCATCGATGGCTTCGCAGATCGCGTCAGCGGCGAACGGCGGCGGGACGTAGATGCAGCTCGCGGTCGCACCGGTCGCGGCCTTGGCCTCGCGCACGGTGTCGAACTGCGGCAGGCCGATATGGGTGGTGCCGCCCTTGCCCGGGGTCACGCCCGCGACCATCTGCGTCCCGTAATCGAGCGCGGCCTGGGTGTGGAAGGTGCCGGTGTTGCCGGTCATCCCCTGGGTGATGACCTTGGTGTCTTTGTTTACGAGGATGCTCATTGGGTTCTTCCTTGTTCGTCATGCCAGCGAAAGCTGGCACCTAGAGTCCCTGGGCCCCAGCATCGCTGGGGTGACGGAGTTGAGAATTAAGCGAGCGAGCCGTCCAGCGCCTTGCACGCTTCGAGCAGTTCCTTGACCGCATCGACACTGACGCCGAGGTTGGCCTTCTCTTCGTCGGTGAGGCTAATCTCGATGACTTCTTCAGCGCCGCCTGCGCCGATTACCACCGGCACGCCGACATAGAGCCCGTCGACGCCGTACTTGCCGTTAACCTGCACCGCGCAGGGCAGGATGCGCTTTTGGTCGTAGAGATAGGCTTCGGCCATCGAAATGGCGCTGGTGGCGGGTGCGTAGAACGCCGAGCCGGTGCCAAGCAGCGCGACAATCTCACCGCCGCCCGCGCGGGTGCGCTTGACGATTTCGCCCAGACGGTCTTCGGAGATGCCCTTGATCTTGGCCATGTCCGCAACCGGGATGCCGTTGATCGTGGAGTAGGACAGCACCGGCACCATCGTGTCGCCATGCCCGCCGAGCACGAAGGCGTTCACGTCCTTCACCGAGACGCCGAATTCCCACGCGAGGAAGGTGGCGAAACGCGCCGAATCCAGCACGCCAGCCATGCCGACGACCTTGTTGGCGGGGAGGCCCGAAAACTCGCGCAGCGCCCACACCATCGCATCCAATGGGTTGGTGATGCAGATCACGAACGCATCGGGGCAGTTGGCAGCGATGCCTTCACCGACTGACTTCATCACCTTGAGGTTGATGCCGAGCAGATCGTCGCGGCTCATGCCGGGCTTGCGCGCGACACCTGCGGTGACGATCACCACATCGGCGCCTGCGATATCGGCGTAATCAGTGGTGCCTGTGATGCGGGCGTCAAAGCCTTCGACCGGGCCGCACTGCGACAGATCGAGCGCCTTGCCCTGCGGCACACCTTCGGCGATATCGAACAGCACGACATCGCCAAGGCCTTTGGTGGCTGCGAGGTGGGCAAGCGTGCCGCCGATATTACCGGCGCCGATCAGCGCGATTTTGGTGCGGGCCATAGTTGGACTTCCTTCCCTGATCCATCGGGACGAAGTGAAAGGCGCAAAAGGCCGGTGCCTGCCCCGTCCCGAGCGGCTGGGCACCCATTACATAAGGCGCGGTAGGCCGCTGTAAATGCGATTGCAACCGCCAAAAGGCCGAGCGCGGTAACTATCTTTGCAAATAGTTCGCAATTGCATTAAATGTGGCAAAACCATGACTCAGGGAAATGCCGTAGCGTCGGTATTGCAAGGTCAGGCAGAGGCGGTTTTGGCGATTGCCGCTGCGGCACGGCGGCGGTCAAACATTCCGGCGATCGCCAGCCACCGCGCGCGCGCCGCATCCTTGCCTGCCGCGCGGGCGTGTTCGGCTTCGTCCAGCGCCGCATTGACCGCACCCAGACCATGCACCGCAAAGTGGCGCAGCGCATCGGTCAGCGCCGGATCGAAGGTGGTCTTGGGCAGCACGCCATCACCATTATCATTGGCGGCGGCCACCTGCGCTGGATGCACCAGCCCGCGTGCCTGCGCATACCAACCGGTCAGGCGGGCAGGGTTGCGGGCGGGGGCAAAGCGGACGGACATGGGCAGGGGCTTTCTGGTTATTGATGCACGCGCCGGGGAGGGGCTTGGGGGCGCGGCAATGGCAATAACCCCGCGCCGCTAAGGCTTGGTGTGATAACAGGGTTTCGGGACGCTTAACCCTGTTATGCGGGTTTGCGCGCGGTGGTTATTCGGCTGCGGCTGGCTTGCCGGGCTGCGCTTTCCACTGGCCCGCGCGGGCATATTCCTCGCGCACCGCGCCGGTGCCGCTGGCAGGCTCACGCGGCAGAGTGTCCGCCTGCGGGGCGGGCGGTTTCGCGGATGGGGCGGACGAGGCGGCCATTGGCCCCGGATCATAGGCAATTACCGGACGACCGGGTGCCGGTTCATAGGCTGCGGCCAGCGGCACGGCAGTGCTCCGTCCGCTTACCACAGGTTCAAATCCGGCATAGGCGGTGCGGAACGCCGCTGCCTCGCCCCCCGCGCCGCGATTGCGGTAGAACCGGTGCGCGCCGATGGTGCCGATATGGTCGAGGCCGCCCGCCCACTGCGGATTGACCCACAAGGTGTGGTAATGCGTGGCATGGCCGACCGGGGCATAGACGCTGCCTGACAGGGCGTCAGCCGCGATCCGTTGGGCGCGCGCCCAGCTTGCCCCCGCTGGCCGCCGCGCAAGGCTGCCGTCGCAGGTGAAGGTGAACTGGCACCCGGTGCTCCGCTGCGATCCCTGATACACCACCCCGCACACGCTGGCGGGCCATGATGGGTGGGCGACGCGGTTCAATACCACCTGCGCAACCGCACGCTGGCCCGCTTCGCTTTCGCTGGCGGCTTCGTACCACACCGCCTGCGCCAGGCATTCCTGCGCGCGGGCATGGCTTATGCCGCCGCCGGGGGTTAAGAAGGGCTTGGCCGGAGAGCCGACATCGATCAACGCGCCTAGCGTGCGCCCGCCCTCGGCAGTGCCTTTGGTCAGCGGATCGGCAGTGGGCAAAGCGACCAGCGCCGCGCCTGCGGGAACCGCCATGTAGTAGAACGCCGATCCCGGAAAGCTCATGCCGGGGCGTTCAAACGGGAGTGCCGCTGCCGCCGCATTGCGTGTGGCGAGCGCGGCGGTGCTTTCCACCGCATCGCCGGGCAGGCTGGCAAGCCCGCCGGGCGCGGCCATTGCGGGAACGGTGATTGCGGCGATCAGCACCGCGATCCGTTTGCGCCCGTTGCCGGGCATGGCGGGCCATCCAAAGCGGCTGGCAAGGGCGGTAAACGCAAAGAGGGAGCGCGCGCGTGGCATGGTCATTCCGGCCCTAGCGACAAGCCCCGTCGGCGGCGAGCGCGCGCTGCCCCCGCGTCCCGAAACCGGACATCTGCGGGCGCAGATTTAACCCCCGCCGCGCATCGGCACGCCCATGCTTGCACGCCTGCCCGCGCCGCCCTATCGCCGGGGCCGGATATGGCGCGGTATGGCAACAGCAATGGGATCGCGCGCGTGCGCAAGTGCGCGATGCTGGCGGGCGCGTTGTCAGCAGTGTCCTGCGCCCCCGACCGCGCGCCGGGCGCCAGTGATAGCGGCCCCACTATCGTCAGCCTCAACCCCTGTATCGACGCGATTCTGGTCGAAGTCGCGGCGCCCGATCAGGTGCTGGCGCTGTCGAATTATAGCCGCGATTCCGGTTCCAGTTCTATCCCGCAAGTTGTCGCTGCGCGCTACGGCGTGACTGGCGGCACGGCGGAGGAGGTGATCGCGCTCGCGCCCGATCTGGTGCTGGCCTCCGACTTCCTGCCGCAGCCGACCCGGCAAGCGCTCGAACGCGCAGGGCTGCGGGTGGAGACATTTGGCAGCCCCACCACAGTCGCCGCGAGCATCGCACAGGTGCGCAAAGTCGCCACGCTCGCCGGACGAAGGCTCGAAGGCGAATGGCTTGTCCATGACATGACGCAGGCGGCAATGCCCGCCGATAATGCGCGCCCGATCCGCACGCTGCTGTGGCAACCGGGCGAGATTGTGCCGGGTGATGCAACGCTGGTGGCCGAACTGCTGCGGGCCAGGGGCTTTGCCAATCACGCTGATGCGATGGGGCTGGGGCAGGCCGATTTCGCCGCGCTGGAAACCGTGCTGGCCGATCCTCCTGAATTGCTGCTGGTGGCAGGCGACAGTGCGGGTCAGCGCCATCCGCTGCTGGCGGGTCTTGCACGAACGCGGGTCGAACCGCTCGATCCGCGCCTGCTGTTCTGCGGTGGACGGACAGTGGTGGGGCTGGGCGCGCGGCTCGACCAAATCCGGGCGAAGCTGCCATGAACCGCGCGTCGCTGATCTTTGCCGCGCTGCTGGCGGTGCTGGTGCCGCTGTCATTGCTGGCGGGCAGGGTGTGGATCGACCCGTTCGACATCGCGGGCAGCGGGATTGCCAACGCCGCGCTGATCCTTGCCGAATTGCGTGCTCCGCGCGCGGTGCTCGCTATCATCATCGGCGCGGGGCTGGGCGCAGCGGGAGCAGCGATGCAGGGCTATCTGCGCAACCCGCTGGCCGATCCCGGCCTGTTCGGTATCGCTCCGATGGCGGCGCTCGGTGCGGTGGCGAGTTTCTGGCTTGGCGCGTTAATCCCGCCTGCATGGGCGACGTGGAGCCTGCCGCTGCTGGCATTGATCGGGGCAGGCACGGGCATGGCGCTGCTGGCGCTGATCGCCGGGCGCACGTCGTCTGACGCTGCAGGCGGCG
>PHEL01000205.1 GCA_002842925.1 Alphaproteobacteria bacterium HGW-Alphaproteobacteria-14
ATCCAAGCTGAAGAAAGACATCGCCAAGGCGCAGGACGTGCTTGATGCCGATCACTATGCGCTGGAAAAGGTCAAGGATCGCATCGTCGAATACCTCGCAGTGCAGGCGCGCACCAACAAACTGAAGGGGCCGATCCTGTGCCTCGTCGGCCCGCCGGGAGTGGGCAAGACGTCGCTGGGCAAATCTATCGCGCGGGCGACGGGCCGTGAATTCGTGCGCCAGTCGCTGGGCGGGGTGCGTGACGAAGCGGAGATTCGCGGCCACCGGCGCACGTATATTGGCTCGATGCCGGGCAAGATCGTTGCCAACCTCAAGAAGGCAGGGACGAGCAATCCGCTTTTCCTGCTCGATGAAATCGACAAGCTGGGGCAGGATTTCCGGGGTGATCCGGCCTCGGCGTTGCTCGAAGTGCTCGATCCTGAACAGAACAGCAAATTCCAGGATCACTACCTCGAACTTGATCTTGATCTGTCGGATGTCATGTTCGTCTGCACCGCGAACAGCCTCAACCTGCCGCAGCCTCTGCTCGACCGGATGGAGATCATCCGGTTGGAAGGCTACACCGAGGACGAAAAGGTTGAAATTGCGCAGCGCCATCTGATCGCCAAGCAGGTCGAAGCCCATGGGCTGAAACAGGGCGAATTCATCCTCAGCGAAGAAGGCTTGCGCGACCTTATCCGCTATTACACCCGCGAGGCGGGCGTGCGCACTTTGGAACGCGAAATTGCCAAGCTTTGCCGCAAAAGTCTGCGCCGCATCCTTGAAAAGAAGACCGCCAGCGTCACCATCACGTCCGAAAACCTTGGTGAGTTTTCGGGCGTTCGCAAGTTCAAGCACGGCATGGGCGAAGACGAAGCGCAGGTTGGTGCAGTCACGGGTCTGGCGTGGACATCGGTGGGCGGCGAATTGCTGACCATCGAAAGTGTCACCACTCCGGGAAAGGGTGAGGTCAAGACCACCGGCAAGCTCGGACAGGTGATGAATGAAAGCGTTTCGGCGGCTTTCAGCTTCGTCAAGGCGCGCGCTCCGGCCTATGGGATCAAACCCAGCCTGTTCCAGCGCCGCAATGTCCATATCCACCTGCCCGAGGGTGCGGTGCCAAAGGATGGGCCAAGCGCTGGGGTCGGCATGGTCACCTCGATTGTGTCGACGCTGACCGGCATCGCGGTGCGCCCCGATGTCGCGATGACCGGCGAGGTGACGCTGCGCGGGCGGGTGCTGGCGATTGGCGGATTGAAGGAAAAGCTGTCCCCGCCAACGTAAAAGCGGGGCTGGAAATCATTCCCGTAAGCCACGTCGACGAGGTTCTGGCGCGCGCGCTGGTGGAGGCCCCTGTGGCGATCGAGTGGACCGAGGCAGACGACCTTGCGAGCCAACCGGGCGCTGCCAACGCGGGAACGAATCTGTCTGCTTCGGATGTGCCAACCGCGCATTGAGCCGCTAGAACGTCCCTTCCAGCCGTGATTCGCGACCTATTTGCCTTTGACAGGCTATGCAAAACAGTCTCAATTTGCGCGCTTTAAAATTAGCGATTCCCAGCTATCCAAGATTATCCAAAAACAAGGGGGTTCCCATATGAACAAGAACGACCTTATCGGCGCTGTTGCTGACGCAAGCGGTCTGTCTAAAAACGATGCATCTCACGCGGTCGAAAGTGTGTTCGATACAATTACCAAAGCGCTGGCGGGCGGCGATGAAGTTCGGTTGGTCGGATTTGGCACATTTTCGGTGGCCAAGCGCAAGGCCTCGATGGGTCGCAATCCGCGCACGGGTGAGCCAATGCCGATCAAGGCTTCGACGCAGCCCAAGTTCAAGGCTGGCAAGGGGCTGAAAGACGCGGTCAACTGATTGCGAAGGCTTGCTGATTGCATTGCCAGCAGGGGCAAAAGAAAACCCCGTCAGCCGTTGAGGCTGACGGGGTTTTGTGTGGCGGATTGCCGGATCAGCGCGCGGCGGCAATCAGTGCGGTGGGTGCCTGGTTGGTGCGCGCGGTAATGCGCCAGGTCAGCACTTCGCCCCCATCGGTTGCTGCATCGGGGCCTTCATCGGCATTGTTGGCCAGAATGCGCATTCCCGGCGCGGCGCGCACGGTGAAGGTGCCGTCGATCACCGGGAACCCTGGCATTGTTCCAGCGTCCTCGCTGGCGTCTTTCGCGCCTTCATTTGCGCCCAGCGCAGCCAGCCCGGCGACTGAACCCATACCCATCATCGCGCCCATCCCGGCGTCTGCATTCTGTGCGGCAAAGCCAGGCGCATTGATCCGCACCTGACCGCCCTTGCGCTGGATCATCTGGACGAAGGGGTTGGTCGTGGGAAAGCCCTCGATCATCGGGAACAGGAAATCATGCCCCAGCGTGCCCGACACGCGGTAACTGATGTCAAACAGCCCGTCGCCCTTGTGCACCACGCGATCCCAGCCCTTTTGACGCTTTAGCAGTGCGACCAGTTCTTCAGCTGCCCTGGGATCGGATGGATCGATACCGCCCATCATCGCGGCCATCTGCTTGGCCTCATTCTTCTGTCGCTCGGCGCGTTCCTGCGCTGCAGCATCCCAATCCTCGCGCTGGACGGCTTCTTCTTCAGGGGAGCAATCGCGGCTTTCGTAGGTTTCATCGTCGTAGCAGTTGGCGACGAACGAACCGCCGGATGCGGCGTCCATCTGCGCCAGCTTTGACAGGCTGAGGAAGAAAATCTCTCCATCATAGCTGAAGGTGAAACTGTCCGGCCCGCTCAGGGCCAACTCGGAAGTAAACTTGCCCGGCGTCATGAAGCAGCCCGACAATGCAAGCGCAAACCCCGCCAGCACGGCTGTAGTGCGCAAGCGGATGGTTGAGAATATGGTCATGGCAATCGTCCCCTAATCGGCGTTCAGCGCAATCCCCGTGCGCCACTTTTAGAGTCTCACTTCTGGGAGGAACCCCTCCGACTTCAGTTGGATACTGGCTTCAGCCACAGACTCGGTGTGTAGCCTGTAACCTCGGAGAAAACGG
>PHEL01000206.1 GCA_002842925.1 Alphaproteobacteria bacterium HGW-Alphaproteobacteria-14
ACGCGGCGGCCGACCTGGTTCACGATCCGCTGGGCGATCTGGAACAGGTGTTGTTCATCGCGGAACCGGATCGGGGCGAGCACGAGCTTGCCCTTCTTTTCGATGTAGGTCTGATCCGGGCCGTTGACCATGATATCGGAAATATCCGGATCATTGAGCAATTCTTCGAGCGGGCCGAAACCGAGCAATTCGTCGATCAGCACCTTTTCCAACGCGAATTGTTCGCGCCGGTTCAGTGTGACCTTCAGTTCGGCCAGCACTTCCATGATGATCGGGCGGAATTCTTCGGAGAGTTCCTCTTTGGACAGCGTCGCCGCTGCTTCCGGGTCGACGCGTTCGAGCAGGCGCGGCAGCACCTGTTCCTTGATCTTGTGGACGCTCGCTTCAAACCCGCCGACTTCGGAATTGCCGTCGTTGACCGACGTCATGCGCTCGTTCAGGCGATCCATGGCTTCGGCGGTGGTGGCCGGACGGCTTGGGTTGGGCGACTGCGTGGGCGCAGGGCTGGCACCGCCGCCTTCGCCCGGAATGGGGGGGAATTGCTCGCCGCCGCGCGGCGCAGCGCTGGGGCCGCCAGCGCCCTTCATCGGGCGGGCTACACCAAAGGCTGGCCGTCCGCTGGGCGTTACCCCGCCCACATTGCCCTTTTTGCCGAATGCGCTCATTCTCAGCCCCCAAGGCTTGCTAATATCATGTGTCTCTCGCCTTGATCATGCGAAAGCGGCGTCTCGAGGCATGGTGAATAAATCGGAAAGGTTGTTTTTTTCCTAAGGGTGCGCGCTTGAGTTTGAACGGTCAGGGTCTGCGCTTGCCATTCCGGCAGCGCCGCCGCAAAGGCGAAGCCCATGAATGACGACCAACGCAGCGGGCTGATTTATGCCGTGGCCGGATTCGCGACCCTTTCGGTCGGCGATGCGGTGGTCAAATCGATGGCCGGAGCATGGCCTGCCGTTGCAGTGGCTGCGCTGCGATTTACCTTTGGCGCGGTGGGACTATCGCTGTTGCTGCTCCGCAGTGAAGGGCCGCGCGCCTTCATCCCGTCCCATCCGTGGTTGCAGGTAGCGCGCGGACTTTGCCTGTCGGTCGCCACGGTCAGCTTCTTTTCCGCAATCTATCTGATGCCGCTGGCCGAAGCGATGGCAATCAGCTTTCTCTCGCCGGTACTGACCCAGCTTTTGGCGGGGGTGTTGCTGCGTGAAACAGTGCATCGCCGCGTGTGGTTTGCTTCATTGACGGCGTTTGCGGGCGTGGTGATCGTGCTGCGCCCTAACCTGGCTGAACTGGGCGTGGCGGCGCTGTTGCCATTGAATTCGGCGCTGTTTTTCGCGCTGTTGATGATCGCCAACCGGGCCAGCGCCGGGCAGGGCAGCGCGCTGTCGATGCAGTTGTTTGTGGCAGGTGTATGCGCGCCGATCCTGATAATCGGGGCGGCGGCAGCCAGGTTTTCGGGCGTTCCGGCGTTCGATTTCGGCTGGCCGACATGGGATATCGTGCTGCGCTGCGCATTTGTGGCTGTCACGGCCAGCACCGCGCACTGGCTCGCCTATATCGGCGCATCAAGGGCAGGTGCAGCGGCGATTGCACCGGCCATCTATGTCCAGATTCTGGTGGCAATTGTGCTTGGCTGGTGGTGGTTCGGTGATCGGCCTGATCTGGCAACCATGGCAGGTGCGGCGCTGATCGTCGGTTCGGGGCTGTATCTGTGGCAAGCCGGAAAATCGCCTCGGGGGGCATGATCAGCGGACTTGCTGTTAAAGCACGAGCGGTTAGAGCGTAACACGACAAATATCAGGAACATTCAGGCAATGTGCGGCATTATCGGGATCGTGGGCAAGGCAGCCGTTGCTGACCGGCTGGTTGATGGCCTCAAGCGGATGGAATATCGCGGCTATGACAGCGCGGGG
>PHEL01000050.1 GCA_002842925.1 Alphaproteobacteria bacterium HGW-Alphaproteobacteria-14
TCGCTGCAGCGACGGGTTTTGCAAGCATTGCTTACCCGGCGAGCAAATGAGAGCGGCCCTATGACGAAGGCTGGCTGGCTTGGCAAGAGGGATTTCTCCACCGCCTGCGGGATTATCCCCTCGCATCAATCCTGTTCGCGCCAGTCGTTGGACGCGACCGCTTCCGGCTCGGCTGGCGGGCCGGGGACGTTGTAGGAATCGGAGAACCAGCGCGCCAGATCACGATCCTTGCAGCGCTGCGAACAGAAGGGATGATGATCGGGTTGCCGCGGCTTGCGGCAGATCGGGCAAGGTTTGGTCGAAGACGTGGTCATGCATTGATTAATTGGGCATGGGCGGCCTCGATGGCAAGCCCGGGTTCGGTCGCGATCTGCACTTCGCGCCCGGTGCGCCGTGCAAGCTCGGCGATCCAATCGTCTTTCAGCTTGGCCTTGAGCGCCGGGTGAACCGTCAGCAGCACGGCGCGCCCAGTGCCACCTTCTGCCACCAATTCTGCGCGGCGCAAAGCCATGCGCGCCGCCGCGCCCAGTCGCGCCGTGGCGAATCGGTGCAGCAGCGATGGCCCTTCGAGCCGGGCGACCAGTTGGACGAACCCGAACCCGTTCATCGCAGTGCGTTCGTGCGGCCAACCAGCCAGTGTAGTGTCCAGCGCCGCGTCCACCAGGCGGCGTTCCGCCTTGGCGGCCAGCGTGGGAAAATCGATCCCGATATTGCCGCCAAGATCAAACCACGTCAGCGATCGGGCAATCGCTGGCACCGCCGCCAGCGCAACATCGCGCGCAGCCCCGATGCCGTCCACGTCGATCACGGTCATTGCCGGGGTGATGCTGATGAGGATTTCGCCGCCCGGAAAATCAAGGCTGGCCGATGATGCGGCGTGCCACACATCCTCCCACAACCCGGCGGGAAAGCGGCGCACCACGCGGCCCGTAGTGGCTTGCGACGCGAAGACAGGCATTTCTGCGGCCACCACGCGTGCCTGCGCGCGTTTCGACCGTCCACGTTCGGCCAGGGCTGCGCGGGTGATGATGACATCCAGCGATTGCCCTTCGGTCACGCGCGGGGGCAGGTGATCGACCAATGCCTCGTCGCCATTGTTCAGCAACGCCACCCCGCGCCGCGTTCCGGCAAGCTTTGTGATCAGTTTGGCAGTGGAGCGGTCGCCCGCGCGCAGTTCGCCCGGCCATTCCATTCGTGCCGCCAGAACGCGCTCGCCTGCAATCAGCAGCCCGCGCCGTTCGCCAATGCCGTCTTCGATCAGCCACTCAGGCGCTGTTCGTTCACGCAAGGGCGAACCCCGCAGATTTGAGCAACAGCCGCGTTTCATACAGTGGCAGGCCCATCACGCCCGAATGGCTGCCCCTGATCCATTCGATCAACGCTTCGGCCGCGCCCTGAATGGCATAGCCGCCCGCCTTGCCGCGCCATTCTTCGCTGGCGAGATAGGCTGCAATTTCATCGTGCGAGAGCCGCTTGAAATGCACCACAGTCTCGCAAAGGCGTTCACGCATCGAACCATCGGGCGCGCGCAGCACCACGCTGGACAGCACCTGATGCCGCCGCCCGCCCATCAGTTCAAGACATGCGCGCGCTTCGGCTTCGGTTTCGGTCTTGGGCAGGATCCGCCGTCCGACCGCGACCACGGTATCACCCGCCAGCACATGGCCGGGTGCGTCCACAGCCAACGCCTTTTCGCGTCCCATGCGCAAGACATAGGCGCGCGGGAGTTCGCGCGTCAGCGGACTTTCATCGATGTCGGCCGGGACAACTGCATCGGGCGCAACCCCAAGTCGGCCAAGCAATTCGCGCCGCCGGGGGGATGCCGAAGCCAAGGTCAGGTGGAGCGTGCCCATCAGGGCCGCACGCAATTATTGCGGGCCGGGGCCACCGCGACCCGGCATAAAGCGGTAGGTGATGCGTGCCTTGGTCAGGTCATAGGGGGTCAGCTCGCACAGCACTTCGTCGCCCACCAGCACGCGGATGCGGTTCTTGCGCATCTTGCCCGCCGTGTGGCCGAGCACCTCATGGCCGTTTTCAAGCTCCACCCGGAACATCGCATTGGGCAGCAATTCAACCACGCGCCCGCGCATTTCGAGGAGTTCTTCCCATGTAATTCCTTCTTTGGTGTTGCGGCGCACAATACGCCCGTCGATGCGGAGCTGCGCTTTAGCGATGCGGGAACCAAAAGGGAAGGCTCCTGCGTTAAGCGATCGCACAGGTTTGTTCAGGCAGCGCAACGCATCCACAAACCAGCGGGAATCGTAACAAAGCAGCATACCGAAGCCCGCCTTAGGGTAAATTGCCAATACCATTGACATAAAGGGACATAATGAACCTCTCCCCGCTCTCTCGCGCTCTGCTTCGTGCTGGCACGTGTGCTGCCAGCCTCGTCGTGGCGATGCCGCTGCTGGCGAATAGCGCTGCGGCCACACAGCCGCAGCCGGCCGTCGTTCCGCAGGCGGATGATGACGAGATCGTAACCGCAAGCGGCAATGCCGTATCGACGGGCGAGATTGTCGTCAGCGGGCAACGGTTGAAGGGGCAGCTGGTGGTCGATCAGGCGCCGCTGCTGCAATTGGATGAGCAGGCGATTGCAGCTGAAGGCGTAACGTCGATTACCGATCTTGTCGCGCAGATCAGCGCACAGACCGGGTCGGCGCGCGGGCGCGGTGGCGGCGGGCAGCCGGTGATTCTCGTCAACGGCATCCGCATCGGCTCTTTCCGCGAATTTGCCAACTATCCGCCCGAAGCGCTCGCCAGGGTCGAGGTGTTTCCCGAAGAAGTCGCGCAACGGTTCGGCTTTCCGCCTGATCGCCGCGTGATCAACCTGATCCTCAAGGACGATTTCTCCAATCGCCGGGTCGATTTTGAATTGGAAACGCCGTCGCGCGGGGGATTCACCCGCAACGAACAGCAGTTCGGGCTGCTCAAGATTGCCGATGGCGGGCGGATCAACGCGAATATCGAGGTGCAGGATACCTCGCTTCTCACCGAAGCCGCGCGCGACATCATCCAGACTCCCGGTTCGGTTTCGGCAGTGGAGGGCGACCCGGAGCAGGCGGGTTTCCGCAGCCTTGTTGCCGACAGCTTCAGTCTTGAAGCCAACCTTTCGTGGGCCAAGGCGATCATCGACAGCGGCACATCGCTCAGCGCGAACATCAATTACGAACGCAACGAAAGCCGCAGCCTCGACGGGCTCAATACCGTTGTGCTGACCGATGATCCGCAGGTTCCGGGGATCGTGCGCACCTTCGGGGCAGATACGCCGCTGGGGCGGCGGTCGACGACAGACACCTTCTCGACTGCGGGTTCTGTGAACAAGCCGGTCAATTCTTTCCGCCTGACGAGCACCTTTGATGGCTCTCTGGCAGAGACCGAGACCGAGATTGACAAGCGGTTCGACACGCAACCGCTTCGCGATGCGGCGCTGGCGGGGACATTGGCGCTTGACGGGCCGTTACCCACCAATGCCAGCGCCGGGTTCGATATTGCCCGCAACCGCGTGATCAATGGCCGGTCGTTGACCACGCTGGAAGGCTCGATTGGCGAACTTCCGGCCGGCGATGTTATGGCAACATTTGATGTCGGACTGGATTGGCAACGGATTGAAAGCGCGGACACGCGCAGCTTGCAGGATGTGACGCTGACCCGCCGTCAATTGTCGACCGGGGCCAATCTGGTGGTGCCAATCACCAGCCGCCGCGCAGGGGTTGCCGATGCGCTCGGCTCCTTCACGCTGAACCTGCAAGTCGGGGCCGAGGATCTCAGCGATTTCGGCACACTGGGCGATTGGAACGCCGGGCTGAACTGGGAGCCGTTCGGCGGGCTGGCGCTGTCAGCGACCTATGTCTGGCGCGAGGTTGCGCCCAGCCTTGGCGCGCTGGGCAACCCCAGCATCGTTAATTTCAATGTGCCGGTGTTCGATTTCACTCGCGGCGAGACGGTGCTGGCGGATGTCACCACTGGCGGCAATCCTGATCTTCCGGCTGAAACCCAGCGTGACTGGAAATTCGCGGCCAACTGGCAATTGCCGTTCTGGGACAATACGCGCGTAACGGTTGAATATGTCCGCAACCGTTCGGACAATGTCGTCAGCGCGTTTCCGCAGATCACGCCAGAAATCGAGGCTGCTTTCCCCGGCCGCGTGACGCGCGACGTTGATGGGCGGTTGATCGCGGTTGACCGGCGTTCGGTCAGCTTTGCCGAAACCCGCGCCAACCGGCTCCAGTTCACCTTGTCGACCAATGGCAGCATCGGCGCGCCTGCGGGCGGCCCCGGCGGCTTCGGCGGGCCGGGCGGCGGCGGACGGGGCGGCTTTGGCGGCGGCGGCGCACCTGCGGGTGCCGCACAACCGGCGGCGCCGCAACCCGGAACAGGCACACCGCCTGCTGGCGGTGCCCGATTTGGCGGCGGGGCTGCACCTTCGGCTGATCAGCGCGAACAGTTCATGGCATTCCGCACGCGCCTGTGCGCTGATGACGGGCTTGAATTCCTGCAAAGGCTGGTCGCCGCGATTGACAGCGGCGCGGATATTCCGGCGGAGTTCCCAGGGATTGATCCGGCGCGGCTCCAGTCGATGCTGTCGCAGTTGCGCGGGGCGGATGGAACCGTTGACCCGGCGCGGCTCGGTGAAATGCGCAACCGCATTTGCAGTTTTGACCCTGCGACGATGCGTGGCGGCGCGCCCGGTGGGACGCCGCAGCAAGCTGCCGCGCCTGCGAGCGGCGGGGCTCCGGCGTTCAACCCGCTGGCGCAGCGCAATTCTCCGGGCTTCCGCTATTTCTTCAACCTCACCCACGCGATCGAGCTCGACAACGAAATTCTGATCGCCCCCGGCCTTGACCCGCTCGATCAGCTGGACGGGCAGGCGACCGGTGCGTTCGGCCTGCCGCGCCAGTCGAGCCGCTTGGAAGTCGGGTTGTTTGGCCAAGGCATGGGTTTCCGCCTTTCGGGGATTTACACCGGTAAAACCCGGCTTGATGGATCCGGCCTGCCGGGCAGCAGGGACTTGTTCTTTGACGACATCGCCACCTTCAACCTGCGGGTGTTCGCCAACATGGGCGAAATCACGGGTAAGAATGACGGCGTTTTCAGAGATTTCCGGGTATCGCTGATCGCCGACAATGTGTTCGATGCACAGCGCAAGGTGCGCGATGCCAATGGTGAGACGCCGATCAATTATCAGCCGTTCGTGATCGATCCGCTGGGGCTGTATCTGGGGATTGATCTGCGCAAGTTGTTTTGATGGGGTGCCTGGGCGAGCGCCTCCGCGCAGGCATAGGCGCTCGCCCAGGCCCATTGGAAGTTATAGCCGCCAAGCCAGCCGGTGACGTCCACGGCCTCGCCAATGGCATAAAGGCCCGGAACTTTTGCGGCTTCCATCGTGCGGCTGGAAAGTTCGGCGGTGGCGATGCCGCCTGCGGTGACTTCGGCTTTGGCGAGGCCTTCGGTGCCGTTGGGGGCGAAGCGCCAGTCGGCCAGTCGCGCCTGTGCGGCTCGCAAGGCCTTGTCGGTGATGTTGCCCAATTCACCATCAAGCGCCATCCGGTCAGCCAGTGCATCGGCCAGCCGCGCGGGCAGGACTTCGCGCAGGATGGTGCGCAGATGCGCGCGCGGGCGATTACGCTTGGCCGCGATCAGCCAGTCGGCCTCGGCATCGGGCAGGAAGGAGATCGCCACCTGCTCGCCATGCCGCCAATAGCTAGAGACTTGCAGGATCGCCGGGCCGGACAGACCCTTGTGGGTGAACAGCGCGGCCTCGGCAAACTCGGCCTTCCCGGCGCGCGCGCGCACCGGCGCGGCGACGCCCGACAGTTCGCGGAACAGCGCGTCCTCCCCGCCCAATGTCAGGGGGACAAGCGCGGGGCGCGGTTCGACCACCTTCAACCCGAATTGCCGCGCTAGTCGGTAGGCAAAATCGCTTGCGCCCATCTTGGGGATCGAAGGCCCACCCGTGGCGATCACCAACGCGGGGGCTTGCCATTTGCGGCCATCGGAGGCGGTGACGGTGAAGGTGCCGGCGTCCCCGCGCGCGACGCTCGCCACGTCGACGCCGCAGGTCAGTGTCACGCAGTCAGCCGGGCATTCGTCCAGCAACATCGCCACGATCTGCTTGGCCGAACCATCACAGAACAATTGCCCCAGCGTCTTTTCGTGCCATGCGATGCCGTAACGATCGACCAGCGCGACGAAATCGGCGGGCGTGTAGCGGGCGAGGGCGCTTTTGGCGAAATGCGGGTTGGCCGACAGATAATTGCCCGGCCCCGTGCCCAGATTGGTGAAATTGCAGCGCCCGCCGCCTGAAATCAGGATCTTCTTGCCCGGAGCTTCGGCCTTTTCGAGCAGCGCCACGCGTAGCCCGCGTTGGCCCGCCTGTCCGGCGGCAAACAGCCCGGCCGCGCCTGCGCCAAGGATGATGACATCGGTTTCGGTCATGAGACCATGCCCCCTAGCGGCTTCTAGACGACCTGTGCAGACTCAACCGACCGGCGCCGCGCAACGAAATAGAACCCCGTGCCGATCACCAGCAGAAAGCCGAACACCTCGTAAGCCTCTGCCTTGGCGTGACTGGCAACCCACAGGGTCGATGCCGCCGCCAGCAACGCGGCGGGCAGGTGCCACCCCGGTGCGGGCACCGCGTCGCGGCGTTGCAGCACCGGCAGCGCCAGCGCGGCAAGCAGATACATCACCAGCCGCGACAGCGTGCTGGCCACCGCCAGCGTGGCAAATCCGGCCCACAGGCTGAACAGGACAGCGATCCCGCCATAGAAAAGGATCGAGACATCGGGCGTCTGGAACCGCCGTGAGACATGAGCGAAGATCCCTGGAAGCATGCCCTGTTCCGCCATGCCGAAGGTCAGACGCGGGGTGACGATCCCGCCGCTCAGTGTGTTGGCGCAGATCGAAACCGCAGCTGCAATCGCAATCACCACCGCTCCGGTTGGGCCGACCAGCGATTTCGCTGCGTCCGACAGCGCGCTTCCGTTGCCCGACACCTCTGGTGCGATCGCCAGATAGGCCCAGATCACCAGCATGTAGAATACCGCCACCGCGCCCAGCGTGGTCATCAGCGCCAGCGGCAGGTTGCGCCGTGGATTGCGCATTTCTCCGGCGGCGAAGGTCGCGTTCTCGAACGCCATATAGGCATAGAAGGTCAGCAGCACGACGCTTTCGAACTCGCTGAACCGCGGCAGGGCAAAACCCACCGCCGGATCGCGGGTGGCAAGGCCGAATACGATCAGCGCGACCAGCGGGACGAGCTTCACCACCGTCATCACGCCCAGCGTCCCGACCGAGGTTCGCATACCCACCAGATTGATGATGGTGGTGAAGACGATGAAGCCGATCACCGCGCTCGCCTTGATCACCGGGTCTTCCAGCACGGGCAACAGCACCGCCAGATAGGCGATGGCAACCTGCGTATTCGCCGCCACCGCCACCACGCCCGAGGCATAGCGCGACCAACCCGCCTGAAACCCCAGGAACGGGCCGAAGGCGGCGGTGGCATACAGCACCGGCCCACCGTGACTATCGAAGCGCGCGGCAAGGGCAGAGAAGACGAACACCAGCGGCAACACCAGCAACGCGCCGAACAGCATCATCCACGGCGCGAAACTGCCCACTGCCGCAACCATGATCGCTGGCAATGCGAATATGCCTGCGCCGATCATGCCATTGATCGGGAACAGCGCCGCACCCCAGAATCCCACCGTGCGCGGCAGGATGGCCGTTTGTGTCATTGTGCTTGCCCCCCGTTGCAAGTTCTCATGATGGACTGTGCACGGGCGCAGCACAAGCTTTGCCAAAACCCGCCCGCTTTCCTATCTGCACAGCCATGGCCCGAACCCCTGCAGGCACCCCCCATGATCCGCGCGGCGGCGATCGCTTCAACGAGGAGCGTGCCGCCTATACCGTGTCCAGCGCGCAGCCCGATCTGGAAGGCGGGGTGCAGGCGATCCGCGAAACGGTGAAGGTGTTGAAGCCCGTTCCCGGCGTTTACCGGATGTGTGACGCGCGCGGCGAGGTGCTCTATGTCGGCAAGGCGCGCAGTCTGAAGGCGCGGGTGGCAAATTACACCCAGATCGCAGGGCTATCCGGGCGGCTTCAACGCATGGTCAGCCAGACCCGCGCCATGGAGATCATCACCACCAATTCCGAGGCTGAGGCGCTGCTATTGGAAGCGCAGCTGATCAAGCGGTTCCGCCCGCCGTTCAACGTGCTGCTGCGCGATGACAAGAGCTTCCCCTTCATCCTGCTGCGTGCCGATCATGCCTTCCCGCGCATCCAGAAACATCGCGGCGCGCGCCGGGCGAAGGGCAATTATTACGGCCCGTTCGCCAGTGCAGGCAGCGTCAACGCCACGCTCAACGCGTTGCAAAAGCTGTTCCTGCTGCGATCCTGCACCGACAGTTTTTTCAACAATCGTGATCGGCCCTGCCTGCTCTATCAGATCAAGCGGTGTTCGGCACCGTGCGTGGGGCGGATCAGCGAGCCGGATTACTATGCGCTGGTGCGGCAGGCGAAGGATTTCCTGTCGGGCAAATCGGGCGCGGTGCAGGCCGGTCTTGAACGCCAGATGGCCGAAGCGGCGGCAAACCTGCAATTCGAAACCGCCGCCATGCTGCGTGACCGGCTGCGTGCGGCGACCTTTATTCAAGGGTCGCAAGCGATCAACGCGGCAGGGCTTGGCGATGCCGATGTGTTCGCGCTCGCGGCAAAAGGCGGGGTGATGGGGGTGCAGGCCTTCTTCATTCGCGGCGGGCAGAACTGGGGCCACCGCGCATTCTTCCCGCGCCACACGGCCGATGTCGACGAGGCGCAGGTGCTGGCCAGCGTGATGCTGCAATTCTACGAAGAAGTGCCGCCGCCGCCCATCATTCTGGTCGATCGCGATCTGCCCGAACGCGAGTTGATCGAGGCGGCGCTATCCGAAGTCGCAGGCCGCAAGGTGCGCATCACCATTCCCGAACGCGGCGACCGGCGCAAGCTGATGGCGCAGGCGCAGCGCAATGCGGTCGAAGCGCTCGAACGGCGGCTGGCCGAGACGGGCACCAAGGCGAAGTTGGGCCGCGAGTTAGCGGAATTCTTCGAACTCTACGCAGCCCCGCAGCGGATCGAGGTCTATGACAATAGCCATATTCAGGGTGCAAAGGCCGTTGGCGCGATGGTGGTGGCCGGGCCGGAAGGCTTCGAAAAAGGCCAATATCGCAAGTTCAACATCCGCGAAGCGCAGACCAATGATGACTTTGCGATGATGCGCGAAGTGATGGCGCGGCGGTTCCGCAGCTTTGGTGAAGGCGAGGCGGAGGCGGGGCAAAAGCCGATTGGGCACGAGACGACTCTGCCTGACCTGATCCTGATCGACGGCGGCAAGGGGCAGCTTTCCAGCGTGATGCGGGTGCTGGAGGAGATCGGAATTGCCGATGATATCGCGGTTATCGGCATCGCCAAGGGGCCGCACCACGGGCGCGAGGGGCGCGAAGTGTTCCATTTTCCCGACGGGCGCGAAAAAATGCTGCCCGTGAATTCGCCGCTATTATTCCACCTGCAGAACCTGCGCGATGAAGTGCACCGCTATGTCATAGGTGCGCACCGGGCCAAGCGGTCAAAGGCGATCACGGCGTCACCGCTCGACGAAATCCCCGGCATCGGCCCGGCGCGCAAACGCGCGTTGCTGCTGCATTTCGGCACGGCAAGCAAGGTGCGCGCCGCCGCATTGGAAGACCTGCAACGCGCCCCCGGCGTCAGCGCAGCCATGGCGCGCAAGGTCTATGATTTTTATCACGCGGGCGGGTGATGCGCGGGCGCAGCGGACGGGCGCCTGAACGCCCGCCCTGGCCCGTGTCCTTACTGCTCGTCGAGCGCCTTGCTCACCAGCACGTTGACCGAAACACGGCGGTTCTGCGCACGGCCGGCGGCGGTGGTGTTGTCAGCCGCCGGGTCGGCAGTCGCCATCCCGGTCGGAGTGAGCATCCGGTAGGGCTTCCACTTGCACACCTGTTGCAGGTAATTGACCACGGCCGAGGCGCGCTTTTCACTGAGCGTCTGATTGACTTCCTGCGAGCCGGTGGAATCGGTGTAGCCCAGCACCAGCATCAGCGAATTTTCGTTCGTGCCAGCCTCTTGCGCTGCTGCGCACAGATCAGCCCGCGCGCCAGGGGTCAGCGCTGACTTGCCCGTGTCGAAATAGACATTGGTGGTGCTTTTGAGGTTGTATTTGTCGATATCGCCGAGCCGCCCGCGCAGGGCCTCGGTCGCGGCGGCGTTTTGCGTGATCCCAACGGTGTTCTGCTCGATCGCGGCGCCGTGTTCAGCGAAACGTTGCGACGTGCCGCCACGGATCATCGCTGCGATCTGGCGATCATCGCTGTTGAAGCGCACTTCGCTGGCGACCAAGCCATCGCCATATTGCACCGTCTTCACGATAACGGGCAGCCCGTTGATGAGCGCGCTCTGGTCAAAAGCCTTTTTCCCGATCCCCAGAAACCCGCCGCGTGTGCGGATTTCGGTTTCGGGATGGAGTGTCACGATGGTGTTGCTGCCGTCATCGGCGGTAACCTGCATGCGTTGACCTTGGCGGGCGGAAATGATTCCGGTGATCCGGGGGCCTTCGTTCATCGCGGCCATGGGGGGCAGATTGCCGTAAACCGTGGTCAGCACTTCGCTGCCGTCAGCCGGGCGCGTGGATTGAGCCGAGAGGCTGGTTGCGGCGGTTGCGCCAAGTAGCGCGATGATCGCAAGTGTGCGCGGGGCACGGATTTTGGTTGTCATGACGGGGTTGCTCCTGTGGTTTGGGCTAGCGACCCCGGCGGGTCAGCCCTTCATGGGGAATGTGCGCCCGCGCTCCGTGTTCAGCAATACCTTGCTGCCAGATGAACGACTTTGCCCCGGTTGCCGCAAGAGCGGGCAACCGGGGCAAGTTACGCGATGAGTTGAGCGGCGGGGCCGCGATGGCTTGGGCGAATTATCGGCTCGCTTCGGCTTCGATCCATCGGTCAATCTTGGTTTCAAGCACCGCCAGCGGCAGGCCGCCAGTGTTCAGAACCTGTTCGTGAAACGCCTTGATGTCGAACCGGGCACCAAGCCGGGTTTCAGCCCGTTTGCGCAGCTCCTGTATCTTGAGCGCGCCGATCTTGTAGGCCAACGCCTGACTGGGGATGGCGATATAGCGTTCGACTTCGGCCACCACTTCGGTGTTGGTCATGCCCGAATTCTGCATCATGAAATCGATCGCCTGTTCGCGGCTCCAGCCCTTGGCGTGGATGCCCGTGTCCACCACCAACCGCATGGCGCGCAGTTGTTCGTCCTGCAACGTGCCGTAACGGTTCCACGGATCCTTGTAGAAGCCCATCTCGGAACCGAGCGTTTCGGCATAGAGCGCCCAGCCTTCGACATAAGCGGTGGTGCCGCCGAACCGCATGAAGGCGGGCAGGTCTTCATTTTCCTGCGCCAAGCTGATCTGGAAATGATGCCCCGGCGCACCTTCGTGCAGATACAGCGTGACATTGCCCGGCGTCAGGCGGCTGGGCAGGTCATAGGCGTTGAAATAGAATACCCCCGGTCGCACGCCGTCAGCCGAGCCGGACTGGTAGGAACCGCCTGCCTCGAACTGTTCGGTCGAGGTGTCATAGGGCCGGATTTCCAGTGGTGACTTGGGTATCAGCGAGAACAGGGCGCCGATCTTTGCGTCAACCTCGCGGCCGATCTCGTAATAGCTCTGCGTCAGACCCTCACGCGTCTTTGGCTGGAACTTGGGATCGGTGCGGACATAGTCGAAGAACTGGTTGAGCGTGCCCTTGAACCTGACCTCTTTCTTGAGCTTTTCGAGGTCAGATTTGACCCGCGCAACTTCGGACAGCCCCAATTGGTGGATCGTTTCCGGATCCAGCGGCAGCGTGGTCGAATTTTCCACCAGCAACGCATAAAGCTCCGCACCGCCTTTCATCTGCGACAGGCCGACGCTGTCGCGCGCGGCGGGCAGATATTCAACGCGCAGGAAATCGCGCAGCCGGGTGTTGGCCGCGTAGATTTCGCGGGTTTTGGCTTCGTAGGCGGCAGTCAGGCGGGCTTTGTCGGCGTCCGAGAACCCTTCCGGGAAGGCCTTGGTCGGCGCCATGTACTGCGAATCTGCCAGCGACGTATTGATCTGCGTGTCAAGCTGCGTGACGACGATCCCGATGGTCAGTCTGGTTTCCAGCACCCCGCTTTCCATACCTTCGCGGAACCGGCCAATCGCGCGGTCGATGAAGGCGATGTAATCATTGTGGCGCGACAGGTTGTCTTCGTAATTCGCCAGGGTCTTGAACGGGGCGACTCCCTTGCCGCCGGCGAAGGTGGGGTAGAAGGTGTGCAGCCCGAAGAAGTGGTTGACCGGGCGCACTTCGGTAAGCGCGCGCATTGCGTCACTTGCGCCTGCCAGAGCCCGATCCTGCGTGTATTTGAACACGTCATAGGCCAGCGCGTCGGTTTCAGACAGCTTGGCCCGGTCGATCTGCGCCAGCAGTGCAAGGTTCAGTTTGATGTCAGTGCGGCTGGCCAGAAAGCTCGCATCGGTCAGCAAGTCGCCCAGCCGGTCAACGCCTTCATCCTCGCCGCGAAACAGGCGGCTGAGCGGATTGAGCGCCAGTTCGCGCGCGTCGGCATCTTCGAACAATGCGAACAGCTTGTCATGCTCGCTCTGCGCGGTCGCGGTCGCTGCGGAAGGCTCGGTCGCGGTTTGGGCGAGTGCCGGTGTGGCGGCCAGCAGCACCGCAGCAGACGCGGCAAGAGCAATACGGAATTTCATGGCGGAGGCCCCAAAGGTCAAAGTTCAGTTGGGGCTCCGCTAGAATGCGGGATCAATCGCGGCAAGCGCGCCTGCGACCAGCGACACAGGCGCTTCGACCGGTGTCATGACGCGATGGCTGGCCGCTCCGCATGAAACGCCGCATCAGCCCGCAATTGGTCGTGTTCAACCCACACCGAATGCGTGCCCGAACAAATCTTGTGCGGCAGCGCGAGGCGGCAGATCGGGCCTTTGGTGAGGTCGCTCGCATCCATGATCGCGCATTCCGAGGTGCCGGTGTTTTCGTCGATCAGGAAGGTGACGAGATAGCCATCGTCTTCGGGTTCTTGCTGCCCTACCGCTTCGCTACTTGAGGGAGTCTTTTGCTGCCCTACCGCTTCGCTACTTGAGGGAGTCTTTTTCTGCCCTACCGCTTCGCTACTTGAGGGCTTGCGCGGCACCATCGGGCTTTCGCTGGCATAGACCCCTTCGGGCAGGGAAAAGACCTGTTCTGCGCCGGTTTGGGTATCGTGGCGGACGTAGCCGTTGAACAGGAACCAGCCGGGCCGCGTCGTGGTGGACCAGACATAGCGGCTTTTGTGCATGGCAAAACGCGGGTTGATCATCCCGAATTCGACGATCCGGTCGGTCAGGCGTTCTTCGCGCGTCGCGCCAGTTTTCAGGTTGAACCGCCAGCGGTGCAGGCGCGATTGGAAGCTGTGTTCATCGACATAGGCCATCATGTGGCTGTAACGCCCCATTTCCTTCAGCGGATCGGGCATCGGTTTGGCCTGATGATAGCCTTCGAGGATGACTTCGTCGCCATCTTCATAGGCGTTGGTCCAGTGCAGCACATAGGTTGGCGCGGCTTCGAACCAGCGGATATCCTCCGGCTGGCCGTGGCGCGGGATCAGCGCGAACCGGGTGGGGATGCCTTCGTGAATGCGCGCAGCGTGGATATTGCTCCGCAGCAGGTCTTCTTCCCAGAACAGCGGCATATCGTTGAGGATCGACCAATTCGGGGTGATCGCCATATCATGCGGCAGGCGCGGGCCGGGCAGGGGGATGGGGACGTAATTCACCAGCTGACCGGTGCGGTCGACCACGCCGTAATGCATGAAGGGCGCGTATTTCGAGTAATTGAAGAACATCAGCTCGCCGGTCGCCTCGTCCACCTTGGGGTGCGCCGATATCCCGTCCAATGGCACCCACGGCGCCTTGCCCCGGTTGGCGAGTGTTACCGGATCGAGCATCCACGCCTCCCCGCATTGATACAGCGTGGCGTAGGCGATCCCGGCGTGAACGACGATATCGGTGCTGCCGGTGTCCTTCAGCCCGCCATGCGCGCCAAAGCCAGGGCGTTTCGACGTGCCCGCCGGGTCCATCAACCCGCCCCACAACGATTGGCCCGCGATCTGTTCAGCCTCGAAACAATGGGTGCGAACGAAGCGGTTGCGGTAGCTGGCCTTGCCGCCGCTGATATTGACCTGATGGATCATCGCATCGCCATCGAAGGGATGGTGGCGGCCCAGCGGTTGATGCACCTGATTTTCGGTGTTGCGCAGGTAAATGCCGTCAATATCATGCGGTATCGCGCCTTCGATCACCGGCAGTTCGGCCACGTCCACTTCTTCGTGCAGCGGCGTCCACGGCCCGGTCAGATAGGGGTGGTTCGACGGCTCCAGCGAGGTTTTTACCGGCGGGTGGCGCGTGATCTGCATGGCAATTCTCCCTGTGCCAAGACTAACGATGGGTGGTGCGCTGGCAAGCTGGTATGATACATTCGCGTGCCGCCCCAAATTTGATTCCGATCAATGTAAGGCGCGCACATCGGGGCGATAGTAAACTCATCAATGGGAGACACGCCATGAAATCGATTTTGCTGCACATCGATCACGACAGCGCGATGCAGGCGCGGTTGCAGGTGGCGCTCGACATCGCGCGGGCGACCAACGCCCACATCACCTGTATTCAAGCGGTCAGCTACGAAGTGTTCGCGCCCGGCGACTTTTACGGGTCAGCAATTGCGGCGGCGATGCCGGTCATCAAGGAAAACGCCGAAAAGCTGAGAAAGCAAATTGAAACGGAGCTCGAAAATGAAGGCGTAGCGTGGGATTGGCGGTTCCTTTACGGCATTGCCCAGCACCGCCTGCTTGAACATTCGCCGCTGGCCGATCTGGTGATTGTCGGCCCGTCTGACGGGGGTGATCATGGCCCTTCGGCATTGATCGGAGACCTGGTGCTCAAGGCGTCGCTACCGGTGCTGGTGGTTCCCGAAAGCATTAAAAGCTTCGATGTGACAGCGCCGGTGCTGGTCGCGTGGAACGGTTCGTCCGAAGCCTGCCACGCGCTGCGTGCGGCGGTGCCGCTGCTTGCCTGTTCGTCCAAAGTAACGCTCGCCAGCGTTG
>PHEL01000051.1 GCA_002842925.1 Alphaproteobacteria bacterium HGW-Alphaproteobacteria-14
GGCATCAAGGCCAAGACGCATGTTGAGTTTGACGCGGCCCACAGCCGACAGGTCATAGCGTTCGGCATCGAAGAACAGGCCTTCGAACAATGCCTCGGCAGTTTCCTTCGTCGGCGGTTCGCCCGGACGCATGACCTTGTAGATCGCCTCAAGGCCTTCATCACGGTTTTCGGCCTTGTCGACCTTGAGCGTGTTGCGGATCCACGGGCCGGTGTTGATTTCATCAATGTCGAGCAGTTCGAGCCGGTCGATCCCGGCCTTGTCGAATGCTTCGACGTGTTCGAGTGTCAATTCGTCACCGGCTTCGATGTAGATGCGGCCCGTGCCTTCGTCGATCATGTCGCACGCGGCATAGCGGCTGACGACTTCCTCGGTCGGCAGCAGCAGATCAGCGAGGCCATCCTTGGCCGCCTTGTTGGCAGCGCGCGGGGAAATCTTCTGGCCGGCGGGGAACACTTCTTCGCCAGTGGCGGCGTCGATCAGCGGAAAGGTCGGTTTCGACCCGCGCCATTGTTCGGCCACGAACGGGATCTTCCATCCATCCCCCCCGCCTTTTTGGGTCGCGCGGTCCCACACCACGGTGTCATAGAAATGCTGGAGGATTTCTTCGGCATCAAGGCCCAGCGCGTAAAGCAGCGCGGTGACCGGCAGCTTGCGCTTGCGGTCGATGCGGACGTTGACGATGTCCTTGGCGTCGAATTCGAAATCGAGCCACGAACCGCGATAGGGGATCACGCGGGCGGCAAACAGCAGCTTGCCCGACGAATGGGTCTTGCCGCGATCGTGATCGAACAGCACGCCCGGCGACCGGTGCATCTGCGACACGATCACGCGTTCGGTGCCGTTGACGATAAAGGTGCCGTTGTCGGTCATGAGCGGCATGTCGCCCATGTAAACGTCCTGCTCCTTGATATCGAGCACCGAACGGGTTTCGGTTTCCTGATCCACTTCGAACACGATCAGGCGCAACGTCACCTTCATCGGAGCGGCATAGGTGATCCCGCGCTGACGGCACTCGGTGGTGTCGTATTTGGGTTCTTCGAGTTCGTAGTGCACGAAATCAAGCTCGGCGGTGCCGGCGAAATCGCGGATCGGAAAGACCGAGCGCAGCGTCTTTTCGAGGCCCGAGACATAGCCCGTCGCCTTGTCCGACCGCAGGAACTGTTCGTAGCTTTCGCGCTGCACCTCGATCAGGTTCGGCATCTGCACCACTTCGTGGATGTCGCCAAAGATCTTGCGGATGCGCTTTTTCGCGGTGCCCTCGGCCTTGCGGCTGCGGGTGACGGGCGACTTGGCCTTGGTTGCCATGGAGGAGTGTGCCTCTTTAGTTGTGCCGCGCGGAAGGTGTCCGCACAGGCTGGGAAATTCGCTGTGTCCGGCGCGATCGGGGTGCCATTCGGAAAACGCGCATAAGCCGCTCGCCTAACCCCGACCATGGCCGGTGCTGGCAGCAGCAATGATCATGTGCGTCGCGAAACTGGCTGGCGCTGCTTCCTTCCCGGACCGATCCACCGCGTATGAATCAGTCTTGCTCGAAGCCAACGCGAGGGGCGCATGTAGGAGTGGCCCTGCCCGCTGTCAATCGGTGCAATGCCAAACCCACCGCACCCTCGCCGCGATCTGCCGCGAACCGGAATGCCCGCCAGGCGATCTGTTCGCGTATGAGGTGCAATGAGGAATGATGCGAGTCCCCGCGCAGGCGGCGGCTCACTGCTTTTGCTTGACCTGCCTCTGCAAATCACTAATGGCCCTGCCGACCCTTTCGGGGGTCATCCGTCCGAGACAGTTGGTGAAGGCAATTGGGCCTTCTTAATTTCCAGCCTAGACGGGGAAACGAGATTTTGGCGGTCTTGCGCAAGCAATCGCCCGCGTGCCTGCCATGATGGCGGCACACACCCTCCTTCCCTTTCGACGGACTCGCCCGTGTTCGGAGCTTCGGCTCAGAGCGCGGACAAACGTAGCCGATCGTCCGGGAGCCATCCCGAACGGTCAAATGTGAAGGAGTATGGCATGGATCGTTCGCAGAAAGCCGACGCGGTTGCCCAGCTCAATGCGGTCTTCAACGAGGTCCCGTAACCTCGGCATGACGGTGGCCCAGTCCACCGCCCTGCGCCTGAAGATGCGCGATGCTGGCGCCACCTACAAGGTTGCGAAGAACCGTCTCGCCAATCTCGCTCTTGAAAACACCGACTATGTCGGGCTGGGTGACATGCTCACTGGCCCGGTCGGGCTGGCCTGGTCGACTGACCCGGTCGCGGCTGCAAAGGCCGCTGTCGAATTCGCCAAAACGAACGACAAGCTCGAAATCGTCGGCGGTTCGATGGGTTCGGTCGTTCTCGATGAAGCCGGAATCAGGGCACTTGCCTCGATGCCCAGCCTCGACGAGCTGCGCGCCAAGCTTATCGGTCTGGTCAACGCCCCGGCGACGAAAATCGCCCAGGTCGTTACCGCACCCGCCGCGAAGGTCGCCCGTGTGTTTGCCGCTTACGCGGACAAGGCAGCCTAAGAGACGTTTTTCGCCAGACGAAACAATCTTGGGGTTTTGGACATGGTGTCCGGCCCCGCCACAATTTGGAGTGAACCATCATGGCCGATATTGCCAAGCTTGTAGAAGAACTTTCGAAGCTGACCGTGCTCGAAGCAGCCGATCTCGCCAAGGCCCTCGAAGAAGCATGGGGCGTTAGCGCCGCTGCTGCTGTCGCGGTTGCCGCTGGCCCGGCCGCTGCTGCCGAAGCTGTCGAAGAGCAGACCGAATTCGACGTTATCCTGACCGGCGACGGCGGGAAGAAGATCCAGGTCATCAAGGAAGTCCGCGCCATCACCGGCCTCGGCCTGACCGAAGCCAAGACCCTCGTGGAATCGGCTCCGAAGGCGATCAAGGAAGGTGTCAACAAGGCTGAAGCCGAAGACATCAAGGGCAAGATCGAAGCAGCCGGCGGCACCGTCGAGCTCAAGTAAGCCTGGATTAGGTTTTGCGGGTGTCTTGAAGCACTCGCAGAGAGAAGGGCGGTGCCAGCAATGGTGCCGCCCTTTTTGCGCATGGCTGGCTCAGGCGCGTTTGGCATCATCCTGCGGTTTTGTTTCATTTTGGGCGCGATTAACCGTTTTACGCCAACCAGCGGGAATTAACGCGTAAATTGCAACCGTCTCGGATCGGGACGATTCGAAAGGCGATCAATCGAAGTTGCTTTACACTCTGTTAATTACCCCTAACATCTGGTTGTCGATTCGCCAAATCGTCACCTATTTGGAATATGAGCAATAAAGGGTTCATACCAATCTGTATCCTTGGGTAAGTTTGGGGGGACTTATGTCGATCGTTAAGTTTGGTCTACTTGTTGTCGCATTGGTTTGCGCCAGTCCGGCAGTTTCGCAAGATGTGGTCTATCGGCCCATCAGCCCCACGTTTGGCGGCAATCCGTTCAATTCGAGCCACGTGTTGGGCGTTGCCAACGCCAACAACGACAAGCGCGATCCGCGCGCAGCGAGCACCAATTCTCAGGCCGATATTTTTGCCCGCCAGCTGCAATCGCGGCTGCTTTCGGCGTTGTCTTCACAGATTGTCGATGCGATTTTCGGCGACAACCCGCAGGAAAGCGGCATCATCAGCTTCGGCGGTCAGACGATCGAATTCTTCCGCAGCCTCGATGAAGTGACGCTGATCATCCGCAATGATGAAACCGGTGAAGAAACCCGGATCGTCATTCCGCTCTTCATTGAAGTGAACTGAGCAGGGATGATGCACCGTTTCCTTACCCTCGGCTCAGTCGCTCTTGCAGCACTCGCGTTGGGTGGCTGCATGAGCATTCCTCAGGACGGACGCAATTCGCTGCCGACCACTACCAGTCTCGCCTATTTCCCGAAAAAGACCCAGACCCAGAACCTGCTCAACCAATTGCCCGCACCGCAGCGCCCGGTCGCGATTGCGGTCTATGGCTTCACCGATCAGACCGGGCAGTTCAAGCCGAGTGAAACGGGGCAAACCTTGTCGCGTGCTGTGACGCAGGGCGCCAGTTCAATGCTGGTCAAGGCGTTGCAGGATGCAGGCAACCGCAACTGGTTTACCGTGGTCGAGCGCGAGCGGTTGGATAACCTGCTGCGCGAACGCCAGATCATCGGCGAGATGCGCAAGCGGTATCTGGGTGAACAGGAAGTCGATCCGGCCGCCCTGCCGGCCTTGCTGTTCGCCGGCGTGCTGCTCGAAGGCGGGATTGTCGGTTATGATACCAACACCGTCACCGGCGGCGCGGGCGCGGCGTTCCTCGGCATCGGCGCGCGGACGGAATATCGGCAGGACATGGTGACCGTTTATTTGCGCGCGGTATCGGTGCGCACAGGCGAAGTGCTGGCCAATGTTACCGCGTCCAAGACCATCGCCAGCCAGGCACTCGGCGCCAGCGCATTCAAGTTCGTGGCATTCCGCGAACTGCTCGAAGCCGAAGCCGGGATCACCTCGAACGAGCCCGATCAGGTCGCCCTCCAGCAGGCGATCGAAAAGGCAGTTTACGGCATGGTGCTCGAAGGGATCGAACTCGACCTGTGGCGGTTTGAAGACATGGCGGCCGCACAGCCGCTGATCGCCGCCTACCGGGCCGAGCGTGACGGAGTTTATGATGCCAGCGACATCCAGAAAGCGATCAAGCGCGCAGGTTCACTGACCGCGATGACTGTGGTGGATCCTGACAAGGAAGATAAACGTCGCGACGGATCGTGACGCCTGACTGATTTCCCGCACGGTCTGCAAGCCGGGCGGGACTAACGAGAGAAGGCGCAGGAATAGCGCCGCTCGGGCCGCAAAAAATATGCACGCAAAGGAGCTGCAACTCCAATGCGCGCAGTAACAGGTATGCGATTACCTACGTAGCCCGGCGTCTTATCGCGCAGTGGCCAACGGTCGGTGTCGCCTATCGTTAGGGCGGATGCAACCATGAATACCGAGCAGTCCGGTGCCATCAGCCTCATCAACCCGCGTGCGGGGTGTGCCTGCGTCGGCGTTCGCCGTTGCGCTCCCAATTTTCGTCCAGAACTCCCCGGACCCCAGCCAGCGCAGTTTCTGCTCCAAGGCCGGTCACGGCGGCTTCTGGCCCACTCGATTCCAGGCAGGGCCTTGCGCCCCGTCTGGCTACGTGTCGCCGCGGCATTAGACCTCGGATCGCAATAACAAAAGAAGTCGCAAATCACTCAACAACGAAGGAACATGAGATGAAAAAGACTATTCTTACCAGCGCCAGCATCTTGGCGCTGTCCATCGCCGCTCCGGCTTTTGCCCAGAGCAACACCTCGACTGTGACCCAGACGGGCACTGACCAGACCGCCGAAGTGACCCAGAGCGGCGCTGACGACGTTTCGACCATTACCCAGTCGAACGCCGACAACTCGGCCGAAGTGAATCAGGCTGGCGGCCTTGGCGGCACGTCAACCATTACCCAGAGCGGTGCCGAAAATACTGCAACGGTCAATCAGACCGATGACGGCGACGATGGCTTTTTCGTGCCCAACGCCGTTCCGCCGAGCTCAATTTCAACGGTTGACCAGTCCGGCGATGGCAACGAAGCGACGGTGAACCAGAACACCCAGACCCAGCTGTTCGCCAACAATTCGGCGATCAACCAGTCCGGCAGTGACAATTACGCGTCGGTGACACAGTTCGATGACGAGCAGACCTCGACCGTCAATCAGACCTCAAGCGGCAACAGCGCGTCTGTGACCCAGGGTGTGCTGCAGATGGGCGGCGACACGTCCTTCAACAACAATTCGTTGATCAATCAGGGCACGGGCGATTTCAACATTGCCACCGTAAGCCAGACCGGGTTCAACGGGGAAAGCAACGTCAATCAGCAGGGTTCGGGCAATGACGCCTCGCTCGATCAGTCGGGCAACGGCAACGACAGCAATATTGACCAGACCGGCAATAATGCACTCGCCACGGTAATCCAGAGCGCTGCCAACAACGTTTCGGACATCACCCAGACCGATGATGCCGGTGGTATCGCCAGCGTGACCCAGTCGGGCTCGGACAATGAATCCGACATCCTTCAAACCTCGGTCAATTCTGTTGCGACTGTCATCCAGTCGGGCAACAACAACGACAGCTCCCTGATCCAGGGCCGCAGCGCGGGCAACGCGTTCCAGACCAACGGCCAGCAGGCGCTGATCACCCAGTCGGGCAATGACAACCGCACCACTGCCCTGCAGAGCGGTTCGAGCGGCGACCTCAATGTGCTCCAGAGCGGTAACCGCAACGAAGCCGACGTGCTTCAGATCGGGTTTGACAACAGCGCGGGCGACAACACCGGCCTCGCCGGGATCTCCCAGGAGGGCAGTGACAATGATGCGTTTGTCACGCAATCGGGCCAGCTGTCGGAAGCCTTCATTGCTCAGCTCGGCGACTTCAACACGGCTACCATCACCCAGTCGGTCAACAATGCGCCGAATCCCGCCGGTGGCCCCGATCCGCGCGTTGCAATTGCCTTCATTGCTCAGGTCGGCGACAACAACACCAGTTCGATCAACCAGTTCGGCGGCAACAGCACCAACTCGGCACGTCTGCAGACGGCCAGCAACGTGCAGGGCGGCTCGGACAACACCAGCACGATCAGCCAGACCAACAGCTTCATTGCAGCTTCGGCTTCGGAAAACGCTGCTGAGGTGAACCAGTTCGGAAACAACAACCTGTCGTCGGTGATCCAGGATGGCGTGTTGAACGATGTGCTGGTTGACCAGTCGGGTAGCGACAACGAATCGCTGATCACGCAGACCGGCAGCGGCAACACCGCCAGCGTGACGCAGTCGAGCGACTTCAACCTGTCGACCGTAACGCAAACGGGCACCGGCCACACCGCCACTGTCACGCAGGGCATGTGACCTGATGTTTCCGGGCGGGGCACCAGTCCCGCCCGGGTTCGTTTTCGGCAGGTCGCGATTCAGGCCTCTGCAATCGGAGTATAATCTAATGAAAAAATCTATCTTTACCGGCGCCTCGATCCTGGCGCTGACCATCGCGGCTCCTGCCTTTGGCCAGAGCACCTCGACTATCGACCAGACCGGCGCCGACAACGTCGCGAGCGCTGACCAGAACGGCAGCAACACTTCTACGATCGACCAGGACGCTCTCGGCGCCGGGGCTTTCGTGACGCAGGATGGCACGGGCAACATCTCGACCGTCATTCAGGTCGATGGTTCCACCAACAACTCGATCAATCTGCCGGAAGATCCGGAGGCGACTGTTGTACAGAATGGCATCAACAACACCCAGACGACCAATCAGAACGCGGTTGCCCCGGGCTTCAACCTGGTCGGCAACACCACACAGACCGGCGCGGACAACTTCTCCGACATCGATCAGGACGCGCGTGGCCCCGGCTTTTCGGGTACAATCCGCACAAATGTGAACCAGACCGGCGGCGCAACCTCCACCATCACGCAGGAAGCCGCTAACACCGGCGCTCGGAATATCTTCGCAACCGTCAATCAGGACGATTCGATTTCCGACATCGATCAGCTGGCTTCGGGCAACAACGCGATTGGCCTCACCGCCAATGTGAACTCGTTCAGCGGTTCGGAATCGGACATCGACCAGACCGCATCGGGCGACAATTCCGGTGATCTGTTCGCTTCTGTCACGCAGAGCAATGGTGCGTTTTCGCGTGTCACCCAGACTGCGGCTGGTACAGCCTCGGTCACGCAGGACGCCATCGTCACGCAGAACGGCGACAGTGACTCGTTCATCACTCAGACCTTCAATAATGATGGCTCGAACACCTTCCTTGCGACCGTCAATCAGGATGGTGATGGCAACCGGTCGAACATCACGCAGCGTGACCAAGGGTTCGGGATCATCGGCAATGCCGATGGCGGCCTGACTGCCTTCGTGAACCAGGACGGGGATCGCAACACTTCCGATCTGGTGCAGGAAAACAAGAGCGCGGACGCCAACATTACCCAAAGCGGGAATGACAACATCTCGACCGCGTTTCAGGGTGCTGCCGGGAATGATTTCACGCTGCTGCAATCGGGCGATCTCAACACCTCGAACCTCAGCCAGACCGGTCTCAACAACGCGGCGGATGTGCTCCAGGCGGGCAATGGTGCGACCTCGACCATCAATCAGAGCGGCCGTAATGATCTGGCCTTTGTCGATCAGCTGGTCGGATCTGACGGTTCGACCTCGCTCATCACCCAGACCGGCGCAGGCGGGCCGCGTTCGGAAAATTCGGCGAGTGTGATCCAGGCGGGTCTGGGCAATGGTTCGACAATCACCCAGGACGGGTTCAACAGCACGGCCAGCCTTGAGCAGTCGGGCGACAGTAACACCAGCACGATCACCCAGACCGGCACCGTCGATGGCTTTGGCAACCTTGCCGATGTCGAACAGAGCGGCAGCCTCAATACATCCATCGTTCTCCAGATCGGCTCGCTGAACTCGGCCACCGTTACGCAGTCGAGCGACAACAACAACTCGACTGTCAATCAGCTGGGCAACGGCAACACCGCCACTGTCACGCAGGGTTTCTAAGCCTCACGACTACAGTTCCGGGCGGGAGAGAACTCTCGCCCGGAGCACCTTTTTCAGTTATAAGGATACCGCCATGCCCGTTTCCGCGACCCGTTCCGCCCTATGCTGCCTGTTGATCGGAGGAGCCGGGATTGTGGGCAACGCGGCTCCGGCAGTGGCGCAAACCGCGCCCGAACGCGGCGTGTTCGTGACGCAGATCGGCGAAAACAGCCGCGCGGACGTTACCCAGCAGAATTCCGACAGCCTCGCCCGGATCGTGCAGGACGGCGACGGCAACCAGCTCGATCTCGACCAGACCGGCAGCGCCGCGCACCGCGCGCAAATCGCGCAGGACGGCGACGGCAATAGCGTGACCGCACAACAGGACGGCGATGGCACAGCCACCCTCGCGCTCGCGCAGGAAGGCGACGCCAATACTGCGATCCTGCTACAGCGTGAATTGTCCTCCGCTGGCGAAACCAACGCGGCGGTGGTGCAGCGCGGCAATGGCAACACCGTCATCCTGGCGCAGGATGGCAGCGATAACAATGCCTCGCTCAACCAAGTGGGCGATAACAACATCATGACCGCGACCCAGCTGAACAGCGGCAACCGGCTCGAATGGACACAGACCGGCGATGGCCTTGCCGATCTCGGGATTACTCAGACCGGCAATGGCAGCCTGCAGGTCACCCAAAGCGCAACAGGCGCGCAATTCGCCCCGCCGCCGGGCTCGGGCGGGTAGCTGCAGCAATGGCGCCTGTCATGCACCTTGTCAGCGCGAACCTGTTGCTGTTCGCCAGCGCAGCGGCAGGACAGGATCAGGCCGCGCACGACAGCCGCACCGAAGCCCCGCAAATCGAAGCGCCAGCCACCGATGCCGAACGGAGCAGTCCGGCCAGCAAGGCCTATGTCGAAAATCCGCGCAGCCAGCAGGTCCGCACGCCGCGCCCCAGCCTGATGCAACCGACCGGCGATCAACTGCTGCGCGCAGGCGGCAGCGCGCCTGCCAGCCAGATCACCAGCCGCGCCCAAAGTGGTTCGGGCATGGCGCAGCTATCGAAAGCCGATCTTGATGCGACCCTCGCCCAGCTCAGCTCCACTGAACGCCAGGTGCTGCTGCAAGCGATCGAAGGCACGGATATCTGCGACAATCCGCCGCGCGTTCCGGCCGTGATAGCACTGTGTCAGACCCGGATCGAAACCCGCTCGCAGGAATTCACGCCGGCGGCTGAACGAACGCTCAGCGCCGAGGAACGGCTGCTGCGCGGCGATTTTGACAACACCGCCCTGCCCAGCGTCAATCAGGTGATCGAACGCCTTGCTCGCACCAGCGCGGCGAGCGATAATTTCAGCAATCAGGAGATCGCCTCGATTGCGCTTGCCGCACCCGCCGCTCCGCCTCAGCCGAGCGAGGCTGAACCGGGCGCAACCGATGGTCTTGGGCAGGAAACGCAGGCGTTGATCAATGCCATCATCAACCAGCTCGGAGGCGGCGCACCATGACGATGATTTATCCTGCGGGGCTTGCCGCTTTCCTGCTCCTTGCTCCCGGAACGGTGCCCACCATGACCGAAGATTCCCACGCGCTTACGCTCGATGTGCAGCAGCATGACGGAGCAATCGAGGTTCGCCTGATTGGCAATACTGCGCACACCCAGGTTGTCAGCTATCTTATCGAAGTGAGAGGGCAATCAACCTCGCGCCACCGCGGTCGGACGACGCTCTCAGCAGGCAACACGGCCGTTTTATCAACGATGCGGGCCAGCGTCGGCGCGGATTGGTGCGTAAAACTGGTGGCCGAAGAATCCGGACGTGAGCCTTACGAAATCATCGAAGGCAGCTGCGCGGCGCCAGCGGAGTAATCCTCAGCGGCGAACCTGATCCATCGCAGTGGTGCCCAGCCCGCGTTCTGGCGTGCCGATCTGATCCATGTGCACTTTGCGCGCGAACTTGGGCCTGGTATCGGTCTGGCCGACGTTGAATTCGTCATAGACCGGATCATAACTGATCGGTATGCCCTGCGCCTGCAGGTCATCCAACGAAAGATACAGATTGCTCGCTGCCGAAGCCCTGATGCGGGCGATCTGGGCGGGATCGTAGCGATCACTCAGTATATCGACGATCGAGCCGAGCCGCACAGTCAAACCGGTCGCAGTCTGCTGGAAATCGACCGCGCCGGCTGCCTTGCCATCAACCCGGGTGACCAATTGCGATTTGATGTCGAGCGCGAACGGGCTGTTCGTGCCAAGTCCGGGGGGAGGCGCGACTGCGGGCGACTTGGGCAAGGGTGCCAGCGCTGCCGCTTGTGGTAAGGGCTTCGTCACTACCGCAGCAAGTTTCGCCGGCGGCGCGGATGGCGGTTGCAAGGAAACGGGCTGCAATTCAACCGGTTGTGTCGTCGCCGAGACCGGCGGTCGCAGCGGCATTGCGGGCATAGGCGTCAGGCCGGCATAACCGACATTACCGGCAAGATCGGACCCAAAGGAGGTCGCCGCCCGTTCCACTGCGCTATCATCAACGCTGCCCCTTTCAAGCATGGGCATGGTTGCCGGAGCCCCCTTCAGCGCCGGGGAATGAACCACCGCTGGCGGCGGAACAACGTTGTCGAGCACCGAGGCGGTATAGGCGGCGGCTGATTCGAGCGTGTCAACCGATATCGGCGTTTCCAGCACAGGTGCGGGCGATACCCTGGCCCCCAGCGCCGTCGGCGTGACAACGCTATCGAGCATGGATGCCGCGTAGGTGACGACCGCGTCCAGTTCATTCTTCGACATGATCCGCACCGGCGAAAGTCGGCCCTCGCCCAGCGACACGTCAGCCATCGGCGCGCGCCTGGTCTTGGGCAGGCTCGTCGCTACCGCGCTCAGCACTGCAGTTGGCACAAACACAAGGGCGGGCTCAGCCGGTCGGCTCGGCGCAGACGCCATTTCGTCCGGGCTGATCGCTGCCGGTGCCAGTTGCGCGAGGCGCGATTGACCGGCGGGCTGCGCCCTTGTTTCGGCAATGTCCAGCAAAGCGCCGTAACGAACGCCCGCCAACGGTTGCTTGGCCGCGCCTGTCCCCTGCTTAATCAGCCCTTGCCCCGAGATGGATGGCGGCTTGAACGGGTCTGGCTGGCGTTTCGCGTCGGCAAATTCGCCAGCACCAATGGAGAGTTCGGGAAACGTCAGTGCAGCAATCACAGCCACACCGCCCGGCAAGGCGCGCGTCCAGAGCAGCCGGCGAAGCAGACCGGTGCGCTGCGCAAATGCGCCGCCATCAGCCCCCATTGTCTGTTTAAAGAGCGTCACAGTTGCCCCCCTAATCGGAGCGAATATGTGCCCTTCCAGTGATTCGGAAAAGAAGAAACGGCGAAAATCCGAGATTCTTATGCGTTGTCTCATTCCGGTTCCGTTTGCCGCGATCACTGAACTCGGGTCAAACTTCACGGTTTTGTGTTGTGGGCAAGCGATTGGCCTTTCCTCCAAGCGTCACTCGCCCTATCCGGGCCGGCTTGACTGTCGGCGGGCACCGGAACGATCATGCAACAGGCCATATCCCTCAACACGCCCACTTGGGGCCAGGAACTGCGCGCGACGCTGGGGCTCGCGGGGCCGTTGGCGGCTGCCAATCTGTTGCAGATGCTGACCTATGCGGTCGACGTGATCTTCATCGCGCGGCTGGGTGAAGAACAGCTGGCCGCATCGGCGCTGGCGGTGTCGCTGTTCGGGCTGGTGCTGTGGGCGCTGACGGGGCTGACCGGCGCGGTTGCTCCGCTGATAGCCGAGGCCATGGGCGCACGCGCCCCGGCGCTTCGCCCGGTGCGGCGCTCGGTGCGGATGGCGCTGTGGCTGGCAATGATGGCGGGAGTTGGCGGGATGGGGCTGTGCCTGCTGCTCGAACCGATCATGCGGGTGTCGGGCCAGCAGGCCGGTATCATTGCGCTCGCCAACCAATATAATGACGTGATCGTGTTTTCGATGATCCCGATGCTGCTGGCGGCGGTGCTGCGCAATTTCGTGTCGGCGCTGGGCCGCCCGATCTTTGCAACCGCGATCACCGGGCTGGGCATCTTCGTCAACGCGCTGGCCAATTATGCCTTCATCTTCGGCAAATTGGGCGCGCCGGAAATGGGCCTGGCCGGAGCCGCCGTGGCCACGATCATCACCGCGTTCTTCACGCTGGGAGCCTATGTGACGGCGATCCGGCTCGACCGGCGGCTGCACCGCTATCACGTGTTCGGCCGGATCTGGTCACCCGATTGGATCCGGCTGAGGCAGATTGTCCGCATTGGCACCCCGATCGCGCTGACGATCACGGCAGAGGCTGGCATTTTCGGCGCGGCGGCGTTTCTGATGGGGCGGTTCGGCGCGGCAGAGCTGGCGGGGCATACCGTGGCGTTGCAACTGGCGGCGATGGCATTTCAGGTGCCGTTCGGGGTCGGGCAGGCCGCAGCGATCCGGGTCGGCTATTTCTACGGCGCGCGCGATCCGTTGGGCGTGGCGCGGGCGGGCTGGGTGGCGCTGGGGATCGGCACGGGGTTCATGGTGTTGACCGCGGGCGCGATGGTGCTGTTCCCCGAATTGCTGCTGACGATCTATGTCGATCCCGCCGCGCCGGCCAATGCCGCGCTGGTTGCTTTCGCGCTGCAATATCTGGTGCTGGCGGCGATATTCCAGCTGGCAGACGGGGTGCAGGCGGTGGCGGCGGGCGCGCTCAGGGGATTGCAGGACACGGCTGTGCCGATGTGGATCGCGATCTTCAGCTATTGGGTGCCGGGTATCGGAATGTCGGTAGGCCTCGGCTTTTACACTCCGCTGGAAGGCACCGGCGTGTGGATCGGGCTGGCCACCGGGCTGTTCTTTGCCGCTGCGTTGCTGATCTGGCGCTGGTATCGACGCGAAGCGCTGGGACTGACCGCGCGTTAGAGCGGTTTCCGGCCATTCTGACCCACGCTGATCGTCCGCACTTCGCGCTGCGGGAAGGGAATGGTGATTCCCACTTCGCCAAAGCGGGTCTTGGCCGCCTCGGTCAACGCCCATGACAACGCCAGGTAATTGTCAGTCGCGCACCACACCCGCATTCCGATCGTCACCGCACTATCGGCCAAGGCGGATACGAACACTTCCGGCGCCGGATCATCCAGCACCCGATCATCTGCCGCCGCCAGCGCCAGCAATTCGGTGCGCGCCTGTTCGATATTGTCTGTATAGCCGATGCCGATCAGCAGTTCGAACCGGCGGGTAGGCAGGCGGGTGAAATTGATGATCGGCTTGTTCCACAGCTCGTTATTGGGAACCATCACGTAAAGCCCATCGGGCTGCACCATCTCGGTGGTGAACAGACCGATGGCACTGACCGTGCCCAGCACCGGCCCGGCGCTGATTGTCTCGCCCACCCGGAACGGGCGCTGGATCAGGATCATCACGCCCCCCGCCACATTGCTGAGCGTGCCTTGCAGCGCGAGGCCGACCGCCAGCGCCAGACCGCCAAGCGCGGCGATGATGCTGGTGGTCTGCACCCCGAACTGGGTCAGCACCGTGACGATCAGCACGACCCACAGGGCGTATTTGATGATGTTGCTGAGGAATTTGGCGACCGTCGGCTCGATCCGACCGGAACGGGTCAGCGCCCGATCAGCCGTCTTTGACAGCAGCCGGGCAAGGATCACCCCGATCACCAATACCGCAATCGCCCCGGCTAATTGCGGGATGCTCTCACGCAGCCAGACCAGCGCCTGCGCAGCGATATCGAAATCGTTTGCGAGCTTTGCGTTGAGGTTGGCGAGCGTCGGACTGGTCATCGGGGGAATGGCTCCATCGGATGGGCCGCGCCTGTGCGCGGGATCGGTCGGGTTGCGATGCCAGATAAACGACCGGGCCAGCGCTGACCACCCCGCGCGCCAAATCCGCCGCCCAATCATCTGCACAGTGATTTTTTTGCGGCTCAGCCCTTGATTCATTCGCAGCCCACGACCAAATGCGCCCCGTTGGCACTCTCAAGCGGAGAGTGCCAAGGCACCTCATTCATTCAAGGAAAGGTCATAACTATGGCATTTCGTCCGCTGCACGACCGCGTTGTGGTCCGTCGCATCGAAGCCGACCAGAAAACCGCTGGCGGCATCATCATCCCCGATAGCGCTCAGGAAAAGCCGAGCGAAGGCGAAATCGTCGCCGTTGGCGAAGGCGCCCGTGACGAAGACGGCGACCGCATCCCGATGGATGTCAAAGCCGGCGACCGCGTATTGTTCGGCAAGTGGTCGGGCACCGAAGTCAAGATCGACGGGGAAGACCTGCTGATCATGAAGGAAAGCGACATCATGGGGATCATCGGCTGATCGCCTGATCCTTTGCGCATTTTCTTTTCAATCAACCAATTCCAGGAGAAACAATCATGGCTGCCAAGGACGTAAAGTTCGGCCGCGAAGCCCGCGAAGGCATTCTGCGCGGCGTCGATATCCTCGCCAATGCCGTCAAGGTTACGCTCGGCCCCAAGGGTCGCAACGTCGTGATCGACAAGAGCTTCGGCGCACCGCGCATCACCAAGGACGGTGTTACCGTCGCCAAGGAAATCGAGCTCAAGGACAAGTTCGAAAACATGGGCGCGCAGATGCTGCGCGAAGTCGCCAGCAAGGCCAATGATGCTCGCGCAGGCGATTGTCACCGAAGGCATGAAGTCGGTCGCCGCTGGCATGAACCCGATGGATCTGAAGCGCGGCATTGATCTGGCCGTCACCAAAGTGGTCGAAAACCTCAAGAGCCGTTCGAAGGACGTTTCGGGATCTTCCGAAATCGCGCAGGTCGGGATCATCTCGGCCAATGGCGACGTGGAAGTGGGCGAAAAGATCGCTCAGGCCATGGAAAAGGTCGGCAAGGAAGGCGTGATCACCGTCGAGGAAGCCAAGGGCCTCGAATTTGAACTCGATGTCGTCGAAGGCATGCAGTTCGACCGCGGCTACCTGTCGCCCTATTTCATCACCAACCCCGACAAGATGACCGTGGAGCTGGATAATCCCTATATCCTGATCCACGAAAAGAAGCTGTCGAACCTGCAGGCAATGCTGCCGATCCTTGATGCTGTGGTGCAGTCGGGCCGTCCGCTGCTGATCATCGCCGAAGACATCGAAGGCGAAGCGCTGGCGACCCTGGTGGTCAACAAGCTGCGCGGCGGGCTGAAGGTTGCAGCGGTCAAGGCCCCGGGCTTTGGCGATCGTCGCAAGGCGATGCTGCAGGACATCGCGATCCTGACCAAGGGCGAGATGATTTCCGAAGACCTTGGCATCAAACTCGAAAACGTCACTGTCGGGATGCTCGGTCAGGCCAAGAAGGTTTCGATCGACAAGGACAACACCACCATCGTTGATGGTGCCGGCGACGCTGCCGACATCAAGGCGCGCGTGGCTGAAATCCGCACCCAGATCGACAATACCACCAGCGATTACGACCGCGAAAAGCTGCAGGAACGGCTTGCCAAGCTGGCCGGCGGCGTTGCCGTGATCAAGGTTGGCGGCGCGTCCGAAGTCGAAGTGAAAGAACGCAAGGACCGCGTTGATGACGCGCTCCACGCGACCCGCGCTGCGGTGGAAGAAGGCATCGTTCCGGGCGGCGGCACAGCGCTGCTTTACGCCACCAAGGCTCTGGAAGGGCTGAAGGGCGCGAACGAAGACCAGACCCGCGGCGTCGACATCATCCGCAAGGCGATCACCGCCCCGATCAAGCAGATCGCCCAGAACGCCGGCCATGATGGCGCGGTGGTTTCGGGCAACCTGCTGCGCGAAGATGACGAAACGCAAGGGTTCAACGCGGCGACCGACACCTATGAAAACCTGGTGAAGGCTGGCGTGATCGATCCGACCAAGGTGGTTCGCGTGGCACTGCAGGATGCGGCCTCGGTCGCTGGCCTGCTGATCACCACCGAAGCGGCGATCGTGGAACGTCCGGACGACAAGCCGGCCATGCCAATGGGCGGCGGAATGGGCGACATGGGCGGCATGGGCTTCTAAGCGAAGTTCAGCCCAAAGACTGAAACAGAAACCCCGGAGGTTCGCGCCTCCGGGGTTTTTCTGTTGTGCCTTTATCTATCCGGGATGGAACCCAGAGGTGGCCGGCGAAATCGAGGCATTGTTAATCATCGCCGCCTGAAACGGCGGGGGGATGGCAACCCCTCACCCGCCCTTGCGGCTGGCCTCCGCAGCTTCGATCGCTGCTGCGTCCCACGTGACCCGTGTCTGGGTCTGCGGGTTGAAGCGGCCGCCTTCGTAGGTTGCCGCCTTGGCCGCCGCAATCTCCGCCTCGGTCAGGTATTCGCTCTGCTGAAGCGCAAACACGTCGATCCCGCGAGTGATCTCGGTGCCGTAGATATGGCCGTTATACCAGTAGGTTGACCAGTATCCGCCCAGCACCAACTGCTTGGTGTCAATCGGGCCGCGATCAAAATAGGCAATTTCCCTGGGGCTTGCGCTGTCGGTGAAGTCCATCACTGAAAGGCCGCCCTGATACCACGCCTGCACAAACAGATCGCGCCCCGGCACCGGGATGATCGATCCGTTGTGCGCGACGCAGTTTTCCTTGTCGGTCTGGGCTGCGGGCATCTTGTAATGGGCGCGGAATACCAGCTTGCCATCGACGATATCGTAAATCGCATTGGCGCCCCAGGTCTTGGGGTCGGATGCCTTGCAGCGCGGCCGCCCGCCGCCGCCCCATTCGTCGGTGAAAATCACCTTGGTGCCATCATTGTTGAACGTGGCCGAATGCCAATAGGCAAAGGTGGTGTCGGTCACAGTGTCGATCCGCTTGGGGTTTACGGGATCGCTGATGTCGAACAGGATACCGTTGCCCGAACACGCGCCCGCCGCCAGCTTCAGCGAGGGGAAAACCGTGATGTCGTGGCAGTGATTGGTTTGCGCAGTGCGCTGCGTGCCGTCGCCATGATCGCCGCCGCGCCATAATCCGGCGATTTCGCCCGATTCGGTGTCGGCAAACACGCGCGGACTTTTGATGATCCGGGCTGCGGCAGGATCGGCCACCGGAATCTCGATCACGTCGACCGAAAACAATGCGCACCCCGGCGGTGCCTGAGTTATAGACGATCAGCCGCGTGTCATCGGCGCTGACGATTGAATGCGTGTGGCTGCCCCGGCAGGTCTGCACCCCGCCGACCTGCACCGGACGGGCGAGATCGGAAATGTCGAAAATGCGCAAACCCCGAAACCGTTCGGTGCTGACCTTGCCCGGCGCGCCTTGCAGCCCGCAATCGACGCGGCCGCGGGTCTGTTCGACACTCATCACCAGCAGATTGCCGGCCACCGAGACATCGCCCTGCCCGCCGGGGCAGACAACCGAGCTCATCAGATTGGGCACGCCATCATCGCCCAATTTGTAGATGTTGAACCCGTGGTAGGAGCCTGCGACCATCACATCGCCAAAAAACGCCATGTCGGTGTTGGCGAAGTTGAGCAGCGGCGAACGTTCGGCAAATTCGGTGAGGCTATCTTCGGCAGGGCGCTGCGGCGCGGGTTTGGCGGCGGGTTTGGCGGCGGGTTTGGCCGCGTCCTCCTTGATCTTCCTGGGTGCAGCCGCCGGACGCCGACCGGATGGGTTGGCCGGGTCAAAGAACCCGGCGGGCTTGGCCAGCGTGGCGACTTTGGTGAGGTTCAGGATCGCTTCGCCGGCATTGTCGAACCCGGCGGCAAGGCCGCTGCGCGGGTCTTGCGACAGACCAGCCAGCAGCTTGTCCATACGCTCGATCTCGCCGGTCTGTTCGTTTTCGATATCGGCGATGAAGCGGAACAATACCGGGTCAGCCGCAGTGCCATCTCCATCGAGCAGCTTCTTGACCATCTCCACCGCACCTTCGTGGTGGGCGATCATCAGGGTCAGGAACTGGCGGTCGAACTCAACGCCCGATGCCGCGGCCAGCGCCGCCATCTGGTCGGGCGTGGCCATGCCCATCATCGCGTGATGGGCGTGATCCTTCATCATCGCATTTTCCAGCGGCTCACCCCGTTCGGCCAGCCAGGATTTCATGAAGGTGATTTCGTCCGCCTGACTGGATTCAATCCGGCCTGCGATATCAACCAATTCTTTGGTATTGGTGCGTTCTTTAACCAGAACGGCCATGTCGACCGCTTGGCTGTGGTGCACGATCATGTCCTGCATGAAGGCGACGTCTTCGGCCGTGTAGGTCGATGCGGCCAGCTTGCTCGCCTGATCGGCGGTGAGCGTGCGGGTCGCCTGCCCCGGTGCACCCGGCTGCACAATCGGCGCGCTTTGCGCAAAGGCGACGCCCGAGGCAGACAGCATCATTGCGGAAAGAACAGCGCGGGTGGCGCGCAGCGAGGCGGTGTTGGTCATGATGTCCCCTTGGATGAAAGCGTGGCCGCCAGACTGCCGCGATCGTCACGCCAGTCAACCCCATGACGGCGCCGGCAAGCCCGCATTCGACGAACCTGCCATCGCGGTCGAGGAGCGGCGAATCGCGCCTGCGCGCTGCCCTGTCGCGACCTGCGCACCATTCACCGCACTGGTTAACATGAAGCCTTGTCGCGGCGAATCGGGCATGACTAGTATGGTTTATTAATCCGTCATAAACCCTGCTTGAGTAGCTTATACCTATGGCACGCCCTCGTATCCTTGCTCTCGCCACTGGTTTTGCCGCTGCTTTTGCGGTCTTGGCAATGCCGGCCGCAGCGCGCGCTGACGAACTTCAGGCCAGCTTCGACAGCGCGTTTGGCACGCAAATGCGCGAGCCGCAGAGCTTTGAGGCGGTCTACGCCTCCAGCTTTGAACAACGCATCGCCGAACTCGCGAACGCCGAGCAGGGCCGCATTGGCGTCGCCGCAATCGACCTTGCCACCGGCGAGGAAATCATGGTGCTGGGCGATCAGTTGTTCCCGCTCGCATCGACCAGCAAAATCGCGATTGGCGCCGCCTATCTCGAAATGGTCGAACAGGGGCGCTATTCGCTGACCTCGGAATTTCCGCTGATGATGGCGGTGCGTTCGGCCAAGTATTCCTCACCCAAGGCTCCGGTGCGCGAAGGGCAATATATGCCCGCGATCGACCTGATCGAGATCATGATCACCCGGTCGAGCAATCCGGCGACCGATGCGATGCTGGCCGCGATTGGCGGTCCGGCTGTGGTCAATAACTGGATGCGGCGGCAGGGCATCAATGATTTCAGCATCAACCGCGATATCGCGACATTGGTGCGCGATGATGGCGAATTTGATCCCGCCACACACATCGACCCCCGTGACGCGGCCACGCCGCGCGCAATGGCGCGTCTGCTGGCGGGCCTGTATCGCGGGGATTTCCTGTCCGACCAGAGCCGTCAGGTCTTGCTCGGCGCGATGAGCCGCACCATTACCGGCAAGCGCCGCATTCCGGCGCACATCCCGCTCGAAGCGCGGGTAAGCCACAAGACCGGATCGCTGAACAACACGTCGAGCGATATCGGCATCATCGAAACCCCCGATGGCCGCGCGATTGCGGTGGCGATCTATGTGACGGGGCAGGGAACCAGGCTGGCCCGCGAACAACGCATCGCAGCCATTGCCCGCGCGCTGTATGATGGTTTTGCGGTGCGCGCGCAGCAGAACCCGACCAGGAACTGGACTGCCGCTCCCTATTCAACCGGGGGCTGAGCCTCCGTTCGATTCATGGCACGCAGCAAAAAGGGCGGCGCCATGCGGCACCGCCCTTCTGTATGACCGCCACCGCAAAAGCGGCGCGGATCACATCCGATTACTCGGCAGCTTTGGTCGCAGCTTCGGCGGTCGCGGCAGCGGCATCAGCAGCTGCGGTCGCGACGTCGGCGGTTGCATCAGCAGCTTCAGCAGTCGCGTCAGCAGCGCCTTCGACGGCTTCGCCAGCGGCGTCGACAGCGGCGTCGGCATTGGCTTCGGCGTCAGCAACCATTGCGTCGGCAGCGTCAGTGGTTTCGCCCGAGCAAGCAGCAAGGCCGAGGGCCGAGGTGGCGATCGCGGCAGCAAGAATGATCTTACGCATAATATGAATTCCTTCTTCATCGAATGTCACGCACCCCGCTTGGGATTGCGTCGAACCCGGCGACTGAACTCCGGTTCACCCCTGCAAATAATGGCAAGAATGCGGCAGCGCAAGCGAATTAAGGCGGCCCCGCCCAATTTTCGCCGTTTTCCTGCCACAATTTAACGCCCCACCAGCTGCGATCCCCCTCTACCCGCGCGCTTTGCCGGGTGCTAGCAAGCGGCATGGCCGAACCTTCCAAACAGCACCTCTATCTCGTCGATGGATCATCCTATATCTTCCGGGCTTATCACCGGCTGCCCCCGCTCACCAATCCGCACGGCACGCCGGTCGGGGCGGTGTATGGCTACACCACGATGCTGTGGAAGCTCGCCGCCGATCTTGATGCGGCCGACGGGCCTACCCACCTCGCGGTGATCCTTGACGCAGGCTCGATCAGCTTCCGCAATGGAATTTACGCCGAATACAAGGCCAACCGCCCCCCGGCACCCGAAGACCTGGTGCCGCAATTCCCGCTGATCCGCGACGCCACCCGCGCGTTCAGCCTGCCTTGCATCGAGGAAGTCGGGCTGGAGGCTGACGATCTGATCGCCTCCTACGCTCGCGAGGCGCAGCGCATGGGGTGGGACGTGACCATCGTTTCATCGGACAAGGATCTGATGCAACTGGTGGGCGAGGCTGATGGGCCGCACGGCCGCGCCCGGATCGACATGCTCGATACGATGAAGAACCAGCGCATCTATCTTGATGAAGTCGAGGAGAAATTCGGCGTTCCGCCCGAACTGGTGGGCGATGTGCTGGCGTTGATGGGTGACACGGCTGATAATGTGCCGGGCATTTTCGGGATCGGGCCAAAGACTGCATCGAAACTGATCGTCGAGCACGGCTCGCTCACCGCCGCGCTGGATGCGGCGCCGGGCATGAAGCCCTCCAAGCTGAAAGACCGCCTGATCGAAAGCCGCAGCGATGCCGAACTCAGCAAGGTGCTGGTGACGCTGAAAGAGGATTGCGCGCTGCCACAGCCGATTGCGGAAATGAAACTTGGCCCCGTCCCGCCCGCGCCGCTGGCGGCCTTCCTTGAACAGCACGGCTTCACCTCGCTGCTGCGGCGGCTGGATACGGGCAAGGGCAGCCCGTCGCGCACCACCGATTTGAACCCGCCCAAACCCGATACGCCGGGCGACAAAGGGGCCGGTGCCAGCGGCAATGGCAGCGCCAACCGCCAGCCGCTGCCCGATATGCCGCCGGTCGATCACAGCGCGTATGAGACGGTGCAGACGATCGAGCGGCTGGAAGCGTGGATCGCGCGCGCTTTCGCTGCACGGGTCGTGGCGGTTGATACCGAGACGACCTCGCTTGATGCGATGCGCGCCGAACTGGTCGGGATCAGCCTTGCGCTTGGCCCCAATGATGCGTGCTATATCCCGCTCGCCCACCATAATATCGGGGGGGGCGGCGATGATATGTTCGCGCAGAAGCCGCAGCAGGTGGACATGGCCGCCGCGCTCGCCGCGCTCAAACCGCTGCTGGAGGAGACGTCCGTCCTCAAGGTGTTCCAGAATGGCAAGTATGATTGCAACATCTTCGCGCGTCAGGGGATCAAGGTCGCCCCGATTGACGACACGATGGTGATCAGCTTCGCTCTCGACGCCGGGCGCGGGGAAGAAGGCATGGGCGGCGGGCATGGGATGGACGAGCTATCGCAACGCCACCTTGGCCACACGCCCATCGCGTTCAAGGACGTGTGCGGCACCGGCAAGAAGGCGATTTTGTTCAGCGAAGTCCCGCTTGACCGCGCGACCCCCTATGCCGCCGAAGATGCCGACGTCACACTGCGGCTATACCGCCACCTCAAACCGCGCCTCGCTATCGAAGGCGGCACGCGGGTGTATGAGCGGGTTGACCGCCCGCTGATCCCGGTGGTGGCTGCGATGGAGCGCGAAGGGATCCGCGTCGACCGTGCGCGGCTGGCGAAGCTGTCAGAGGAATTCGCCATCGAGATCGGCCGGCTCGAAGGCGAAATCCACGTGCTGGCCGGGCAGGAATTCACGGTCGGCAGCCCCAAGCAATTGGGCGATATCCTGTTCGACAAACTGGGCCACAAGGGCGGCAAAAAGGGCAAGAGCGGGCAGTATTCGACCGATGTCTCGGTGCTGGAAAAACTCGCCGGCGAAGGCGCGCCGATTGCCCGCAAAGTGCTCGAATGGCGGCAGTTGGCGAAGCTGAAATCGACCTATACTGATGCGCTGCAAGCCGCGATCAACCCGGCCACCGGGCGCGTGCACACCAGCTACAGCCTTGTCGGGGCGCAGACCGGGCGGTTGTCGTCGACCGATCCGAACTTGCAGAACATTCCGATCCGCACCGCCATCGGCCGCCAGATTCGTGAAGCCTTTGTGCCGGAACCGGGCAATGTCCTGCTGGCCGCCGACTATTCGCAGATCGAACTGCGGCTGGCCGCGCATATGGCCGGGGTCGACACGCTGAAAGAGGCGTTCGCGCAAGGCGAGGACATCCACGCGCGCACCGCCACCGAAATGTTCGGCGAGGTCACCCGCGACACCCGCGCGCGAGCAAAAACCATCAATTTTGCAATACTTTACGGTATTTCTCGCTGGGGTCTGGCAGGGCGGTTGGAGGTTGCTCCCGAAGAAGCGCAGGCGATGATCGACACCTATTTCCAGCGCTTCCCCGGTATCCAGCGCTATATCCACGAAACGCTGGAGAACGTGCGGGCCAAGGGCTATTCCGAGACACTGTTCGGGCGCAAGACGTGGTTTCCGCGCATCAATTCGAAGAACCAGGCCGAACGCCAAGGGAGCGAGCGCGCGGCAATCAATGCCCCGATCCAGGGCACCAGCGCCGACATTATCAAGCGCGCAATGGCGCGGATGCTGCCCGCGCTGGCCGATGCAGGCCTGCACGATGTGCGGATGCTGTTGCAGGTGCACGATGAATTGGTGTTCGAACTGCCCGAGGAACGTGTCGAAGCCGCCACGCCGATCATCCGCCGCGTGATGGCCGAAGCCGCGCTGCCATCGGTCGAACTCACCGTTCCGCTGGGGATCGATATCGGCACGGGCCGATCATGGGACGCGGCGCATTAAGGGCAGGCTAGACCCCCTTTAGACCCCCCTTAGACCCTTCCAGACAGCGCGATTGCGGGGCTGGCACCAATGTTTCACGTGAAACATTTGCGGAACAGCGGGGCGTGCCCAATTCTCTGCTCCAGCCATCTCAATCGTGCTTTTTCTCCCGCGTCGGGGTCAGCATATCCGGCGTGATGAAGCCGATAGGGTGAACTTCCGCTGCGCGCTTTTTCAATTCACCGCGCATATTCTTGTATTCGGTCTCCATCTCCTCGGTCACGGTGGCGCGCGAATCTTTTAACGCCTCGTCAAAATCCAGCGCGCTGACCGCGTCCACTTCGCCGCCAACGCGCCGCAGCGCGGACAGGCCGGCGCGGCGCACCACATCCTCCAGATCGGCCCCGGTATAGCGTTCGGTCTTGCCCGCCAGCATCGCCAGATCAACGTCCGCCGCCAGCGGCATTTTGGCAGTGTGAATGCCAAGGATGTGCTCACGACCCGGCTTGTCAGGGGTGCCGACATAAACCAGTTCGTCAAACCGGCCGGGCCGCAGCAGCGCCGGATCGACCAGCGCCGGGCGGTTGGTCGCGCCGATCACGATCACCGATTGCAGTTCTTCCAGCCCGTCCATCTCGGCGAGGATGGTGTTGACCACCCTGCCGGTGACCTGCGGTTCGCCCTGCCCGCTGCCGCGCGCTGGCACCAGCGAATCGATTTCGTCAATGAACACCACGCAGGGCGCAACCGAGCGTGCACGAGCGAACAGCTTGGCGATCTGCTGTTCGCTTTCGCCATACCATTTGGACAGCAGGTCAGAGCTTTTCATCGAGATGAAATTGGCCTCGGCCTCCTTCGCCACCGCCTTGGCCAGCAGGGTTTTGCCGGTGCCGGGAGGGCCGTAGAGCAGGAAGCCCTTGGCCGGACGAATGCCCAGCCGCCGGAATGCTTCGGGATTTTTCAGCGGCAGTTCGATCCCTTCTTTGAGCTTGTCGATGGCATCATCCACGCCGCCGATATCGCTCCAGGCGACATTGGGCATCTGCACCATCACCTCGCGCATGGCCGATGGCTGCACGCGTTTGAGCGCGGCGAGGAAATCGTCGCGGGTGACGCACAGGTCTTCGAGCACTTCGGGCGGGATGGTGCGCTCATCCAGATCGAGCCGAGGCATGATCCGCCGCACCGCCTCGATCGCCGCCTCGCGCGCCAGCGCAGCGATATCCGCGCCGACGAACCCGTGGGTCACGCGGGCGAGTTCGTTCAGATCAACCGCCGCCTCCAACGGCATCCCGCGGGTGTGAATGCTGAGAATCTCGCGCCGCCCGCGTTCATCGGGCACGCCAATCACGATTTCGCGGTCGAACCGGCCCGGACGCCGCAGTGCCTCGTCAATCGCGTCGGGCCGGTTGGTGGCCGCAATCACCACCAGATTGGCGCGTTTTTCCAGCCCGTCCATCAGCGTCAGCAACTGCGCAACCAGCCGTTTTTCGGCCTCACCGGGCACCTGCGTGCGTTTGGGCGCGATCGAATCGATTTCGTCGATGAAGATGATCGCGGGCGCGGCGCGGCTGGCCTCCTCGAACACTTCGCGCAGGCGCTTTTCGCTCTCGCCATAGGCCGAGCCCATGATTTCCGGACCGTTGATGGTGAAGAATTCAGCGTCGCTTTCACTTGCAACGGCCTGAGCCAGCCTGGTCTTGCCGGTGCCGGGCGGGCCGTGAAGCAGCACGCCCTTGGGAGGCTCGACCCCCAACCGGATGAACAATTCCGGGTAACGCAGCGGCAGTTCGACCATCTCGCGCAACGCCCGGATGGTTTCCTCCATCCCGCCGACATCGTCGTAATTGACCACCGCGCGGCCATCGCGCGGCTCTTCGAACTCGGCGCGCAGTTCGACCTCGGTGTTTTCGTCAATATGGACGATGCCCTTGGGGTTGGTCGCGGCCACGGTAAGGCGGATTTGCGTCAGCGCATAGGCCGGCACGCGCAGCAATTGGCGCACATCGGGCGGCATGTTCTGGACCGGCTGCTGCCCGGTCGTCGCCACCAGATCACCGGCCACCAACGGGCGGCGGAAGAAATTGCGCTTCAATGCCTGAGTCGGCCCCTGCAACCGCATTTCGCGCTGGGCAGGCGCAAACACCACGCGGGTGGCTGGGCGTGATTCGGCACGGCTTATTTCGACGTGTTCGCCCGATCCGGCCTCGGCATTGCCGCGCTGCAACCCGTCCAGTCGCACCACATCAAGTGCGTCATCCTCAGGATAAGCGGCCATGGCGATCGCGGCAGTGGCGCGCTTGCCGGTGATTTCGACCACATCGCCCTCGGTAATCCCGAGCTTCTGGAACGCCGAGCGCGGTATTCGGGCGATGCCCTGCCCCGATTCTTCCTGTCGCGCAGGAGCAACCTGCAACCTAACGGTGCGGGTCGGAGCGGCGGTTTCGGCATCGGCCATGGAGGAATCCCTGTGCAGCTGGCGGTCTTGGGTCGAAACCAATAGCTAGGAACAAGGAAAGGTGAATGCAATCAGCAGGCGGCGCAGCCCGGCACGCCAGCTGATTTGAGCGAGACAGATGAAGCCCGGCACACTCGATAATTTGTTCCGGACAAAAAAAGCCCGGCACGGGGCCGGGCTTTGAAAGTTTTGGGAGAGGATGCCTGAAAGGCACTTCGCATATGCAGCAGGCATGTGTGTTGTGCAAGTGCGAAAGCCTCATTGATGGTTGCATAAAGCGCAACCAATAGGCAAATTTTGAAAAATCTGTGCGAAAGAGCGCACTCAACTGCTTGTGTTGAATGCAGATGCCTAATTTTTCGGCAATTGAAGGACGGAATCGTGTGCTGCATCGCAACATGAATATAAATTCAACTTTGGCGATCGCATGGGCGTGACAGCGCGCTTCGAAGCCTCTAATCATCCTGTGTGACATTCCGCAGACGGCATATACGTGCCGATTGAGTGAGCGAGCAAACCAGTTCGATGACCAAAATCTACCCCGATGCCGCCAGTGCGCTTGCAGGCGTCCTGAAAAACGAAATGCTGATCGCCGCAGGAGGCTTTGGCCTGTGCGGCATTCCCGAACGGCTGCTTGATGCGATCCGCGATAGCGGGGTGATCGGCCTCACCTTTGCCAGCAACAATGCCGGGATCGACAATCAAGGCATCGGCAAGCTGCTGCGCACCCGGCAGGTCAGGAAGATGATCAGTTCCTATGTCGGTGAAAACAAGGAATTCGAACGCCAGTATCTGGCGGGCGAGCTTGAGGTTGAATTCTGTCCGCAGGGCACGCTGGCCGAACGGATGCGCGCAGGCGGAGCTGGCATTCCCGGCTTCTATACCCGCACCGGGGTCGGCACCGAAGTCGCCGTGGGCAAGGAACACAAGCAGTTTCCCGACCGTGACGGGGTGATGCAGACCTACATCCTTGAACACGGCATTTTCGCTGACCTGGCGATCGTCAAGGCGTGGAAAGCCGATGAAACCGGTAATCTCATCTTCCGCAAGACCGCGCGCAACTTCAATCTGCCTGCGGCCACCTGCGGAAAGGTATGCGTTGCCGAAGTCGAGGAAATCGTCCCCGCAGGCGGGCTTGACCCCGATCAGATCCACCTTGCCGGGGTGTTCGTGAACCGCATCGTGATGGGCGCGCCCTATGACAAGCAGATCGAATTCCTGACCACACGCGAAAGGGATCATCCCGACGCTGGTCGCCAATCATATCCCCGAAGGGATGATGGTGACGCTGCAAAGCGAGAACGGGATGCTGGGTATCGGGCCGTTTCCCTATGAAGACGAGGTTGACGCTGACCTGATCAACGCGGGCAAGCAGACCATCAGCGAACTTCCGCATTCCGCCTATTTTGACAGCGCCACCAGCTTTGCGATGATTCGCGGTGGGCATATTGATCTGACCGTGCTGGGCGCGATGGAAGTGGCCGAAAACGGCGACATCGCTAACTGGATGATCCCCGGCAAAATGATCAAGGGCATGGGCGGGGCGATGGACCTTGTCGCTGGCGTGAAGAAGATCATCGTGGTGATGGATCACACTGCCAAGGACGGCAGCCCCAAATTCATCCCCGCCTGCACCCTGCCGCTGACCGGCGCGGGGGTGGTGGACATGGTGATCACCAATCTGGCGGTGTTCCAGCGGCCCGATCACGCCTCGCCGTTCCGCCTGATCGAAATGGCCCCCGGCGTGACCGAGGCGGATATCGCGGCATCCACTACCGCGTATTACACGGTCTGATGCGGCGTGGAATCGCGCTTGTCGGCCTGGCACTGCTGCTGGTGATCGGCGGGATCCTCGCCTTCACTTCGCCCCCGCGGCTGCTGTCGCTCTATGACTGGGCGGCGGGCGGTGGAGACGGCGCGCATCAGGTGGCGCAAGGTGTGCCGTTCGGCAGCCACGGGCAGACGCTCGACATCTGGGCACCCGCGGGCGCGCCTGCGGGCAAGCTGCCGGTGGTGATATTCTGGTACGGCGGCGGCTGGGCCAAGGGTGACCGCGCCGCCTATGCCTTTGCCGGGAGGGCGCTGGCGAACGAGGGTTTCCTCGTCGTCATCCCCGATTACCGCAAGGTGCCGCAGGTGCGCTTTCCCGCCTTCCTTGAAGACGGGGCCGAGGCGGTTGCGTGGACCCACGACAATATCACCGCGCATGGCGGCGATCCGCAGCCCATCGCATTCATGGGCCATTCGGCGGGGGCATATGTCGCGGTGATGCTGGCGCTGGATACCCAGTGGCTGACGGCGGCGGGCGTTGATCCTGCCATCACCAAGGCGGCGGTTGGCCTGTCCGGCCCGTATGATTTCTACCCGTTCGACAAGCCGCGTTCGATCGCGGCAATGGGGCAATGGCCGCGCCCGGTTGAGACGCAGCCGATTGAATATGCCCGCAAGGATGCCCCGCCGTTGCTGCTGGCGACATCAGAGGGCGATACCACGGTGCGGCCGAAGAATGCCAACAACCTCGCGGCGAAATTGCGCGACCTTGGGGCGCCGGTTACGGTCGAGAATTACGGGCCGCTAGACCACGAAGAGGTGGTGATGGCGCTGTCCAGACCGTATCGCGCCAAAGGCCCGGTGCTGGCCGATAGCGTGGCCTTCCTGCGTGCCCATCTGGCGGTGGGCGGGAAGTAACGCGATGTGGCTCGATCAGCCCCGCAACCCCAATGCGCCGCTCGCCGGGCTCAAGGTGGTAGAGCTCGCCCGCGTGCTGGCGGGGCCGTTTGCAGGGCAGATCCTCGCTGATCTGGGCGCGGATGTGATCAAGGTCGAAAGCCCGGAAGGCGATGGCACCCGCCTGTGGGGGCCACCTTGGGTGGAGCGCATCGATGCGCAGGGTAAAGTCCACCGCGAGGCCGCCTATTACCACGCCTGCAATCGCGGCAAACGATCGATCATCGCCGATTTCGGGGCGGCGGATGACCTTGAAAGGGTCAAGGCGCTGATCGCCGGTGCCGACGTGGTGATCGAAAACTTCAAAACCGGCAGCCTCGCCAAATTCGGCCTCGATTATGCCAGCTGCGCCACCGCCAACCCCGGCCTCGTCTATTGTTCGATCACCGGCTTCGGCCAGACCGGGCCGCGCGCGCACGAAGCGGGCTATGATTTCGTCGCCCAAGGCATGAGCGGGCTTATGTCGCTGACCGGCGATCCTGAAGGCCCTCCGGTCAAGATGGGCGTGTCAATTTCCGATCTGGCGACGGGTGTCTGGGCAGCGAACGGCATTCAGGCGGCGCTGTTGATGCGGGCGCGTACAGGCAGGGGTCAGCAGGTCGATATGAGCCTGATGGATTGTTCGGTCGGACTGCTCGCCAATCAGGCCACCTATCTGTTCACAACCGGGGACAACCCGCCCCGCATGGGCAATGCCCACGCTCAGGTCGCGCCTTACGGGGTATTTGCCGTGAGCGATGGTCACGTCATCCTTGCGCCAGCCAATGACGGGTTGTTCCACAAACTGATGGCGGTGCTGGGGCGCAGCGACCTTTCCAGCGATCCGCGCTTCGTTACCAATGGTGATCGCACTGCCAATGCGGCGGCGCTAGATACCGCAATCGCGGCGGCGGCGGCGCGGTGGACCAAGCAGGGCCTGCTTGATGCCTGCCATGCCGCCGGGGTGCCCGCCGGGCCGATCAATCGCTTGGACGAGGTGTTCGCCGATCCTCAGGTCGTGGCGCGCGGGATGCGGGTGGAGCTTGGCGGGATGGCTGGGGTGCGCAGTCCGTTCACCTTTTCGGACGCCGAACTGGCGCTCGACCGGCCCTCACCAATTCACGGTGAGGACGGCTAAGATAGCGCCTTCGCCCCGCCGCGCCATAACCGTTCAAACGGCCCTTGCCCCCATCGCGCGAGCCACGGCGGCGACCACGCCAGCATCGCCGCAATCGGCACAAAACCGAGCGCAAATGCCTGCGCACGGGTGACTTCGCCAAACAGCCCCAACCCCCACGGTGCGAAGATCGCAGCCAGCACCACGCTGGTCATCAGATAGTTGGTGAGCGACAGTCTGCCGACCGCCGCAAGGGTGCGGGTGAGGGCATTGTCGCGCGCCAGAAACGCCATGGCCAGTGCCGCATAGGCCAGCCCCAGCAGCATATCGAACGGGGCCGACAGCACCAGCGCCACCGGGCCGACAAGCGCCGCCGGAAAGTCCTGAGCCACCATCCACGCCGCCAATCCCAGCAGCCCCGGCAGCGCCACCAGCGCGGCTATCCCCGCCACCCGTTGCAGCCGAAAGGTGCGCCACTCGGCCTTCAGCATCCCCGCCTTCCACAGCCCCATCCCCAGCGCAATGGCCGCGAGGTTGATCGGGATTGAGGCCATGATGGTCGCCAATTGTGCGGGGATTCCAAGACCCCGCCGGACGATCCGTTCGCCCAACCCCTCGCGCCCCTGTTCCAGCAAAGCGGCAAGCGTCGCCGGATCGCGGCCAAACTGGCGTTCTGCCCACAGCAGCGCGTCGGTGCTCCAATGTTTCACGTGAAAATCGACCAAGGGGGTGCCAAGCGCGGTCAAGCCCAGGGCAAGGTGCACCGTAACCAGGCCGAGCGCCACCGCCACCAGCGCCCGCGCCGACAACCCGGCCAGCAGCGGCAGCGCGAGCCCCGCGATCGCATAGGCGCGCAGCACATCATTGCTGGCCAGCAAAGTCGCGTGGATCAGCCCAATCGCAAACAGCACCGCCATGCGGGCGTAATGCGCTTGCCACGGACGCCCGGTGCCGCTGGCTTCGCCGCGTTCCAGCAGCATCAGGCAGCCCACGCCAAACAGCATCGCGAACAGCGTGCGGAACTTGTCCTCGATGAACACGAAGCTGCCCAGCCACACCCAGTAATCGACCGGGCTGGCCGCGCCGTAGGACAGCGGATTGTAATAGGCCGGCCCCGGCAGCGCGAAGGCGAGGACGTTCATCCACACGATCCCGATCACCGCAATCCCGCGCAGCGCATCAAGCGCGATGATACGTTCAGAGGGCGGGCAAGCAGGGGGTGGGGCGGGCGTCACCATCGGTTGCGCCCTACCCGAAAAATCAGGCCAGCGCTGTCTTCAGATCATTGACCAGATCCAGCCGTTCCCACGGGAAGAAATCGCCTTCGGCCTTGCGCCCGAAATGGCCATAGGCGGCTGCGCGCTGATAGATCGGCTTGTTCAGTCCCAGATGGATGCGGATGCTGCGCGGGGTTAGCCCGCCCAGCTTGGCGATGCTCAGAATTGCCTGTTCAATCGCGTCATCACCCACAGTGCCGGTCTCATGCGTATCAACATACAGCGACAAGGGCTGCGACACGCCGATGGCATAGGCGATCTGGATGGTGCAGCGCGTGGCAAGGCCCGCCGCCACGACGTTCTTGGCCAGATAGCGGGTGATGTAAGCCGCGCTGCGATCAACCTTGGTCGGGTCTTTGCCGCTGAACGCGCCGCCGCCATGCGGGGCCGCGCCGCCATAGGTATCGACGATGATCTTGCGCCCGGTCAGGCCCGCGTCGCCATCCGGCCCCCCGATTTCAAACGCCCCGGTGGGGTTGATGTAATAGACGGTTTCGCGCAGCAGAACCGGCGGAATGATCTCGGCAACGATGCGCTTTACGTAGCTTTCCAGCTCGCGATATTTGGCCGGATCGGCATTGTCGCCGGTCAGGCAATAACCCGGCTTGTGCTGGGTTGACACCACCACCGCCGTCGCCGCGACGGGAAGCGATTCTTCATAGCGCAGCGTCACCTGGCTCTTGGCATCAGGTTCAAGAAACGGGGCCGCGCCCGAATGGCGGTCGGCCGCCATGCGTTCGAGGATCTTGTGGCTGTAATACAGCGTTGCGGGCATCAGATCGGGGGTTTCATCGGTCGCATAACCGAACATGATCCCCTGATCGCCCGCGCCTTCATCCTTGTTGTCGCCCGCATCCACGCCTTGCGCAATGTGCGCCGACTGGCCGTGCAGCTTGTTTTCAAACCGCAGGGTTTCCCAGTGGAAGCCATCCTGTTCGTAGCCGATGCGCTTGACCGTGGCGCGCACGGTGGCTTCGATCTCTTCCTTGGCACCCGGCACCCAATCGCCGTTTTCAAACACACCCTTGCAGCGGATTTCACCGGCGAGAACGACGCATTGCGTGGTGGTCAGCGTTTCGCAGGCGACCCGTGCCTCGGGGTCTTTGGACAGGAACAGATCGACGATCGCATCGGAAATCTGATCGGACACCTTATCGGGGTGGCCTTCGGAAACGCTTTCCGAGGTGAAGAGATATTCGGTGCGCATGGATCCTCCGGAAGGGGCTGAAGTGCTGCGGTTCTGCGCCGGATCGGGCACCTTATAGAGATATAAGGAAACCTTTATGTCCGAACTTGCTTGCGTCCGCCCTAGCCGCGCGCGCGGGTCAGCGCAAGCACTCTCGGAAGGCCGAAGCCGAGCGCGATCAGCACCAGCGCCCAGCCCAGCGTCAGCCAATGGCCAAACCGTGCAAACAACGTCGGCGCGTGGGCTGGCGGCACGAAGCCTTCGAGCTTGTCGGCCTTGCCCAAGCCGATGCTGCCGCGCACGATTCCATCGGCGTCGATCACCGCGCTGATGCCGGTGGTGGTCGAGCGCAGCACCGGCAGCCCTTCCTCCAGCGCGCGCATCCGCGCCTGCGCCAGATGCTGCGGTGGCCCCCATGTGCCGAACCAGCCATCATTGGAGGGATTGAAGATGTAATCGGGGCGATCCGCCTTGTCCGCTACCGCGCCGGAGAACACGATTTCATAACAGATCTGGATACCCGCCTTACCGTGCAAACCCAGATCCAGCGTGCGCGGCCCCGGCCCGGGCTCGTAATCGATCGCGCCCGCCACCAGCCGCGACAGGCCGAGCGGTTCGAGGATGGTGCGCATCGGCAGATATTCGCCATACGGCACCAGATGCGCCTTGGCGTATTGGTGCTCGATTTCGCTCTCGCCGTTCAACGCGATGACCGAATTGCGCGCGCTGACAGCACCCAGGCTGCCATCCTCGCGGGTGCCGATGTTCAGATTGACCACGCCGCTGAGCAAGGTCGATTGCGGGCCGATGATTCCGCCGATGCGCCGCCGCGCAAATTCCGGATCGGCCCCTGCGGTCATCTGCTGGTAGAAACGCTCGGGATAGCCATACTCTAGGTAGTCCGGGATCGCGCTTTCTGGCCACAGCACGACGCGCGAGACGTCACGCCCTGGGTTGGTGAGCGCGGCGATCCGGGCGAAATGTTCTTCGAACTTCGATGGGTCGTTGATTTCGGACTGAGGGAGGTAGGGCTGGACGAGGGTGTAAGCGACACCGCTGTTCGGAGCGGTCATTACAACAACAGGCACGTGCATCACAAACGCCATCGCAGACAGCGGGATGAGCAGGTTGCCCCACCGTCGCTGTATGAAGTTTGCGGCGATGGCCGCGCTCAACACCATAGTAATGCCCGACAGGGCATAGGTGCCCGTCCACGGCAGTACAGATGCAATCCCGCGTGCCTCCCATCCGCCCAGTAGCATCAGCCCGAGCGGCGGCCAGGGATAGCCGGTGAAAAACGTGCCGCGCGCCCATTCGGCCAGTACCCATGTGCCTGCCAAAACAAAGCCGAACGCCCACATTGGCGCGCGGCGGGCGATCAGGTGCGCGGCCAATGCGGCAGCAGCGGGATAAAGCGCGAGGTAGATGCACAAGAGCGGCACCGCCGCCCAGCCCAGCACTTCAGGCATCTTGGCCTGATGGGTGAAAGCCGTGGCAATCCAGTTATTGGCGAGCGTCAGGTGCGCCCAACCGAACCACCAGCCCAGCCACAGCGCCGCGCGCCTGGTGGGTGCGGTGTAAATCAGCCACACGAAACCCGCCAGCGCGGCAAGACCCAGCGCCCACAGATGCAGCGGGGGGTAGGCGCAGGCCGCGATCAGCCCCAAGGCTATCGCGGTGAGCACCGGACGACGCTGGATCAGCGCCGGGATTGCGGAAATCCGCGCGTCCATTGTCCGGGTTTCCGCCACGGGGACGAACCGCACCCGCGATCAATCAGCCGACCGCTTCGAGCGTGCCGTCGCCATCGCCAGAACCATTGCCCGAATCCTGGCTTGCGGGCGCGGGGGGCGGGCTTTTCAGCACGCTTTTCAGCGGGCTTTTCGATGCGTGGTTCGCTGCGTTCGGGACGGTCGGCGCGCGCCGCACGTTCCGGGCGGTCGTTACGTTCAGGCCGTTCGCCGCGACCATCATCACGCGGTTTGCGCGGCTGACGGCGCGCATTCTGCTGGCGCGGCTGCGATTCGCTGCGGCCATCATCCCGGTCATCGGGCGTGAAAGTTTCGCTTTCCTGCCCCGATTCGCCTTCTTCGGCATCGCCGCGCGGCTGCCTGCTGTCATCGTTCTGGCGATCATGCGAAGGGCGATCATTGCGGCGGCCCCGGTCAAAATCGAAATCATCATCGCCGTATTCTTCGGCGGCTTCCCGCTCATCCGGGCGCCGTCCACCGCGCACTTCATCCTGACGCGCCTTGTTATCGGCGATCACGCGGAAATAGTGGTCGGCAAATTGCAGATAATATTCCATCTGCACCCGGTCGCCATTGTGATGGGCGTCCTGCGCGAGCTTCTTGTACTTGTCTAGCATCTGCGGCGCATTGCCGCGCGCGCGGCTATCAATCCGGTTGAGCTGACTGCCATTGCCACCCTGAGGGCGGTTGCCGCGTCCACGACGACGGTTATTCCGATTATTGTTATTCAAGGAAATTGTTCCT
>PHEL01000207.1 GCA_002842925.1 Alphaproteobacteria bacterium HGW-Alphaproteobacteria-14
CATCCCGATCCATTCGTGGAACACCGCCCACAACAGGTTGAAACTGCCGAGCTGTTTGACGATGCCGTAACGGATCGCCTCGTCATCCACTTCGGGTTCGAAGGTGCCGAACATCCGATCCCAGATGATGAACACGCCCGCGTAATTGCGGTCAAGATAGCGCGGATTGGTGGCGTGGTGGACGCGGTGGTGGCTGGGCGTGTTCATCACCGCCTCGAACCAGCGCGGCATCCGGTGGATAGCCTCGGTGTGGATCCAGAACTGGTAGATCAGGTTGAACCCGCCGCAGATCGCGATCATCGCCGGATGGAAGCCCAGCAGCACCAGTGGCACGGCGAACAGGAAGCCGAAGGTCAGCGACCCCGTCCAGGTCTGGCGCAGCGCGGTCGACAGGTTGTAGTGCTGGCTGGAATGGTGGTTCACATGGCTTGCCCACATCCAGCGGATGCGGTGTCCGGCGCGGTGGACCCAGTAATATTTGAGATCGTCGAGCACGAAACAGACCGGCCAGGCCCACCACACGCTCCACCACTGCGGGCCGAAATCGAAGATGCGGTATTCGTAGGTCTCGATGAACAGCGCGACCGCGAACCCGCCCAGCAGCACGCCCGCCACGGTCGAGCCGAGCCCGAAGGCAAGGCTGACCAGCGTGTCTTTCGGCTCGTAGGCCTCCGGCGCACGCAGCTTGGCCCAGATCATCTCCGCCAGCACGGCAAGCACGAACAGCGGCACGGCATATTGGGTGGGGTCGAAGTCAGGCATGGCGTGATGAGTCTACCCGATTGATCGCGTCCGCCCAAGTGTCTGCCTCGGCAATGTCGAGAAACACCGTGCCGAAACGGGGCTCGCCCGGATCGACTTCGACCGCAGCCATGCCGCGGTCGCGCCACAGACGCGCTTGCGCCCGTGGGCCGAGGATGCGCCCGGCGAAACGGTTGCCGTGGCGCTTGATTACCATGATCCGTCCATCGGCATCGCGGGCAAGTGCGGCAGTATGATCCTTCGACACAGCGCAATCCAGCGGATCAAAGCCGTCCTCGACTTCACCCGCCACCCGGCGAATGTCACCTTCCCCGACCAGCGCCGAAGCGACGCCCAGCTTGAGCCACCATGCAAGCCCTGCCAGCGCAAGGATCGCGGCCAGCGATCCCGCAGTCTGAAGTAGCAGTGCGGTAACATCCATCACAACACCTTAGCGCGCGGCGAGCATATCGATCATCGCGCGAATCGGGCTGACATCGTAGCCTGCCTGCGCTGCGGTGCGGGCGATGGTCGCCGGATCACCACCCTGCTTTGCTTCGGCCAACGCCCACAACAAAGTCGAGCGCGTGCCCGAGCGGCAATAGGCGAGAATCGGCCCTTCAGCCTGTTCCAGTGCAGCGATCATTGCGTCGACCTGTGGTTCGCTGAAGCCCGAATGGCCGATCGGGATCGCGACATAATTAAGGCCAGCGGCGGCAGCAGCAGCAGCGATATCATGTCCCTGGGGGGCATCCGGGTCTTCGCCGTCGGGACGATTATTGACGATCAGCGCGACTCCCAATCTCGCTGCGACCACCACATCGGCAAGTGCAAGTTGTTGGCTAACCATAATATTTTCAGTGAGCTTGCGAAAATTGTTCATGGCAGTTGCAGCTTTCCGGTGCGTGTCCAGAACGTGTCATGCCTAAGCACGCGTCTGCGCACAAGCGTTCGTACAGGCAGCCTGACCGTCCTTGTGATAATCGCGTGGTGACACCGCCTCGCAGACCGGTAAAATCGTTCGCAAATCGACTTTTTGTGCGCTATACCGCGCTCTACGTGCGCACCGGGTATCAAGCCCGGCGCGTCTGTGTCCGGTGCGGCTCGCTGTCCACGTCACCGGCAC
>PHEL01000052.1 GCA_002842925.1 Alphaproteobacteria bacterium HGW-Alphaproteobacteria-14
CGCCGTGAAGCACCTTATACCGATACTTCGGTGCCCAGACGAGATGGTAGCGATGATGAAAAGTTGTGTGACAACCGGAACGATACGCCATAGCCTGTACCCTCGGAGAAAACGGAAGCGTCACGCCTTCGGCGGCTTCCGTTTTCTCCGAGGGTACAGGCTAGACACCGAGTCTGTGGCTGAAGCCAGTATCCGACTGAAGTCGGAGGGGTTCCTCCCCAAAGTGAGACTCTAAAAACAACAACCACGGGGGCAGACTCGACTGGAATCTGCCCCACGTTGGCGTCGATCACCTACATGATCATCGTCGGGTTGTCGCGGTCGAGCCGGGTGAACTCCAGCATCCAGTGCGGATACGTTCGCGGCGGGCTGCTGACGGCATCGAGTACAGCGATTTCCTCGGCCGAGAGCTCCCACTCGACGGTCTTGAGGTTATCTTGCAACTGCTCGGGCTTGGTGGCGCCGATGATCACCGAGCTGATTTGCGACTTGCGTAGCAGATAGTTGAGCGAGACCTGCGCAGCGCTCACGCCGCGTGTCGTGGCGATGCGTTCCACCTCGTCCAGAATGGCGTAGGCCTTGCCCTCGTCGAGCTGGATGAAATTGTGATCCTCCTTGCTGCGCCGGGCGTCCTGCGGGCCCTGGCCGCCGCGCGGGTATTTGCCGGTGAGAAAACCCGCGCCCAACGGCGACCACGGTGTGATGCCCAGCCCCTGATCTTGGCATAAAGGGGCGAGTTCGATCTCCACGTCGCGCGATACCAGCGAGTAGTGCGCCTGCAACGAGACAAACTTCTCCCAGTGGTGCTTTTCGGAGATGGACAACCCCTTCATCAGTTGCCACGCGAAGTAGTTTGAGCAGCCCAGGTAGCGCACCTTGCCCGAATGTACGAGGTCGTTCAGCGCCGACAGCGTTTCCTCTAACGGCGTCATGAAGTCGAAGCTGTGCACGATGTAGAGATCGAGATAGTCGGTGCCCAGTCGCCTGAGGCTGTTCTCGCAGCTCTGGATGATGTGGCGGCGGCTCAGGCCCACGTCGTTGATTTCCGGGCTCATGCGTCCGCGGACCTTGGTGGCCAGCACCACCTTGTCGCGCTTGCCCTTGAGCGTCTTGCCGAGGATTTCCTCGGACTGGCCGTAGGAATAGACATCGGCACTGTCGAAGAAATTGATGCCGGCATCGAGGGCGGTATCGACCAGATGCTGGGCCGCCGGCTGGTCAAGCCCGCCGATTTTTTCCCAGTAGCCCTGCTTGCCGAAGCTCATGGTGCCCAAACACAGCTCGGAGACGAACAGACCGGATTTTCCAAGGGGACGATAATGCATGATGCGGTACTCCTATTGATCTGACGAGAGCTAAAGCGAGAGAGGTACGAGAACCATTGCCCAACGGTTTCAATGCCCGCCACCCGGATCGAGCGCCCGGGTTGGCCGGGGAGCAAGCCAGATCGAAAGGGCTGCGACCACGAACAGGACGAAGGTAAGAGCGAACACATGCAGAGCCGATCCGGTAAGGGCCTGGGTTTCGATCATCCCTTCAAGCGCGGAATAACTTTGTCCTGTCGACAGGCCACCACCCTGCATGGCGGCGACAGCGTTGTCTGCATCGTTCAGCGTCTGAACCATTTCCGCGCGTTGCACACGGCCGTTGTCGATCCATAAAGTTGAGGCAAGCGCCGTAGCAATGGCGCCCGCCATTGTCCGGCTGAACGTTACGATGCCGGCCGCTGACGCCACTTGGTCGGGTCGCACCGTCGCTATCGACAAAGCCGTGAGGCCGACGAAGAAGAACGGCATTCCGATCCCTTGAAGCAGTTGCGGCATGGCCAGCATCCAGAACGTCGAATCCGTGTTCCAGCTCAGCCGCAGGAGAGTGGTCAGGCCAAGCCACAGAATGCCGAGGCTGACCGTCAGGCGCACATCCACCCGATTGAGCAGGCCTGCCGCCAGCGGCGCAGCCAGGATGGCAAGAACGCCCTGAAACCCGGTCACCAGACCCGCATTGGCAGCCGTATAGCCGAGCACCTGTTGCATCCACAGCGGGACGAGCACGACGGACGCAAAGAACGCGCCGAAGCCAAGTGATATGGCCAGCGTCGATACGGCAAGAGTGCGATCGCGCAGCAACCGGATGTTCACGACCGGATCGGGTTCGTACCATTCCCAGATGACGAAGCTCACAAAGCCAAGGGCGGCAATAATCGCCATGACAACGACGGTATCGGAATTGAACCAGTCATGCTCGCGGCCTGTCTCCAGCATGATCTGGAAGGCGCAGACCCAGACGATCAGCAGAATGAGGCCAATCCGGTCGAGCGGCGCGCGCGCGGTGACAGTCTCATAGCGACCAAGGCCCCGCAGGAACGTAAAGAGGCAGAAGCCGATCACCGGCAGGTTGATGAAGAAGATCCAGTGCCAGCTCCAGTTGTCGCTGATCCAGCCCCCCAGAATGGGCCCGAAGATCGGCGCCGCAATGGTCGTGGTGGCCCACAGACCCATCGCAAGAGGGACTTTTTCCGGTGGGAAGATCCGTGTTAGCATCGTCTGGGTCAGCGGCATGATCGGACCACCCGAAAGACCCTGCAAAACGCGCGCGATGACCAGCATCTCGATACTGTTGGATATGCCGCATAGAAAGGAGGCAGCGCCGAAGCCCGCCACGCACGCAATCAGCATCCGCACAGTGCCGAAGCGGGTGGCGAGCCAGCCTGTCAGCGGGACGGTGATAGCCTCGGCCACCGCATAGGATGTCAGCACCCACAGGCCCTGACTGGGGGACACCGCAAGACCGCCGGAAATCTGCGGCACAGAGACATTTGCGATGGTGATGTCCAGCACGACAATGAAATTGCACAGCGCGAGAGCGAAGGCGGCAAGAAACAGCGCCATTCCCTTGAGCGGCTGCGGCGCGGATGGTGAAGCGGCATCCGCCGTCTGGCTGTCCGGCGTCATCATCTCAGTCCCGCGTGTCGATTTCTGCGTTCATTGAAGCCCCAATCGGTAGCGGATGACGGGCAAGCTCGGCCGGATCGAGCGCGATCCGCACCGGAATGCGCTGAACCACCTTCACCCAGTTGCCGGTGGCATTCTGCGCCGGAATGAGGGCGGTGGCTGCACCCGATGCAGCTCCGATGCCAACGACCTTGCCCCGGAACACCACACCGCTGCCGAAGAGGTCTGATGTCAGGCGCGCGGGCTGGCCAGTCCTGACATTCTTGAGCTGGGTCTCGCGGAAATTGGCATCGACATAGACCAGACCGAGTGGAACGATCCGCATGAGCGGTGTTCCGGGTGCCACCTGCTGCCCGACCTGGACCTGCCGCTGCGAGACCACGCCAGCCAGCGGCGCGCGGATCACGGTTCGCTCCAGCATCAGCCGCGCCGTATCGAGCCGGACCTGTGCAGCCACCACATCGGGATCAGCATCGATGCTGCCCACTCTGGTAATCACGGCATTGGCCTGTGCGTTGCCGCTCGCTGCGGCCCTGCCAGCCTCTGCTGCGGCAAGAGCACTGCGCGCTGATGCAACCTGTGCGCTTGCCGTGGCGGCAGCGGCTCTGGCTTGAGCCAATTCCTCGCCAGCCACAGCGCCCGACGCGACCATCCCTTCGCGTCTTGCCACGGCATCATTGGCGCGCCGCAGTTCAGCTTCGGCCGCAGCAAGCGCGCCACGGGCCTGGCCGATCTCGGCAGTCGCCCCGGTCACCCGCGCGCCAAGACTGCTGTCGTTGGCCTGTGCCTGCTGATAGCGCTGGCGGGCCTGCCGCAATGCAGCCTCAGCGGCAGCGACCTCTGCGCGGGCATCGGCGTCATCAAGCCTGATCAGAATGTCGCCGGCCTTGACGGCCTGCGTGTCCGATACGCGGACTTCGATCACAGCCGCCGCAAGGCGGGGTGTGATGATTGCGGAATCCGCGCCGACATAGGCATTGTCGGTGCTCACCAGGCTGCGTTCGAAGAGGAGATACCAGCCAGCCCAGGCGGCAGCCACGATTGCAACCACCAGCGCGAAGCGCATCAGTATCGTCTTGCGGCGATCGACTGGCGGGGCATCGGATGTGGTCATGGGATCGGGTTCGCTGGTCAGGCTGGTCATCGGATGGCTTTCGAATTTCTGGATGTGGTGTCTGCAAATCCACCGCCCAGTGCGGCAGCAAGGGCGATATCTGCCTGATGATCACGCGAGTGCAGGGCGGCGAGTGTTGCCCTTGCACCAATCATGGCACGCTCGGCGGCCAGCAGGGCACGGGCATCGGCAATACCGGCTTCGTATCGTTGCCGCGCTACGGCAAGCTGTGCCTCAGCCGCAGTTACGCCGCTGGTGGCGCTGGCAATCTGCTCGGCAAGGCTACGCTTTGTAGCAACAGCATCGGCAATCTGGCGAATTGCAGCGATGACGGTTGCGTTGTACGTTGAGACGGCTTCGTCGTAGTCGGCGCGCGCGGCGCGATAGCCTGCACGCGCCGCGCCGCCATCGAACAGCGGCAGACGTAGCGCCGATCCCGCATTCCCGATGAGCGAGGAATCGTTGAACAGATTGTCAAGGCCGATGGCCTGCAGGCCGATCAGCGCGGTCAGGTTGATATCCGGGTAAAAGGCGGCGCGTGCCACGCCGATGCGCGCTGCCGCGCTTTCCGCGCGAAGCCGTGCGGAAACGATATCCGGGCGCCGACCGGCCAGATCGAGAGGCAGGTTGGCAGGCAAGGCCAGCCCGTGCGCGGCGGCAGGCTGCGGTCGATCAATGGTTGTTGCGCGCTCCGGCCCGGCGCCGACAAGAGCGGCCAGGGCATTGCGATTGAGCGCAATCGCTTCGTCGATCGCGGCAAGATCGCCTTTTGCCCGCGCTTCCTGGCCTTCGGCCTGGCTTACCGCCCCGGCATTATCGAGCCCGCGCAGCTGCCGCGCTTGGGCGAGCGCCGCTTCCCTTTCGGCATTTTCAAGGGCAGCGCGCGCCAAGTCGCGGCGCTGGAATAGCGCATCAAGGTCAAAATAGGTCGAAGCTATCGCCGAAACCAGCAGCAGCCGCGCCTGGGCCGCGTCCACTTCGGCGGCCCTGGCGGCAGATGTGGCTGCGGAAAGCGCGGCGCGCTTGCGCCCCCAAAGATCGAGGTCGAAATCCGCAACCGCGGCAATTCGGCCCTGGCTCAGCAAATCGCCGGGAATCAGGCCGGGCGGAAAGCCCTGATTCTGGCTGATCCGGGTTCCACCGGCGCTCGCCTCCAACCCCAGCGATGGCAATGTGGCCGCACGCGCCTGATCCTGAAAGGCCGCTGAGCCTCTCGCCCTGGCCCGCGCGGCGGCCAGATCGGGAGAATCCCGTAGCGCCTCCCCGACCAGCTGGTCTAGCTGGTCGTCGCCGAGCATGGCCCACCAGCGGTCCGAAGGGAATGCGCCCTCGGGAGTCGTCGTCAGACCGTTTGCGGCAAGAATGGCCGGATCTCGCATGGCAACAGGTTCGTCCAGCTGCGGAATTGTAGCGCATCCCGCAAGTGCGAGAGCCAGTATCAGGCTGCTGGTGTGCCTCATGATTCAACCGTACTGAATAGTATCATGGCGCGCCCATTGCCAATTCTGGCATGGTTGTCAATCGCAATGATACCGCCTAGCATTACGCCATGAACCAAAGAGCAGCGACAGGCCGGGACGACCGGCGCAAAGCTATACTTTCGGTGGCGCGCGAGATGTTTCTCGATCAGGGATACGAAACGGTATCCATGTCGGCAGTTGCCGCCCAGCTGGGTGGATCGAAGACCACCCTCTGGTCCTATTTCCCGAACAAGACCGCCTTGTTCATGGCCGTGGCTGAGGATCTGATCGAGGAATATGCCGGATACATTCAGGAGGCGGTTGGCTTCGATCTGCAGGTCGAATCGGCATTACGCCGATTTGGTCGGCAGTTGCTTGCAGCACTGATGTCGCCACCGCTCACGGCTCTCATGCGCATTGTGACGGGCGAAGCGCGCGCTGTGCCCGGCCTGGGCGCAATGTTTCACGAGCAAGGCCTCGTAAGAGGCTGGCGCATCACGGCCAACTATTTTGCAGAACTGCAGGCCAAGGGTCATCTGCGGGCCGACGCCGATCCACTTCGCGCTGCCCAGCATTTCATCGCGCTATGCCAGTCCGGATGCTATCAGGTCCACATGGCCGACGCCGGGAACGGCGCGCCCGGAGAATCAGCTATCGCCGCCGATGTCGAAGCCGCAGTCGGCGTCTTCTGCCTTGCCTATGGTGCGCGAGCGCAACCATCTGCCGTTCGTGCCGCGGGTGGACCTGCTGTGCCGTGATCCGGATCAGGCTCGATGCCCGGTTTCTCTTTCGCCTGACCGCGCGCGCGGACGAAGAAGCCTGGGGCAGGCGGCGGTCGGCACGCCGTTCGGCCGCCGCATCCACGCGCTGGCGCTCTATCTCAAGACCAACCAGCTGTTTTCCTACCAACGGCTGCAGGGCGTTTTTTGCGATCTGTTCGGGCTTGATATCAGCCAGGGCGCGCTGATGAACATGTTCAAGCGATCCGCGCCGATCTTTGCCGCCAGGCGCGAGGATGCCCTCGTGGCCTTGCGCCGCGCGCAAGTTGTCGCTTGCGATGAAACAGGGATGCGGATCGAAGGCTGCAGCGGCTATCAGTGGGTGTTCTGCGCTGCCGATGCCGTCGTCCATACCGCCGCTTTCAGCCGCGCCGCTCAGGTTGTGCGCGACGCGATGGCCGGGCACCAACCCGACGTCTGGATATCGGATCGCTATACCGCCCAGCAAGGGCATGGGCTGCACCATCAGACCTGCCTTGCCCATCTCGACCGTAAGGCGACCTTCGTCGAAGAGCACGGCACCGACCTTATCGGTATGCGGCTCAAACTCTGGTTCGATCGCGCTTTTGGGCTTGCGCGCGACATCGCCACGCTCGCCGCCTCTACTGTGAAAAGGCGAAGGCGTGCGCTGGTGCGCGACCTCGACGCGATCCTTGGCACTGCCACCGACTGCGAACTGGCACACGAGCTGCTCGGACAAATCAGGCGCGCGCGCGACCAATTGCTCACTTTCTGCGACTTTCCCGGCAAAGTCGATGCCACCAACAACGTCAGCGAACGCGCGCTGAGGCCCAGTGTCATCCAACGCAAGGTCACCAACGGCTACCGCGCCAAATGGGCCGCCGATGCCGAAGCAGACCTGCGCACAACCGCCGATACCGCGCGACTGTCTGGGGCCAACCCCTTCAACACCATCCGGGGTTTGAGTAGCAACAGAACAGAAAACCTACATAAGGGCTATTGTCACGCATCGTCGATGCCGACGGCGCTGGGATCGCGCAACGGGCGTAGTTCCCCGCGTGCGACCATGTCGGGAATGGTGAAGGCGTATCGCCCGAGCATGTTGATGTGCCGGCATGCTAGCGGAGACAGATGGGCGACATCCTCGTCGCGGACATCATAGCCTTCGGCGCGAAGCTGATCGAGCGCTGCATCGGTATAGATCGTGTTCCAAAGCACGACGAGATTGACGACGAGCCCGAGTGCGCCAAGCTGATCCTCTTGTCCTTCACGGTAGCGCTGACGCAGTTCGCCACGCTTGCCATGGAAGATGGTACGGGCAAGTTGGTGGCGGCCTTCGCCGCGGTTGAGCTGGATCAGGATACGGCGACGGTAACTCTCATCATCAATGAATCGCAGCAGATACAGCGACTTGATGAGCCGCCCTAGTTCCTGGAGAGCGCGAGCAAGCCTGGACGGGCGATCATTGGTCTGAAGCACGCGGGTGAGACCCGCCGCACGGACAACGCCGAGTTTGAGCGAACCGGCGAGCCGCAGCAGGTCGTCCCAATGCTCAACGATCAGCTTCGTACTGATCTTGTTGGACGCCAAGTCGTTGAGTACGCCGTAATCGGCCTTCCCATCGACGCGCCAGAATCGCGCGCCGCCAATATCGGCAATGCGCGGCGAGAACTGCAGCCCAAGCAGATGGAAGACGCCGAAGATGGTGTCGGTGTAGCCGGCGGTATCGGTCATAATCTCGACCGGCTGAAGCTCGGTTTCCTGCTCCAGCACCACTGCCAGCAGATAGAGGCTGTCGCGCAGCGTGCCCGGCACCGTCACGCTGTTCAGCCCGGTGTATCGCTCGGACAAGAGATTGTACCACGTGACCCCGCGCTTACGGCCAAAATACTGCGGGTTGCGCCCGGCGTGGATCGTCCGAACCGGTACGGTAAATCGAAGCCCGTCAGCGGACGCGACCTCGCCACCACCCCAGGCTTGCGTGAGAGGTACCTTATTGTGCGCGGCGACGAGCAGCGCGTTGGCTGTGGTCAACGTCTCGGCGCGCAAGAAGTTCTGCTTCACCCAGCTCAGCCGCGATCGACGCAGCGCCGGGATTTCCGGTCGAACAAGCGGCTCGAATCCAGTGTTGGTCGCCTCTGCGACCAGCACCCCGCAGATGGTGGTCGCAATATCTTCAGCGCGCGCATTACCCTCACTCGCGTGCGTGAAGGCGGAGGCAAAGCCGGTACGGGCGTGCATCTCCAGGATCAGCTCGGGCAGGTCGAGCCGCGGCAGTCGCGCATCGACTGCGGCGCGTAAGTTGATGAGACTGAGCGGATCGTCGATCCTATCGAGCGGCCCGATCGACAGATCGGGACCGCTGGCCGTCTTCGTGATCGTCACGGCCTCGTTCTCGGACACCCGCTCGGCCGTCTCCCTGTAGGCTAGGTCGAGCCGCCCGGACAGCTTGGCGATTTCCTCATCAGCTGAAACCGCCACGCCGACGGTGCGACACACCGTCGGTCTTGCCGCCTCCCAGGCAGCACCTGTCAACAGCCCCTTACGCGGATCGGCATAGCGAAGTGAGCGGACCGGAAAGACATCGCGGCGTCGGATTGCCCGGCGCAAGCGGTCCAGCGCGCAAAACCGGTAGCCGATCAGGTCGAACGCGCCGTCATCCGTCCTGAGCTGGCCGGCCCAGGCCTTTGGCACGAACGCCGTTGGCACCGGCCCGGGCCGCTTCTCGCCCTTATCGACGCGGCGCAGATGTTCGACCGCATCAAGCAGCGACTGCCCGGCGGGCGCAGCGTCTAAGTCCAGCCCTGCAAGCATTTTTGGCAGATACCGTATCGTACCTGTCTGTTGGCGAAGTTCGGCGAAATAGCTGTCATCGCTCGGCCGAGCGAGCAGATTGACCTGGTCGACCGCATTCGAAAGCGCCGTCCGGTCGACGATCGCGAACACTGCGGCCCGCACCTCAGCATCGCTGATACTTTCATCGAGCAGCACGGCGCCAGCATCGCGAAGGCGGAGTGATGCCACGTCGAGATCGCGCAGCGAGCGCATTCGTGCTTCCTTGGCGTTGATCCGAGCGTTTGTGAACATTCTGGTCGATACGACATCGAACAGGTCGATGATGTCGTCACCGGCCGAGGCTTCGAGCATGCGTATATAGGCGACCAGCGTGGCCGCGCGCCGGTCATCGGGAAGCCGCGCCACGGCCTGCGCTTTCGCGGCACTGGCAAAGCGCGCCAGCGCGGTCGCTTTGCCGGGCGGCACACGATCAAGTTCGGGCAGCCCGACCGCGAAGGTGCGGATCTCTTCGAGGCGTGCAACCGCACGGCTGATCTCGGGGCCGCTTTGCAGATAGGGTCCGTCGCGAAGCCGATCGAACGGGCTCTGGCGTCCGTCTTCAGGGACGGCGACAAGCGTATCGAGACGCCTCCGTTGCTCGGGCGTCAGCCTGTCGACCAGACGACGATGCGCATGAGCATGGAGACGCGCGCGCACCCGCGCCACGTCGCGCTCGAGCACCGATAAACCCGGCAGCAGCACCTTGGCTTCGAGCAGCCACGTCGCGGCTGCTTCGAACAATGCCGATGGCCGGTCGGTGCCCGTCCAGCACAGCGCATAGATGAAGCGATGCAAACGGAACGTAACTCCGGCATCGGAGAAGAGCCGATAGCCATAGTGATCGCGGACGCGCGGGCCATGCCGCCAGCGCCCCACGCTGGCGCAATATCGCGCCATCGATCCAGTCGTGTCCGCGATCGCCAGTTGCTCACCGGCGAAGCGCGCGACCGATGCCGGAATGTGCGAAGGGTCTTCGAGGAGGGTGCCGAGCAACCGAAGCGACCCCAGTTGGACCGCAACGCCGAGGCGGTTGTGGTCGCCGCGATGCCTGCCGATGAATGCGCGATCGGCGTCATCTAGGTGGAAATGACGGGTCAATTGCTCGGAGGTGGGATCACCAACGAAGCGGCCATAGCGCCGTGCCTGATCATCCGAGAGGAAGCTGACCGGCACCGCTTCGGCCTATGCCGCTGCCACGGAATTGGCGGCACGCTTGCCGAGCAACTCGCTCGCGCGCTCGCGCGGCTGTCCCTTTGCATCGACATAGGCGTAGAGCGTGGACACCGAGATGCCGAGCTGCGCGGCGACGTCGCGCGCAGCATTATCGCGGTCCGCCATCAACGCCATCGCCGCTTTCAGCTTCTGCTTTGTCATGACGCGGGGCCGACCCCCTGCGCGACCCCGCGCGCGCGCCGCTGCCAGCCCCGCCATCTTTCGCTCATAGATCAGGTCGCGCTCGAATTCGGCCAGCGTGGCGAAGATCCCGAAGACCAGTCGCCCCGTCGCGGTCGTGGTGTCGATATCGCCAGTCAGCACTTTCAGCCCGACTCCGCGCTTCTGGAGATGGCCGACAAGCCCGACGACATGCGGTAACGAGCGCCCGATCCGGTCGAGCTTCCACACGACCAGTGTGTCGCCGTCGCGGGCAATGTCCAGCGCATTGCCGAGACCCGGGCGCTCGGTCGCGCGTCCCGAGCACACATCGTCGAAGACCCGCTCGCGCCCAGCGCGATCGAGCGCGTCGCGTTGGAGGTCGAGACTTTGTTCGCCCGTCGACACGCGCATGTATCCGATCAGCATCGATGCTTCCCCTTGTCGCATCAATCTACCCAGACCAGGGTTTGACGGCTATAGGTTTGTGGACGGCTTGATGCGAGATTGGAGCGCTTCCAGCGGTCAGGTTGAGGGTGACGCAGCGTTTCACATCAAACCGGGGTTTGTTGGACGGCCATATCAGCACTTGTATAATTATTGTTTCATAATTATATCGAGTCATGGATGATGCAGAGTTTGAATGGGACGAGGCCAAGAACCTCTCGAATCAGAAGAAGCACGGCATCAGCTTTGAAGACGCAGCCAGAGTGTTTGGCGACCCGCTCATGGTGTTGTTCCCTGACGGGGAGATAGACGGCGAGGAACGATGGCGGGCCTTCGGTCAAGTTGGCGGCCTCGCGGTCATCATGGTGGCGCACACATATCGCGATCATAACGACCACGAGAAAATCCGCATCATTTCGGCCCGAATGGCAACCCGGCATGAAAGGCAGGCATATGAACGAGAAAATAGTTAGCAAGAAGTTGAAGGACTTGCCCCCGCTCACCGAGGCCGATCGTGAGCGGCTTGCTACGCTTGTAGCGCGGCCCGATAGCGCGATTGATCTTAGCGACATGCCGGAATTGACGGAAGAGGACTGGAAAACTGCGGTCCGCGGCAAGCACTATCGCCCCGTAAAAGCGCAAATCACCGCGCATCTCGACAAGGATGTGCTCGCTTGGCTGAAGGCCGACGGACGTGGATATCAAACCCGCATGAACGCCATCCTGCGTCGCGAAATGCTCCAGGCGCGCTCATCAGACCAGCAACGGTAAGCGTGTCAGCAGTGACAGGATTGCTTATGTAGGTTTTCTGTTCCGTTGCTACTCAGACCCCGATTTCCGAAGAACAGGCGACAACAGTCAAGGACATGCTCACGATTATGTCTTCGAACCTCGAAGAGTGAAGCCAGCCTTCGACGCATCACCAAGCCGAGGCTCAGCAGCGCAGGTCAACCTGAGTCAGGCACCGAGCGTGCTCAACGGCTGCGAAACAGGACCATAGCCGGCGTCGGGCGGTATCACCAGGACACGCTCGCCATTCTCGATCGCGACCTCGGGTAGAACCGTGACCAGCCTGCGCTGCCTTGCCCGGGAAAGGCAATCCTGCGCGCTTTCCGCTTTGGCGAGAAGCCTCAGGTTCATCAAGGTGGGAAAGATGATGGTACGTTCGCCAACAGCCGCCAATCGGATCGCCTCGGACGGCGAGATCCATTCCGCATCGACAGTCTCGCGCCCATCACACGCCGCCACTTGTCCCGCGGGAGCACTCATCGCGTAGAACCAGGTGTCGAACCGCTTGGGCATCATGGTCGGGGTAATCCACCGGGCGAAGATAGCCAGTTCGTCCAGCCTGAGATGGACACCCAACTCGCGAACGACATCGATGAAAGCGACATGGCCAGCATCGACCGCGCTTCGCATCGATGCGTCACACGGGTCCTCAAAAGGCGTGCCTTGGGCGGTCTGTGCCAGCAGAATTCCGGTTTCCTCGAATGCCTCGCGGATCGCCCCGATCCGCAAGGTTCGCTGCACCTGATCCAGTTCATCCCATCCAATTGCATGCTCGGCCCAGCGCTCGTCGGTGTCGCCGCCATGCGTCTTTCCCCCGGGGAAAACCAGGGCGCCCGACGCAAAATCGATCTGGTGGTGGCGCTTGACCATCAGCACCTGGAATTCGGGCTGATCGCGGACCAGAAGCACCGTCGCTGCGGGTCTCGGTTCGGGGATCTGAGGTTCGTTGGTCATGTCTGTCTCTCTGGCTCCGGTTGCATCGACACTCTTTGGCGTGTTCGCAATTCGGTTGAACCTTGTCGTGCCCATCCGCCTCGAAGGTTCACTTTTCGATCAGTCATCTTTGGACCACTCTTCGATTACCGCGCGCAAGGCAGCGGTGAAGGCCAAGGGCTGATCGAGCATCAAATGATGTCGGGCTTCGGGAACCGCGATGATGGGGATGTCCACTCCGCCCAGTTCACGC
>PHEL01000208.1 GCA_002842925.1 Alphaproteobacteria bacterium HGW-Alphaproteobacteria-14
GCAAAGGCGCAATAGGCCCCGGTGATGAAATCCCACGCCGGCAGCACCTGATTGACCGGCGGGGCGGTTTGCGCGTCCCATTCTTCCGGCCCGCACATCAGCGGATAACCCGAAGCGGCGTTGACGGTGAAATCCATCGCCTGACGCCCATCGTGCCAACCCATGATCCGCAGCGAGATCAGGTCGGCGCGGCGAGCCTGAAGTGCTGCGTGGGCAAGAAAGCTTTGTTCGGGCAGATTGGTGATCAGCTGCCCGGTGGTCGCCGCCAGTTCGACGCACAATTCGCGCCCCGCCTCCGATTGCAGATCGAGCGCGACCGATTTCTTGGCGCGGTTGAGGTTTTCCCAGCTGAGCGAGCGCCCTTCAGCGGTGAGCATATAGCGATTGTAATCCAGCCCGCCCGCCGTGTGATCAACGCGGATCACCTCCGCTCCCATCTGCGCGCAATACAGCCCCGCCGTGGGCGAGGCGACGAAGCTGGAGACTTCGATGATCGAGAGGTCGTTGAGGAGGTTGTACATCAGATCCTCCCCGTTCCGGGGAGGATCAAGAATCCCTCCATTCGCGCAGCATATGCTTGGCGATCTGGAGTTGCAGGATTTGCGTTGTGCCTTCGTAGATGCGGTAGATGCGTGCATCGCGGAAGAACCGTTCGGCATCATATTCGGCCAGATAGCCCGCGCCGCCGTAGATCTGCACCACGCGGTCAACCACCCGGCCGCACATCTCGCTGGCGAAGACCTTGAAGGCGGCGGCTTTGACGAGGATATTTTCGCCCCGGTCAGCGCGCGCGGTGACATCGGCCATCATCGCTTCGGCAGCGTAGATTTCGATCTCGCTATCGGCGAGCATCTGCTGGATCAGCTGGAAATTGGCGATCGGTTCGCCAAAGGCCTTGCGTTCATTGGCATAGCGCAGCGCCGAATCGAGCGCGCGGCGGGCATAGCCGGTCGCGGCTGCACCCACCGAAATGCGGCCATTATCGAGGCTCTTCATCGCGAAGACAAAGCCCTTGCCAGTCTCCCCGCCGAGCAGTGCATCGCCCGGAACGCGCACATCATCGAGCATGATGTCGGAGATGTGGCTGCCGCTCTGCCCCATCTTCTTGTCCGGGCTGCCGCGCGATATTCCCGGCGTGTCCATCGGTACAAGGAAAGCGGAAACGTGCGCGTTTTTGGGCAGGGCTTCCTTGTTGGTGCGCGCCATGATCAGCGCGACATCGGCGTGAGGGGCGTTGGTGATGTAGCGTTTGGTGCCGTTCAATATCCAGCCATTGCCTTGCGCGTCGGGCACAGCGCTGGTCTGCAATCCGGCGCTATCGCTGCCCGAACCCGGCTCGGTCAGGCCGAAACAGGCGATCTTGCCTGCGGCGATCTGCGGATACCATTCGGCTTTCTGCGCTGCGGTCGCGCCGTTTTTCAGCGCGCTGGCAAACATCCCGACATTGATCGAGAAGATCGAACGGTAGGCGGGCGCGGCGTAGGCCATGATGTTCACCACGCGCGCATATTGCGTCGTGTTCAGCCCCGCGCCGCCATATTCTTCCGGCACGCTCAAGCCGAACAGGCCCATCTCGCGCATTTCATTGAGGATATCTTCGGGGACGCGATCTTCAGCGATCACCTGCGGTTCTGCCGGGATCAGCCGCTCGCGGACATAGCGTTGAAGCTGCTCGGCAAACTGCGCGAACACCTCCTCATCCATACCCGGATTGATCGGGCCGGGGTTGGACGATGCAGGAATCGTGGCGGAGGTATTCATGGCGTTCATTGTCCTTGGGCGGCGGCGCGCTCGCGGTTCACGACAGGCGCCGGATCATTGCTGACTGGCGCCGCCGTCTGGAGCATCGCCGCAGCCTTGTCGAGCGCCCTGGCCTCGCCTTCGCTGACTTCGCCCGGCGCGCTCGCCCGGTCGCCGCCGCAGGCAGCAAGGGCGAGCGTGCCGAGCGCGATCAGCAGGCGCGGCGTCATTGGCACGGTTCGCCGGCCTACTCGCTGGCCGCTTCGGACGCTGCAGCAGCTTCTGCCGCAACATTGGCAGCGGCATCAGCGGCTTGATCCGCGCCCGCCCCAACTTCGGTGTCGGTGGCAGGCGCATCGGTCGCGGTGGCGTCAGGATCAGCCACCGCCTCATCCGTCACTGCGCTCAACGCTTCGTCAGCGGGCATTTCCACCGTGTCGGCGCTGGCTTCGGTCGAGGCATCATCGGCGCTGCCACAGGCACTCAGCAGCAGTGCGGCACCGCCAAGGGCGGCCAGTGGGGCAAAGGTTTTCATCAGTGTCTCTCCTCAGACAGGGTTACGCGCGGGCCGGTGCCCGCCGCCTTGTCCGGGGGTGTAGCCAAGCCGGGGGGGGAACGCCAAGTGGCAAATGGAGCTTTAACCATTGGCGAGTAGGATTGCAGGCATGAAATACGCCCGTTCCTTCGCCTTGCTGGCCCTTGCCGGGGTTGCCG
>PHEL01000209.1 GCA_002842925.1 Alphaproteobacteria bacterium HGW-Alphaproteobacteria-14
CGAAGTGCCCGATACCCGCGACGCCCTCACCCGCCTGCCCGGCGTTGGGCGCAAGACCGCCAATGTCGTGCTCAATTGCTGGTTCGGGCAAGAAACCTTCGCGGTCGACACCCACATCTTCCGACTTGGCAACCGCACCGGCATGGCCAAGGGCAAAACCCCCGAAGCGGTCGAGGCCAAGCTGGAAAAGCGCGTGCCGCAGCCATTTCGCCTGCATTCACACCACTGGATGATCCTGCACGGGCGATACGTGTGCAAGGCAAGGACGCCCGAATGCTGGCGCTGCAAGGTCGCTGACCTGTGCAGTTTCCGCAAGAAGGTGCTGGAGGTGTCGAAGGGGCGGTAACCTCATGCTTTCTTGTGCCAATCGACAAGCTATGTCACTTTACAACTATAAACATGGATGGAGAATGTAATTGAGAAAGCTCTTTTTGGCACCATTTGTCATCGCAGTAGCTGCTTGCGATGGCTCTCCAAGCGATTCCTCGCGAGATATCGAAATATCAATAGTCCGGCTAGGCCAACAGGTAATCGAAGAGCGTAGCAGCTACAATTCCCTCGACACGGTTTCGTTCAACGCCATACAAAAGTACAAAATAAAGACGGTCGGCAATGTAGAACACCCACAGATTCTGTACATGAACGTAACCCAGTTTGCAGGGGACGTAGTCGAACAAGAAACATCCCCCACATTTGTACCATTAGACAACGGTGAGTATGAATTCGAATGCGCGCGATATGTAAGCATCAAGACTAGCGAGGAGAAGAGATGGGGGCCGATCCGTTGCGAATTTGAGCCTATATCCGTTTACAATTCCGATGCACGAGCAGCGCTATCGAAACCCTCAGGTAAGTCTTCTCCAGAAACAGAGTGATCCGAGTGCACGCTGCAACCTCGCGCGAGGATTAAGCCAAGGTTCAAGCGCGGGGGCGATGATGTGGCGGATATTTGCGGAGAAGCGTGATGATCGTGCGGAACCTGAGCCTTGCCACCCTGCCCCTGTTCGCACTCGCTTGCGCTCCTGTAGAACGCGCAACCGATGCCAACCCCGCTGCGGGGGCGCCTGCGGTGAAGGTGGTGGGCGAGGCGCAGCATTGCATCACGCGGAGTCAGATCCGCCAGACGACGGTACGCAATGACCGGGTGATCGACTTCGAAATGGTCGGCGGCAAGGTCTATCGCAGCACCATGGCCCAAAGCTGTCCGGGTCTGGGTTTTGAACGCTCGATCACCTACGAAACCTCGATCAACCAGCTGTGCACCAACCAGATCGTTTATGCGCTGCAGAACTACGCTGGCGTGTTGCAACGCGGCGCGGGCTGCACTTTGGGTGAATTCGTGCCGGTGGAATATGTGAAGGATAAGGGGCGCTAACCCCGCTTACACATCATCCGCGCTGGCAAGTTCGGCCTTGTCCAGCTCACCCGTCAGGCTCGCCACGGTCACCGCTACCGCGCCATCGCCGGTAATGTTGGTGGTGGTGCGCATCATGTCCATGATCCGGTCAACCCCTGCGACAAAGGCGATGGTTTCCAGCGGCACGTTCACCGCGCTGAACACCAGCGCCATCATGATCAGGCCCGCGCCGGGAATGCCCGCCGCGCCCACCGCGCCCAATGTGCCGAGCAGCGCGATCATCGCGTAATCACCCCAGCTCAGATCCACCCCGAAAATCTGCGCGCCGAACAAGGTCGCCAGCCCCAGATACATCGCGGTGCCGTTCATGTTCACCGTCGCGCCAAGGCTGATGACAAAGCTGGCGACCGGCTTTGACACGCCCAGATTGCGTTCGGCACAGCGCAGCGTGACCGGCAGCGTCGCGTTGGAACT
>PHEL01000210.1 GCA_002842925.1 Alphaproteobacteria bacterium HGW-Alphaproteobacteria-14
CAAATCTTCACATTTCCACCCGCATCCAACGTCTGTGGGGGCCATATCGAAGATGAGGCGAGGGTGGTTTTTGAGCCTGGCCCCCAACCCAGGGACCACGACAGACAAAGGAGGCTCGATCATGCCACTCACAGACGTCGCTATCCGCAATGCCAAGCCGCGCGAGAGGCCCTATAAAATGGGCGATGCGCTGGGGTTGTTCCTGCTGGTGCAGCCCACCGGCGCCAAGCTCTGGCGGCTCAAATATCGCATCCATGGCCGCGAGAAGAAGGTGGCGCTGGGCAGGTATCCCGAGATCGGCCTTGCCGATGCGCGCAACCGAACGCGCGAGGCAAGAGAGCAGTTGGCCCATGGCCTCGACCCGGGACGGGAGAAGCAGAAGGCCAAGCTACGCGCGCAGCTGGAAGCGAACAATAGCTTCTCGGCGATTGCCAAAGAGTATTGTGAAAAGCGCAAGCGCGATGGTGCAAAGGCCTGGGCACCGGCCACCTCGCGGCGGTGCGAGTATCTGCTCTCGCTCCTGTCAGGATCGATTGGCAAGCTGCCCATCACCGACATTGAGCCGATCGACGTGCTCGAAGCGGTGCGGCGGATAGAACGACAGGGCAAGCATGAGAGTTCACGCCGCACGATGCAGTTGGCAGGAGCCGTGTTCCGCTATGCGGTAGCGACCGCGCGGGTGCGGTCTGATCCGACACGCGACCTGCGCGGCGCGCTGATTGTGCCGACCGTCACGCACTATGGTGCGATCATCGACCCGGATAGGGTTGGAGCCCTGATGCGGGCGATTGACGCCTATGACGGCCAGCCTATCACCCGTCTCGCCATGCAGCTGGCACCGCATGTGTTCGTCCGCCCCGGCGAGCTGCGCCATGCGGAATGGCACGAGTTCGACCTTGAAGGCGCTCTGTGGATCATCCCGGCGGACAAGACCAAGATGCGCAAGGATCACCGTGTGCCCCTGTCACGGCAATCTATTGCCATCCTCGAAGAGACATATGCCCTTACCGGTCCCAAGGGCTACGTCTTTCCTTCTATCCGCACCCGCAAGCGTCCGATGAGCGACAACACCATCAATGCGGCGCTACGCCGTCTCGGTTACTCCACCGACGAGATGACCGCGCACGGGTTCAGGGCGATGGCATCCACGCTGCTCAACGAATGCGGCAAGTGGCATCCCGATGCGATCGAGCGCGCGCTGGCACACGGCGATGCGGACAAGGTGCGCGCGGCCTATCATCGCGGTGCGCATTGGGATGAGCGCGTCGAAATGATGCAATGGTGGAGCGACTATCTTGTCCAGCTGCGCGACGGCGGCGCTGAAGTCGTGTCGATCAGGCGAAGGGCAGGGCGGTGAGCAACGAACGGCACACTGGCGCGCAGCGCCGCAACGCTTTGGGATGCGCCGTTGCTGCGCGCCTGTGCACTCGGCAGGTGCAAGCCGCTCATTGGCTTGCTAGTAACCGCTGATGCGCACCGATTTTGATCACCTTCCCGCCCAGAAGCAGCGCGAGCTGGAACGCGTGGTGGCGATCATATTCGATGAATTCGGCGATGCGCTGGCGCTGGCCAGCAATGGCTGGAAGAAGAAGGCACGCATCCTCAAGGTCATTCTCTACGGCAGCTATGCGCGCGGCGGCTGGATCGATGAGCCGCACACCGCCAAAGGCTACCGCTCGGATTTTGATCTGCTGATCATCGTCAATGATAAGCGGGTGGCGGACCGGGTGGCCTACTGGCTCAAGCTTGAAGAACGCCTCGACCGCGAGCTGTCGAT
>PHEL01000211.1 GCA_002842925.1 Alphaproteobacteria bacterium HGW-Alphaproteobacteria-14
GCGCGGGCGCGCAGCAGGACGTGCCAATGCGCCTGCCCCGTCGGCACGGTGAAGGCGGCAGGCACCGCGATGCAATCACACCGCTGGTTGCCAAGCGCTTCGAACAAGGCCGGAAAGCGCATATCGTAACAGATCGCCAGCCCCAATCGCCCGACCGGCGTATCTTCGACCGTCACAACCGCGCTGCCCGGTTCGTAGGCCGCGCTTTCGCGCCACACCTCACCGCTGGCGAGTTCGACGTCGAACATGTGGATCTTGTCATAGGTGACCGGCGGACCGAGATCGGGATGGAAATAATGCGCGCGATTGGCCCATTTGCCGCTGTCCGCCATGACCGGCATCGAACCAATGGCGATATCAATATGCAGCTTGGCAGCGATGCATGACAGGTGCTCGCAGACCTCCGATGGCCCGGCTGATGCGATCCAGCCCCGCGCGCGTTCGCGATTGCGATCAAGCAGCAGCGACATTTCCGGTGTGAACAGCACCAGGGCACCTTCGTCCGCTGCCCTGCGCGCAGCATTTTCGATGTCAGCCAGATTGGCAACGGGATCGATGCCCGAACACATCTGGAGAACCGCAATCCGTGGCATCAGCCCGCCAGCAGCGCGTCAAGCCGTCCAGCGCGCTCCAATGCCGCCAGATCATCCGATCCGCCCACATGGGTATCGCCGATGAATATCTGCGGCACTGTCCGCGCATTGGGCGCACGCGCCAGCATTTCGGCGCGCTTGGCCCCGCCCAGCGTGATGTCATATTCCTTGAAGGCCGCACCCTTCTGCTTGAGCAGATGCTTGGCGCGCACGCAGTAAGGGCAGGCGAATTTGGTGTAGATGTCGATTTGCGGCTGAGCCATTGCGATCCTCTTGAAACCGGGTGTTTGCAAACCAGATAGAGATTGTTGCCGCGTTCCGCCAGCCTTGGGGAACGTAAGGTGACACGGCGGGTGCTGCATAAGGCAGGCCCGCGCAGGAAACCAGATTGCTCTAACAAGAGGATTTGCAGATTATGTCACGTTTTGATTTTACCCCCTATCGCCGCAGCACCGTTGGTTTCGACCGTGTGTTCGACCTGCTGGAAAATCAGGCGCGTTTGAATGCGGGTGACAATTACCCGCCGTTCAACATCTCGCGCCGGGGCGAAGATAATTATCGCATCACGCTCGCCATTGCCGGTTTCCGGCCGCAGGATATTGATATCACTGCGCAGCAAAACCTGTTGGTCGTGCAGGGCAAGAAACGCGAAGAAAACGAAGACGGGGCGGAGTTGATCCATGTCGGAATCGCCAATCGCGGGTTTGAACGCCGGTTCGAACTGGCCGATTTCGTGCGGGTGGAACGCGCCGATCTGGCTGATGGCCTGCTGATCATCGATCTGGTGCGCGAAGTGCCCGACGCGATGAAACCGCGCAAGATCGCAGTCGGAGGCGTGGGCCAGCTGTCTGCGGTGCCATCATCCAGCGATGATGACGATAGTCAGACCGCCAGCGCCGCCTGATTATTCGCAAAATTACAGATGATTTAAAGGGGGCGGATTTTTCAATCCGCCCCCAGCGACTTGCGTCGCCCCGACTGGCGCTATCCGTCCGGGTCGCAGAAGACGGACAATGCCAGCCAAGCATTTGGCAGGTACCAGGAGAAACCAACCCCAAGACGACTTTTGCCTAAACCCGGCGAAAAGCCATGTGGCCGCAATAACAATGCGGCCCCTGTCAAACCATGAACCCCGCCAAGCGTTTAATGCGGAATGGCAACAACACGCAAGGTTAATC
>PHEL01000053.1 GCA_002842925.1 Alphaproteobacteria bacterium HGW-Alphaproteobacteria-14
GTTGGAGGCGCGGCTGCTTGATCTGCACGCGCGCCACGGGCGCAAGGTGGTGTTGATCGGCTGGAGCCTGGGCGGGCTTTATGCGCGCGAACTGGCCAAGCGTCAGCCGCACGCGGTGGCCAAGGTCATCACTATGGGATCGCCGTTTTCCGGCAGCCCGCGCGCCAATAATGTCTGGCGCGCCTATCAGTTCATCACCGGCCATTCGGTCGATGCCCCGCCGATCGAGGCCGATCTGGCAGCGAAGCCTCCGGTAGAAACGGTCGCTTTGTGGAGCGCCAATGACGGCGCGATTGCTCCGCGCTGCGCGGCAGGCCGACCAGGCGAACGCGACCGTGCGATTGCGGTGCGCTGCACCCACATGGGCTTTACCTATGATCCGCAGGTGATCCTGACGGTGCTGAGCGAGCTTGAAATAACCCGCTAGCGCGCTTTGCCTTTTGCGAAAGGGCGGTTACACTGCCGACTCAAGTCAAAAGGCGATGCGGGGGCCAATGCACGCAAGCAGCGGCAATTTTGACGAGATGTTCGATGGCGGCGGCCTTACAAGGCCGGCCTATGCCGAATATCGCCGCTGGTTTGATGAACAGTCGGGCGAATTCCTGCGCCGCAAAAGCCGTGAGGCTGATGACAGTTTCCGCCGCACCGGCATTACCTTCAACGTCTATGGCGAAAACGAGGCTGAAGAACGCCTGATCCCGTTCGACATAGTGCCGCGTATCATCACCGCAGCCGAATGGCGCAAGCTGTCGCGCGGAATTGAACAGCGGGTGCGCGCGCTCAATTCGTTTCTGTATGATCTGTATCACCGGCAGGAAATCGTGCGCGCGGGCCGCCTGCCCGAACGGCTGCTGCGCACAAACGATGCCTGGCTGGACAACATGGTCGGCTTCACCCCGCCGGGCGGGATTTACACCCATATCGTCGGGATCGATCTGGTGCGAACCGGGCCGGATGAATTTTTCGTGCTGGAGGATAATGCCCGCACACCGTCGGGCGTGTCCTATATGCTCGAAAACCGCGAAACGATGATGAGGATGTTTCCTGATCTGTTCAGCCGGATTGCGGTGGAAAGCGTGTCGGACTACCCGCGCCGGCTCGCCCGCAGCCTGGCGGCCTGCGTTCCGCCTGCCTTTGCCGGGGGCAAGCCGACCGTCGCGGTGCTGACCCCGGGGACCTATAATTCGGCCTATTTCGAACACGCCTTCCTTGCCGACCAGATGGGGGCGGAACTGGTCGAAGGCAGCGATCTGCGGGTGGTCGATGGCCGGGTGCAGATGCGCACCACGCGCGGATACAAACCGATCGACGTGCTGTATCGCCGGGTTGATGACAATTACCTTGATCCGCTGACCTTCAATCCCGATTCTGCGCTGGGCGTGCCGGGGATCATGGATGTCTACCGCGCGGGCGGGATCACCATTGCCAATGCGCCGGGCACCGGGGTGGCCGATGACAAGGCGATTTACAGCTTCATGCCCGAAATTGTCGAGTTTTATACCGGCGAAAAACCATTGCTGCCCAATGTCCAGACCTGGCGCTGCGCGGACAAGGACAGTCTTGCCTATGTGCTCGACAACTTGTCCGAACTGGTCGTGAAAGAGGTGCACGGATCAGGCGGCTACGGGATGCTGATCGGGCCGACATCGTCCAAGCGCGAAATCGCGGCCTTCCGTGAAAAGCTGATCGCGCGGACCGATAATTACATCGCCCAGCCCACGCTCGCGCTGTCGACCTGCCCGATCTACACCCGTGCGGGCCTTGCCCCGCGCCATCTCGATCTGCGCCCGTTCGTGCTGGTTTCGCCTGAAGGAATCGACATCACGCCCGGAGGTCTCACGCGGGTGGCGCTGAAAAAAGGTTCGCTGGTGGTCAATTCATCGCAAGGGGGCGGGACCAAGGACACGTGGGTGCTGAAGGATTAGGATGGGGAACAACGCACCATGCTAGGCCGTACTGCCAACAGCCTGTTCTGGATGTTCCGCTATCTTGAGCGGTCCGAAAACACCGCGCGATTGCTCGAGGCAGCGCTGCGCATGGCGTTGACCCGCGATCTGGTGACGGCCGAGGCGGAATGGCGCTCGGTCATCGCCACATTGGGCCTGCAACAGGCGTATGCGGCCGCGCATGAGAATTATGACGGACTGTCGGTCTGGAATTTCGTGCTGCGCGGGCCATCGAACCCCGGCAATGTGCGGCAGATGTTGGGCGCGATGCGCAGCAATGCGCGGATGGCGCGAACCAATATCTCCAGCGACGCATGGGAAGCAGTCAACGATAACTGGATGAAGCTCGACACGATGCTTGCCCGCCCGGTGGGGCAGGCGGCGGTGGGCGAGGTGCTCGGCGCGATCCGGCGCGCAGGCACGCAGGTGCACGGCGCGTTCGACGGATCGATGCTGCGCGATGACGGCTATCATTTCAGCCGCGCTGGCACCTTTATCGAACGCGCAGACAGCACCGCGCGTATTCTCGACATGAAGTATTTCCTGCTGCTGCCATCGCTGTCCTATGTCGGGTCAAGCCTGGACACCGGCCAGTGGGAACAGGTGCTGCGGTCGGTCGCCGGCGCGCGGATTTATAGCTGGCTCAATGCCGGGCAGATCGAAGCGCGCGGAATTGTCGAATTTCTGGTGCTGGATGATCGCTTTCCGCGCAGCCTTGCGTTCTGCCGCAATGCGCTGCGCGATAATCTGGCCGCGCTTGCCCGGATGCATGGGGTGGAGGGGCGCAGCAATGCCTTGATGCGCGATGCCGATACCCGGATCAGCCAGCTTGACATCGATCAGATCTTCGAGACCGGACTGCACGAATTTCTGATCGATTTCCTCTCCCGCAACGCGTCCATCGCGGGCGCGATTGCTGAGGATTACAGGTTCCACGCATGAGCACCATGAAACTCTCGATCCGCCACACCAGCCATTATGCCTTTGCGCAGCCGGTGGTGCACGCGCTTCAGCGGTTGCGGCTGACGCCCAAGGAAACGCAGGGCCAGCACATCATCGACTGGACGATGGATTTCGATAATGCCCATGCCGAACTGCAATATGACGATCAGCACTTCAACCACGTTACGCTGATCGGGCTGGCACCCGGCGCGCGTGAAGTGACGGTGACGTGCCAGGGCATGGTCGAAACCGATGACAATGCCGGGGTGATCGGCCGCCATTCGGGCCACCTGCCCTTGTGGAGCTTCCTGCGCCAGACGCCGCTGACCCGCCCCGGCGCGAAACTGCGCGGGTTGCTGCGCGAAGTGCAGGGGCCGGTTGATGCAGCGCCGCTCGATTTCCTGCACGCGCTGTCGGGGCTGATCCGCGAACGGATTGGTTACGAGACCGGCCGCACCCACTCGGCGACCACCGCCGAAGAAGCCGTCGGCCACGGCGCAGGCGTGTGTCAGGATCATGCTCACATCTTCATCGGCGCGGCGCGCGCGCACGGCATTCCCGCGCGCTATGTCAGCGGTTATCTGATGATGGACGACCGGATTGAGCAGGAGGCCACCCACGCCTGGGCCGAAGCCCATGTCGAAGGGCTCGGCTGGGTCGGTTTCGACGTGTCGAACGGCATCAGCCCCGATCCGCGTTACGTCCGCGTGGCGACCGGCAATGATTACCGCGATGCCGCCCCGATCACCGGGATCAGCATCGGCGCGACTGCGGAAGTGCTGACCGTGGGTGTAGCAGTGGAATCGCGTCCAATGGGGCAGCAGCAAGAGCAATCAACGCAATAGACCGCCTTTGCGCAGTCGCTGACTTCGGGCTAGAGCGCGCCACTCCGGTTGGTGGAAAGAGGATATGGCATGACCTATTGTGTTGGCATGGTGCTGGATAAGGGGCTGGTGCTGATGAGCGATACCCGCACCAATTCGGGCGTGGACAACATCTCGACTTTCCGCAAGATGTTCCATTGGAACGTGCCGGGCGAACGCATGATCGCGGTGATGACGGCGGGCAATCTCGCCACCACTCAGGCGGTGATCAGCCAGCTGGAGGAACGCACCAAGGCCCCGAGCGAGCGCGACAATGCGCTGCTCAAAGGGCCGACGATGTTTCAGGTCGTCACCGAAATCGGCCGATTGCTGCGCGCCACCATCGAAGCCGCGCAAAGCGGTAATGGCGAAAGCGGCAAGGGGCGCTTTACCGCAACCATGATCGTGGCCGGACAGATCGCCGGTATGCAGCCGCGCTTGTTCATGATCTATCCCGAAGGCAATTTCATCGAAGCCAGCTGGGACACGCCGTTTTTCCAGATTGGTGAGACCAAATATGGCCGCCCGATCCTGATCCGCGGCTATGATCGCGACATGAGTTTTGAAGATGCGGTGAAATTGTTGATGGTGAGTTTCGATTCCACCCTCAAGGCGAACCTGTCGGTCGGGCTGCCGTTGGATCTGCTGGTAATTGACAAGGATGGGTTCGCGCCTGCCCACGAACACCGGGTTACCGCCGATGATCCATATTTCGAAACGATCTCATCGGGTTGGGGAAATGCGCTGCGATCCGCGTTCCATTCGCTCCCAGCTTACCAGTTTGCTGACAAGGGCTAAATCTTCACCATAATCAAACTCCGATATGGAGGAGAATATCTAAGCAATTTCAATGGCAAGATCCTTTCCGGATATGGTGAATCCTCCGGATTGGCGGCACTACTGCGTGAATCCCTTAAGGGACTGCCGCAAGCCTGTGTCCATGACACGTAAAGCCACGCTCCACTTCATCGATTCCTGCAGCCGCCAACGTGCCGAACTGGCCCGGATAGGCTTCGCGCTGGGCCATCATTGCGAAGTGTATGGCGATCTGTCCGAACTGGCGGCTCACCCCCCGCGTGAAGGCATCATCATCGCCCGCGATACTGCCGAAGATGGCGGGGTGGGCATGATCCTCGATCGGCTTGGGCGGCTGGGCATCTGGCTCCCGCTGATCGCGGTCGATGCACAGCCGCGCCCCAACCGCATTGTCGAGGCGATCAAGGCCGGGGCGCTCGATTACCTCGCGCTGCCGTTTGATCCTGAACGCTTCACCCGCTGTCTCGACCGCATCGAGAAAGAGGCCGAGCAATTTGGCGTGGCGCGCCGCCGGATGATCGAAGCGCGTGACCGCATTTCCACCTTGTCGACGCGCGAACGCGAAGTGCTCGATTGGCTGGCGATGGGGAGCAGCAACAAAGCGATCGCGCGCGAACTTGAAATCAGCCCGCGCACGGTCGAAATCCACCGCGCCAACATGATGACGAAACTGGGCGCACGCCACGCGGCTGAAGCGGTGCGGCTGAAACTGGAAGCCAAGCTGGAGCCGAAGCTGACAGCATAGCGCATCGTGTTGAAGGTTTTCAGCTTTTTACGATGCGACAACAAAGGCTAGAGCGGGCGACCTGCGTCAGATTTAACGCAACCCGCTCATAGACCGACGGTGGCCTGCCATCGCGGCGGAACGGAAACGGCGCGGTGACTGGTGATTGTGCCAGCCCTCGCTTAACCGCACCGGATGAGTCTTGGCCCGGCTCAACGGCAGAAGGTTGCGCCGGTGCCTTCGAGATGGAAATGATCTTTGTGCGCGGCGTTGTATTCGGGGCCAAGCACGGTGCCAAACCGCTTGCACGCGCTTTTGTGCACCACCCGCAGGAATTCGCGCGTGGCCGCATCACCGCCGTCCCAGTCGCGCTGCAACACGATCCGGCGGCCATCGGCCAGCACAAAGCCTGAAACGTCGATCGCCTCTGCGCGGGCGTGTGCCGAACGGCGTTCAGTCCCGGCGACATTGCGGCAGGAATAGCTGCCCATGGTTTCGATCCGCGCGACCGGGCTGGCAAGGATCTGGCGCGCGGCGCGGTCAACGCCAAACCGCGCCCAGTCATTGAACGCCTTGGCGGTGCCGCAGCGCACTGCGCCAATATTGCTGACGTTGAGCGGCGCACGGTCGCCTGCCAGCGCCATCAGCTGCACCGTGCCCAGCTTGTTGCATCCGGGCGCGGCGTAGGCATCGGGCAGCGCATCGAACCGCGCACCGCTGGCGCCAAGATCAGCAAGGCAGCTCGCATCTTCGGGGCGCGGGGCATAGGATTGCGGGGCAGAACTGACGCGGGTGGCAGGGCGGGCCGCAGGTGTGCGGTCTGATTTGCTGACGGAACCGGGCGCCGCGCCGCCGCTGCCGCCGGGGATCAACGAGCCGCACCCCGCCAGCGCCAGCGCAGCTGCGATTAGCGTCATTCCGCGAATCTTGCCCTTGACCATCATGGCTAAGGGTTATTGCCGATAAATGGTTAACAGGTCGGAAACGAATACGGATAGGCGATTGTTCACGGCGCCCTGGGGGTTGTCACTTATGCATTCGGGCGCCGCCGCTGTTTCAGGGCAATTCGTCTGCCACCTGTTCCCATAATTCGATTTTCACTCCGTCGGGATCGAGCAGCCAGGCAAACTTGCCATAGCCTTCGTCCGCTTCGCCAAGAATTTCGGCTCCCTTGGCCTTCAATGCGGCGACAAAGTTGCTGAGGTCGTGGACGCGCAGGTTGATCATGAAGCCGCCGGTGCCGGGCTTGATATATTCGTCATCCGAAAAATGACTGATCATCGAATAGGGGTGGGTGCGCGGTTCATCTGCCCACGCGAATTGCGGGCCGTAGGGGCCATCAATGCCCAGCGTTTCAAGATACCATGCGCGGGTCGCGGCAGAATCGCGCACGACGTAGAACACCCCGCCGAGCCCGGTTACGCGGGGGCCTTTGTCTGCGTTCATAATGCGCCCCTTGCACTGCTGGGCCGGGTAAACTTGCTCACCACGATGATCGCCGCCGTCGCAGCGGCAAAGCCGGGGACGATTTCGTACAGGCCGGGGCCGCCACCCAGCGCGGTCGGCAGCTGCGCGTTCCAGCCCAGCGCGATCCATCCGGCCACCACGCCCGCGCCCGTCACCAGCCCCGCCACTGCGCCCGCGCCGGTCATGCCCGTCCCATCTTTACCCGTCCCATCTTTACCATGCCACATCAGCGCCAGCAGGATCAGCGGCCCGAACGCCGCGCCAAACCCGGCCCAGGCATTGGCGACCAGGCCCAGCACCTGGCTGTTCGGATCAGCCGCAATCACTATCGCGGCGATGGCAACCAGCGCAACCGCGCCGCGCGACACATTGACCGCCTCGCGCTCGCTTGCATTGCGGCGCAGGAACAGGCGGTAGAAATCTTCAGTCAGGGACGATGAGCTGACCAGCAGTTGCGATGAAATCGTGCTCATGATCGCCGCCAGCAGCGCTGCATAAAGGAACCCGGTGATCGCCGGGTGGAACAGCAATTGTGCCAGCACGATGAAGATCGTTTCGGGATCTTTCACCACCAGCCCGTTCCGCTCCACGTAAGCGCGGCCCGCAAGGCCAAGGCCGATAGCCCCGATCAGCGCGATCCCCATCCAACCCATGCCATAGGCCGCCGCGCGGCGCACGTTTTCGATCCGGTTGATCGCCATGAAGCGCACAATGATATGCGGCTGGCCGAAATAGCCCAGGCCCCATGTCACCGCGCTGATAAAGCCGATGGCGGTGAGGCCGTAAGTGAGGTCGAGGAAGCCGTCGACCGGCACTTCGGTCAGGCTCCCGCCCGCCTCGCCTCCGGGGCCGAACATCACCACCAGCGGCATCAGGATCAGCGCCGCCATCATGATCAGCCCCTGCACGAAATCGGTCAGGCTGACCGCCAGAAACCCGCCAACCATGGTATAGGCCAGCACGATCCCGGCGGTGATGACAATGCCGAGCATATAGTCGCTCAGCCCGGTATTCGGCAGGATTCCGGCAAAGGCGGTTTCAAACAGCTTGCCCCCGCCGACGAGCCCGGCTGCGGTGTAAATGGTGAAGAAAGCGACGATGATGACCGCCGAGGTAACCCGCAGCGCGGTGCCGCGTTCAGGAAATCGGTTGGCGAGGAATTGCGGGATGGTGAGCGCGTTGCCCAGTTGTTCGGTCTGTGCGCGCAGTCGCGGTGCGACCAGAATCCAGTTGGCGAGCGCGCCGATGAACAGCCCGATCCCGATCCACGCTTCAACCAGCCCGCCGACATAAAGCGCGCCCGGCAGGCCCAGCAGCAGCCATCCCGACATGTCTGATGCGCCTGCGCTCAGCGCCGCGACCGATGGCGGCAGGTTGCGCCCTGCCAGCAAATAGCCCGCAGAATCCCCGGTTGATCTGCGCCAGGCGTAAAGCCCGATGGCGAGCATCAGGATGAAATAGGCGGCGAGGCTGGCAAGAGTATAAGCGTTCATGGCGCGGTGGGTAACAAGCGCGCGGGCGCTTGGCCACCGCCAGCCAGGATTTTTTCCCGCTTGCGCCGATCAGCCGTCCTTGCGGCGGCGCGCTTTCTTGCGTTCGTTGGGGTCAAGGATCGCCTTGCGCAGACGGATTGATTGCGGGGTCACTTCGACCATTTCATCGTCGTCGATATAGGCGATGGATTGTTCGAGACTCATCCGGCGCGGCGGGGTTAGCCGGATCGCTTCGTCCTTGCCCGATGATCGCACGTTGGACAGCTGCTTGGCCTTCATCGGGTTGACTTCCAGATCATCGGGCTTGGCATTTTCGCCGATGATCATGCCTTCATACAGCCTCATCTGCGGGGCAACGAACAATTCGCCGCGTTCTTCCAGCATGTTGAGCGCATAGGCATTGGCATCGCCATCGCCGTTCGAGATCAGTACGCCGTTCTGGCGCCCTTCGATCTGGCCTTTGTAGGGGCCGTATTTTTCGAACAACCGGTTCATGATCCCGGTGCCGCGCGTGTCGGACAGGAATTCGCCGTGATAGCCGATCAGCCCGCGTGACGGCGCGGAGAAGGTGATGCGGGTCTTGCCCACGCCCGAGGGGCGCATTTCGGTGAGGTCAGCCTTGCGGCGCTGCATCTTTTCCACGACCGTGCCTGAATGTTCGTCATCCACGTCGATGACCACGGTTTCGTATGGCTCCATGCGCTTGCCGTCTTCCTCGCGGAACAGCACGCGCGGGCGGCTGATGCCGAGTTCGAAGCCTTCGCGGCGCATCGTTTCGATCAGCACGCCAAGCTGCAATTCACCGCGCCCGGCGACTTCAAAGGCGTCCTTGTCTTCGCTTTCGGTGACGCGGATGGCGACGTTGGTTTCGGCCTCGCGCAGCAACCGGTCGCGGATGATGCGGCTGGTCACCTTGGTGCCTTCGCGCCCGGCCAGCGGGCTGTCATTGACCGAAAAACGCATTGCCAGCGTCGGCGGGTCAATCGGCTGGGCAGCGATCGGTTCAGACACCGAAGGATCGCAGATGGTGTTGGCAACGGTGGCCTTTTCCAGCCCGGCCAGCGCAATGATGTCGCCGGCGCGCGCGGTTTCCACCGGCACACGTTCCAGCCCGTCAAAGCTCATCAGCTTGGTTGCGCGGCCCACTTCGATCACCTTGCCGTCCATGTCGATGGCGTGGATCGGATCATTGACCTTGATTGTGCCCGACTGCACCCGGCCGGTAATTACGCGGCCCATGAAGTTGTCGCGATCGAGCAGCGTGGCCAGGAAGCTGAACTTCGCGTCCGGATCGAGGCCGGGGGCGGGCACGTGTTCAATGATCTTTTCGAACAGCGGAGCAAGGCTGCCTTCGCGGCGATCCTGATCCTCGCTGGCATAGCCATCACGGCCCGATGCATAGAGCACCGGGAATTCGAGCTGATCGTCAGCAGCATCAAGGCTGACGAACAGATCGAACACTTCGTCCAGCACTTCCTGCGGGCGGCCATCGGGACGGTCGATTTTGTTGACGACGACAATCGGGCGCAGGCCCAGCGCCAGTGCCTTGCCAGTCACAAACTTGGTCTGCGGCATCGCGCCTTCGGCGCTGTCGACCAGCAGGATCACGCCGTCGACCATGCTGAGAATGCGTTCCACCTCGGCGCCGAAATCGGCGTGGCCGGGGGTGTCGACGATGTTGATGCGCGTGGTGCTACCATCCGCGCCATGCCATTCGACGCTGGTGCACTTGGCCAAAATCGTGATCCCGCGTTCCTTTTCCAGATCGCCCGAATCCATTGCGCGTTCTTCGACCCGCTGGTTTTCGCGGAACGTGCCCGATTGGCGGAACAACTGGTCGACCAACGTGGTCTTTCCGTGGTCAACGTGGGCGATAATCGCGATATTTCTCAAGGCAGACGACATTCGGGGAACTTCCGGTGAAAAAGCCGGTCGCAGGGCGTCCGGTGCATGAAATACGGGCAGCGCGCGCCGGGCACGATGCGTTAGGCGGTGTTTGTGGCGAGTTAGCGACAGACCTTGACGCTACGGCATGGGCCACAGACGCGCCGGAGTGCTGCGATGCAACATTGCCGCGCCGCCTAGCGCAAGCGCGCGCAAGGGGCAAGCGCAGGGCTTTGCGAAGCGGCGTGTCAAGGGCGGGGCAGTGTGACTCTTGCGCAACATTCTGCCGTTTTGTCTCGGAAAAGCGCGGGTCTGCGGCTTGCCGCTGCCGCAACACTGGCTTATCACCGCGATTGCACGACCACGGGAGAGAACGCATCTTGAGATGCGGGCCTTAACCGGCGCCGGGGTCGCGGGATTTAGGAGAGGAGCTTCCATGCGTTCGACCACCACCGGCTTTGCCGGATCATATCGATTCACCCTGCTCGCAGGGGCTGCGGCCTTTGCCCTTGGCGCACCAGGCGTCGCTTTCGCGCAGGACCAGGCACCTGAGGCCGAGGCTCCGGAAAGCAGCAACGTCATCATCGTTACCGCATCCAAGCGCGAACAGACTCTGCAGGAAACCCCGATCTCGGTATCGGTGACCAGCGGTGAAACGCTTAAAAACGCGCAGATTCGTGACGTGCTTGACCTGCAGACCGTCACGCCATCGCTGCGGGTCAGTCAGTTGCAGAATGCTTCGTCGACGACCTTCATCATTCGTGGCTTCGGCAACGGCGATAACAACTTCGGCATTGAACCGTCGGTCGGCGTGTTCATCGATGGCGTGTTCCGGTCGCGCTCAGCCGCTTCGCTGTCCGACCTTAACATGGTTCAGCGCATCGAAGTGCTCAATGGCCCGCAATCGACGCTGTTTGGCAAGAACGCCAGCGCGGGCGTGATTTCGGTGATCACCAAAGAACCGCAATACAAATTCGGCGGCCAGGTTGAAGCGAGCTACGGCAATTATGATGCTGTGGTGCTGAAGGGCGAAATTACCGGCCCGATCAGCGAAAACATCGCGTTTTCACTCGATGGCAGCTACAACCGGCGCGATGGCTATGCCCGGATCGTCAATCTCAACGAAGACATCTCCGACCGCAACCGCTGGTCGGCGCGCGGCCAGTTGCTGATCGAACCGTCGGCTGATCTCAAAATCCGCGCGATCGCCGATTACAGCAAGATTGACGAAGCATGTTGCACGGTCAGCACGCAGGTGGCCGGGCCAACGGCGGGCGCAATTTTCGCGGTTGGTGGTGTGCTTGATACTGATTTCTTCAGCTTCAACACCTTCCTCAACAAAGTTCCGATCAACAAGGTCGAAAATTACGGCGGTTCGGTGCAGGTTGACTGGAATATCGGCAATCTTTCTTTGACATCAATCACTTCCTATCGCGAACTTGATAACTTTGTCGATCAGGATGTTGATTTCACCAGCGCCGATGTGATAAACGAACTTCGCGATCAGGCGGTTGAAACCTTTACTCAGGAACTGCGCATCGCGTCCGATTTCGACGGACCGATCAACTTCCTGCTGGGTGGATTTTATTTCGATGAATCGATTACGCAAAACAGCGGACTGACCACCGGAGCGGTAGCACGCCCGTTCTTCGATCTGCTGGCGGGCGGCGGCGTGCCTGGCACTTTGAGCTTCGTTGAAGGTGCGCTTGGTCTTCCGCAGAACAGCATTTTCTCACCTGGCGCGCTGACCTCCGAGCAGTTCTCGATGGACAATGAATCATGGTCGGTATTCGGCACCGTGGATCTGGAGCCGGTTGACGGCCTCGTGTTGACCGCCGGGTTCAATTACACCGACGACAAGAAAACCTTCGCATTCGCGCAGCAATCCTTCGATGAATTGTCGAACATCAACCTGGTCGATGCCTTCATCACTCTGGCGAGCGGTGGTACAGTGACTAACCGGGCGCAGTTCCAGGCGCTGCCGCTTGCGAACCAGCAGGCGCTGCTGGCGGCGGCGACCAATCCGGCGGCAAACCCGCTGCTTGGCCTTACCCCGCTCCAGTTCCAGCCGCCGTTCCTGTCTCTGCCCAACTCGGTTGAGCCGGGCCGCACCAATGATGACAAATTCACCTATCTGCTGCGCACGAGGTCAATGTCTACGCCAGCTATTCGACCGGCTTCAAGGCGAGCTCGGTGAACCTGTCGCGTGATAGCCGTCCGTTGTTCGGTGACTTTATTCCCGGGCCAGGGCGATCGACCTTCGCGGCGCCGTCCTCGCCGATCACCGATGCCGGGTTGGCTGTGACCAACCTCGGCACCGGTTCGCGCTTTGCCGGGCCGGAAAAGGCGGAAGTCTACGAAATCGGCGTGAAGGCGCAGTGGCCAGGGTTTGGCTTCAATCTCGCGGTGTTCGACCAGTCGATCCAGGGCTTCCAGAGCCTCCTGTTCACCGGCACCGGCTTCCAGCTCAACAATGCTGGTAAGCAATCGGTGCAGGGGTTCGAGCTTGATACCACGATCAGGCCGACCCAAGCGCTGGTGCTGACCTTCGCTGTGACCCACCTTGATCCGCTGTTCGACAGCTTCACCGAAAGCCCGGTGGGTGACCTTACCGGTCAGCGTCCCGGCGGCATCCCGTCGTGGAGCCTTGCCACCTCGGCGACCTACACGCACGAATTCGGCAATAGCGGCAACAAGCTGATGACCCGCGTGGATTACAACCATGAAAGCAACACGCCGATCAATAACGGGTTGCCCGCCTTCAACGCAAGCCTGGGCAATACCCGGATCTTCAGCCGTGAAGTCAATCTGGTCAACGCCTCGATGATCCTGCAGCTCGATAATGGGCTCGAAGTCGGTGGCTGGGCGCGCAACCTGCTTGATGATAAATACATCATCACGGTGTTCGATAGCACCGCGCAGGCAGGTTCGGTTTCGGGCTATCCGAACCAGCCGCGCACTTATGGCGGTCTGGTGCGCTTCAAGTTCTGATCTGACGCTTCGGCTGACGGAAAAAAGAGGCCTCGCGCAGATGATGCGCGGGGCCTTTTTTATTGCGCGCGGGCGGCGAATATGTTGATTCGGCCTTGCTTCATGAGCGCAAGGGGAAACACATAATGGAATGGATGATTTTGCCGTTCAAACGGTATGCCGATTTTCAGGGGCGTTCGCGGCGCAAGGAATACTGGATGTTCGCGCTCCTCAACCTGCTGGTGGCACTGGTGCTGGCGGGGCCGTTCTTCTTCAGCTTCATCAGCGCAAGCATCGCCGCTGCGGGCGAGGCGAACGCGGAGGCCGCCGCGATGGAAGCGATGATGGAAGGCGGGATGGGCCTTTCAGTGGTGGGCGTTGTGATTTACGGCTTGTATGCGTTGGCCGCCTTCATTCCGAGTATCGCAGTAACCGTGCGGCGACTGCATGATCGCGACATGTCAGGCTGGTGGTACCTTGGCCTCGCTGTCGGCGGACTGCTTCCATTCGTCGGGTTTCTCGCCAGCATTGCATTGCTGGTGCTGATGGTATTGCCGGGAACGGCGGGCCCCAATCGCTTCGGCCACGATCCGAAAGACCCCTACGCCGAAGACGTCTTCGCCTGAGTCACAGCCCGCGCGGGCGCTGCCGGGAGCTACAATTCCCGCAGCGCCTGCGCCGGTTTCGCGCGCAGCAGCGGCAGCGATCCGGCCAGCGCGAAGGCAAGCACAAGGCCGACCCCAAGGCCGAGCACGCCCAGCACCTGACCCCAATCGGGCAGCCATTCGAATCCGAACAGCTGGGTGATCACCATCCAGGCAAGGCTGCCGCCCAGAACCAGTGCCACCAGTGCGAGCACGCCGGCCAGCAAGCCATATTCCGCCAATTGCAGCAGCAGAATCTGCCGCCGGCTCGCGCCCAGCACCCGCAGCATCACCGTGTCATAGGTGCGCGCCGCCCGCGCCGCCGCAATCGCGCCCATCAGCACCGCAAGGCCCGCGAGCACCGTAACCGCCGCCGCAGCCAGCGTGGCGAGGCTTACCTGCTGCAGGATCGTGCGCGCCTCTTTCAGAATGCCTCCGACCTCGATCACCGAGCTTGAAGGCATTTCCTTGACCATCGCACGCAGCAAGCGCCCGCGCGCTTCGCTGTCTGCGCCTTCGGGCAGATCGATTGTGGCCGAAAGGTTGTGCGGCGCATCGCTGATGGCGTTGCGGCTGAACACCAGCAGGAAGTTGAAACCCATGCTTTCCCAGTCGATTTCCCGCAAGGACGCAATCCGCGCGGTGCGCTCCACGCCGAGGATCCCGACGGTGATGTAATCGCCCACCATGAGGCCAGCGGCCTTGGCGAGATCGGCATCGACCGAAACCAGCGGTTCGCCCTTGTGGAACGGGCTCCACCATTCACCTGCCACCACGCGGTTGCCCTTCGGGATGGTGTCGGCATAGGTAAGGCCGCGCTCGCCGCGCAGGCCCCATGCGCCTTCGGGCAGCTCCTCAAGATCGGCAACCCGCGTCATGTCATCCTTCGGACCATAGGCCAGCACCGCGCCGCGCATGGTGGGGACGGTGCGGATCGCAGCCTCGGGGAAATCGGTCTGAACCAGTTCGAAGAAGCGCGGTTCCTTGTCGCGCGGCACGTCGAGCACGAAGTAATCGGGCGCATCCCGCGGCACGCGGCTCTGGATATTGCCATCAATCGCGCTCTGCACGGCGGCGAGCAGCACAAAGGCAGCAAGGCCGAAGCCGAGCGCCGTCACCAGCGATCCTGTTGGCGCGCCGGGGCGGTGGATGTTCGACAAGGCGCTGCGCAGCAGCGGATTGCGCGGGCGCGGCAGGCGGCGGGCGATGGTCTGGATTGTCCAGCCAAGCCCTGCCAGCAACAATAACGCACCGCCCGCGCCGAGCAAGAACCCGCCCGACAGCAACGGCTGCGCGGTCGTTATCAGCGCCAGAGCGCAGATTGCCGCAATGCCGAGGCCGGTGGCGAGCAACGCCCGTTTGTCCCGCGCCAGCGGTGTCACACCTGACCGCATCAGCGCCATCGCCGGATAGGTGCGTGCGCGCAGCAAGGGTGCTGCGGCAAAAGCGAAGGCGACAAGCAATCCGTAAGCCGCCGCCAAAGCCAGCGGGCCAGGGGCGATGATAAAGCCGCTTTCCACCGGCAACAGGCCTTGCAGCGCCGTGCCAAGCAACGGAGTGACAAGCACGCCTACAGCCAGCCCGGCAAGGCTTCCGACCAGCGCCGCCGCACCGATCTGCATCGTGTAGATCCGCACGATATCGCTTGAGGTCGCGCCAAGCACCTTCAGCGTGGCGATGCTGCCGCGCCTCTGATCGAGATAGGATGAAACCCCGCCTGCAATGCCGATACCTGCGATCACCAATGCGGCAAGACCCACCAGCGTCAGGAAATCGCTCATCTGCCGCACGAAGCGGTCTGTTCCGGGCGAAGCACGGTCGCGGGTGCGGATATCGAACCCGGCGTTGGGGAAGGCCTTGGAGAGCGCTTCCTCGGCCGCCTTGGCATCGCGCGCCGGGTTGGCAAAAGCGATGCGGTGCTTGCTCTGATACAGCGCACCCGGTTGCAGCAATTCGGCGGCGGCGGGTATATCCTGCGCGACGATTACCGTCGGGCCGAGGGCAAAGCCTTCGGACAGGCGATCAGGTTCGTCCTTGATTACGCCAGCGGCTGTCAGGGTAACAGTGCCGACGCTGAAGGTATCGCCCACGGCAATCCCCAACCGCTCGATAGCGGTTTCGGCAATCCACGCGTCGGTGCCCGAAGGCGCGCCAACCTCGCGGCCATCAGCCAGCACCAGCGTGCCGAACATCGGCCACTTGGCGTCCACTGCCTTGAGTTCGATCGGCGCGGCCGCTTCTGGCGTGCTGGCCATGGCCTGCAGGCGGAAGCCGCTGGAAACCTCGCCATATTCTGCCAGCGCCTCGCGCTCGTCAGACCGCAGATCGCGCTGCCAGACTTCGACCTCCAGATCGCCGCCGAGCAATTCCTGCCCGCTCGAGGCAAGTTCCTGCTCGATCGCGGCGGTAAGGGTGCCGATTGCCGCGAGCGCTGCGGTGCCGAGGAAGATGCACACGAGCAGCAGGCGCAGGCCCTTGAACCGGGCGTTGAGATCGCGCCGGGCGATGGCCCATGCGGTCTTGAAAGGCAGGCTCATGCCGCGCCAGATGCTTGAGGCGCGGTATCGGATACGATCACCCCGTCGGCCATGGTCAGCACCCGTTCGCACCGCGCGGCAAGGCTGGCATCGTGGGTAATGATCAGCAGCGTCGCGCCTGTTTCGGCGCGGCGGGCGAACAGCAGATTGATGATCTCCTCACCGGTGGCAGCATCGAGGTTGCCGGTGGGTTCGTCAGCGAAGATCAGATCGGGACGCGGCGCTGTGGCACGGGCGATGGCGACACGTTGCTGTTCGCCGCCCGAAAGCTGGGTTGGGTAATGCCCGGTGCGGTGGCCCAGGCCGACAGCGGCAAGTTCCGCCTGTGCGCGCGAGGCGGCATCGGCCATCCCGGCAAGTTCCATCGGGGTGGCGACGTTTTCGGCTGCGGTCATGGTGGGCAGCAGGTGGAACGCCTGAAGCACAATCCCGATCCGTCCCCGGCGCGCTGCGGCAAGGCCGTCTTCGCCAAGCGCGGCGAAATCCGCGCCCGCCACCGTCACGCTGCCGCCGCTGGCGCGTTCAAGGCCCGACAGCACCGCCATCAGCGAGCTTTTGCCCGATCCCGATGGGCCAAGCAGCGCCACCACCTCGCCGCGCGTAATGTCCAGATCAATTCCGCGCAGGATCGTGACCGGCGCGGCATTGCTGCCGAGGGTGAGGGTAAGATTGCGGGCGCTGATCGCGAGAGAGGGACTTGTCACAGGTTTCCGATGGCATAGTTGATGGGGTGCGGGCAAGTTACTCGCAGGGGAGGTTCACGGATGCACAGGCGCGGTTGGTCGAATATTGTCATACTTGGCGCTGCGGCACTCGCGCTGGCGGGGTGCAGCGGCGATGCGGCGGATGATACCGCCCGCGCGCCCGAAATGGCGGAGGATGGTTCGGCGGCACTCCCCGCGATCCCGATCATGGGGCCGGAACGGCGGATCATTGCCTTTGGGGACAGCCTGTTTGCCGGATATGGCCTCGATCCGGCGCAAAGCTACCCGGCGCGGCTGGAAGCGGCCTTGCGGGTGAAAGGCATCAATGCCGCGATCACCAATGCCGGGATTTCGGGCGATACCTCGGCAGCGGGTCTGCAACGGCTGGCCTTCACGCTCGATGCACAAGCAGGCAAGCCCGATCTGTTCATCCTTGAACTCGGCGGGAATGACCTGCTGCGCGGACTGTCGCCAGACGAAACAAAGGCCAATCTGGCCAAGATGCTCGATGAATTGCGCGCGCGCGATATTCCGGTGTTGCTGATGGGAATGCGCAGCCCGCCCAATTACGGGCCGGAATATCAGGCGCAGTTTGATGCGCTCTACCGCGATCTTGCCAGACAATACGGCGCAGACCTGATCCCGTTCTGGCTGGAAGACATCTACCGCGAGCCGGAGCTGTTCCAGTCTGATCGCATCCACCCCACGGCTGAGGGGATCGAACGGCTGGTTGCGGCGACCTTGGGCGAGGTTGCGGAGGCTTTGCCGGAGACGGAGTAGTTAGAGCCGTTCCACGTTTCCCCCGCTGACCCGCCAGATTGCGGCCTCACCCTTGATCGCGTCGAACGGGGCGAGTTCGGTGCCGGTCATCCACACCTGCGCCCGCCCTTCGCGCAGCCGGCGGAACAATTCGGCGCGGCGGACGGGATCGAGATGCGCGGCGACTTCATCGAGCAGCAACACGCTTGGCCGTCCGGCAGAGGCAAGCACGCCGTGGGCCAGCGTGATCGCGATCAACATCGCCTTTTGCTCTCCGGTAGAACAGGCGGCGGCAGGCTGGCGGGTGGAGGCCATTACTACCTCCAATTCATCGCGCTGCGGGCCTGACAGCGCGCGCCCCGCTGCCCGGTCACGCGGGCGCTGCCGGGCAAGGTCTGCGCGCAGGGCCGTCTCGTCCACCGGCCCGCCGGGGCGATAGGTTAGCGCGGGGCGGGCGAAGGGTTCGGGCGGCAGCGCGGAAAGTTCGTCCACCAACCGCGCCACCAGTGCGGCGCGCGTGCGCGCCACTGCTGCTCCATGATCGGCCACCTGCGCTTCCACCGCGTCCATCCAGCGCGGATCGCCGCCGTATTCCAGCACGCGCCCGCGTTCGCGCAAGGCGGTTTCAAGCGCGTTCACCCGCCGCGCATGGTCGGGCGCGATGGCGAGCGCCATGCGATCGATGAACCGCCGCCGCGCGCCCGCGCTTTCGGTGAACAATCCGTCCATCGCCGGAGTCAGCCAGCTTAATGCCAGCCATTCCGCCAGGCTCGCTGCGCTGGCGGGCGCGCCGTTAACCCGCACCAGCCGCCGTCCGGGCTGCCCTGCCTCGGTATAGGTGCCGAGCCGTGCGGAGATGGTGCCCGCTTCGGTCAGGCTCGCGCCGATGGCGAAGGGCAGGGGGACATCGCCCGGCGCAGCTTTGCGCGCCACCTCGCCAAGGTTGGCCCGCCGCAGACCGCGGCCCGGCCCAAGCAACGATAGCGCTTCGAGCAGGTTGGTTTTGCCTGCCCCGTTGTCCCCGACCAGCAGGTTGAAATGCGCCGTATCCGCCAGCGTGGTCGCGGCGTGATTGCGGACATTTTCAAGGCTGATCCTGCTGAGCGCCATCGTGTCAGCGCGGGTAGCACAGGCGCGCGATTTGGCCAGTGCGGGCCGGTTGCAAAACTCAATCCTAAATTGTGGGAAAAACCACCAAGCTTTCGTTCAGGTGAATGGGTTGTCGCCTTGGCGAAAGCAACGAAACGGCGGAAATCAGCCAATTTTCGAGTTTGGCACGGCCCGTGCAAAGTGTTCTGCGTCCCCGGGATGGTCCCGGAATGCAGTAAAAAATACCATAGGAGACCTTCATCATGTTTGCCCAGGAAGTTTCAAACCGTCTGTTCGCCGCTGCATTCTCGGTCGTCATTTCGGCCGCGTTCTTTGCTTATGCGATCGTGCCTGCCAGCCCCGGCCTTGTTGCCTGAGCCTGACCTCGCCCAACTTTCATAAAAGGATCATTTCCCATGTTCGGCCCCGAAACCAGCGCGCGCTTCGCCTCTGCCGCCTTTGCTGTCGTGTTGACGGTTGCTTGCTTTGCCTATGCGATCATCCCCGCCAGCCCCGGCATGATGGCGTAACCCGCCGCGCCTGCTTCACCATTCGGATTTGAGGGATTTTTGACATGAACAACATCACGAACACCCCCGGCGGAAAGCCGCCGCGCGCGAGCTTCCATCTCGACAAGACCAACGGCAAAGTATTCGGCGTGTGCGCCGGGATTGCCGACTATTTCGGCACTGATACGATGCTGGTGCGGATCGGGTTTGTCGCCGCGACCTTGCTCGGCTTTGGCGCTCCGGTGCTGATCTACCTCGCGGTTGCTTTGATCGCGGATTGATCCTGCTGGCGGGCGGGCACCTTCATGCGGTGCCCGCCGCCCGGCTCTCACATGGCTGAAATACCGCCGTCCAGTTTCAATTCCGCGCCTGTCATGAACCGGCTTTCATCGCTCGCCAGATACAGCACCGCATTGGCGATATCGTTGGGCTCGCCCACGAATTTGAGTGGGATCTGCCGCGCCAGCTTCTCCAGCAACACACCCTTGTCGAGCGCCGCCGCCCTGGCCGTCCCGTCAAGGATCGGTGTGTCCACAAATGTCGGATGCACCGAATTGCATCGGATATTCATGTTTTTCTTCGCACAATGCAGCGCAATCGACTTTGACAGCATCCACACTGCCGCCTTCGACGCGTTGTAGGCGGGCATCGTGTCGCTCGCGATCAGGCCCGCGATTGACGAGATATTGATGATCGACCCCGGCGCGTGTTCGCGCATCAGCGGCAGGGCTTTCTGACAGCCGTGGAAGATCGAATTGACGTTGATGTCGAAACACCGCTGCCAATCGGCAAAATCGCAGGTTTCGATATTGCCCGCCACCCCGATCCCGGCATTGTTGACCAGCACGTTGAGCCCGCCCAGATGATCGCGCGCGGCATCGACCGCGGCTTCCCATTGCACGGGATCGGTCACGTCATGCGCGATCGCAAAGGCGGTGCCCGCGCCCATTTCGGCATTGATCAGCGCCGCCGTTTCCTCCGCGCCCGCAGCATTGATATCGGTCGCCAGCACGCGCGCGCCTTCCTGCGCCAGCCGAATGCAATGCGCGCGGCCCAGCCCCTGCGCGCCGCCGGTTACCAATGCGAGCTTGCCCGCTACACGTCCTGCCATGATTCAATCCTCTCCAAGATATTCCGGTGTTTGTAACATTGCGATGCGCACGTCCACCGCGTGGCCCGCGCGCCGCCATTCAGCGACGAAGCGCGAAAGATCGCGCATCGCGATCCGGTGGACGGTGATGTTTTCGCCTTCGGTGCCGCCGCCTTCGCCAACGCGGGTAAGGTCGCGCGCGCGCAGTAGTGTGAAACATTCCGATACCATGCCGGGCGAGGAATAGAATTCCCCCAGCACATCCAGCCGCGCGGCGCGGTAGCCGGTTTCCTCCTCCAGCTCACGCGCGGCGGCGGTGGGCGCATCTTCGCCTTCGCCGCCCGCATCATCGCCGATCAGACCCGCCGGCATCTCCAGGCAGAACCGGCCCAGAGGCACGCGGTATTGGCTGACGAGGATGACATGGCGGGTGCCGTCGGCGTCATCATCCAACGCGATGATCACCGCCGCACGAATGCCGCGTGCGCGCCCGACATATTCCCACCGCCCGCGTTTCTTGGCGGTGATGAAGCGGCCTTCCCACATCACCTGTTCGGGAAGGTCTGCGTCGCGGTCTTTTTGCAAGATGTGAGTCTCCGTTCATCCTGAGCTTGTCGAAGGATTGCCCTTCTTCAGCATTGGACAAGAAGTGAAGAGCGGCCCTTCGACAGGCTCAGGACGAACGGGTCAAGAGCAATAATCGGGAGCGGGCGCTTAAACCTCGATCAGCCGATCAGGCAGTTCGTTCACATCATCTGCGCGCTTCGGGAAATGCTGTGCCAGCACAAAGCCGACATCGCCGATGCCTATTGCCAGCCCTTCGGCAATCCGGCCTTTGCGGATTTCGATCAGCATATCGCCCATGGCCTCGCCCCACACCTCGGCTGGAACAATCGCGGCGATGCTCTCGTCGGCGACGATTTCCGCGCGGTGTTCGCGCATCGACAGGTAGATCATCACCCCGGTGCGCCCGGTGGTGCGGCGATCCGCGCCGACCTTGAACTGCCGCACGGCCTGGGCGTGGACGCGGATGGTTTTGGCCGGGCCGGGGATGAGGAGGAACTTCAGCGGCTCCCACTGTTGCACCAGCATCACGGCAAGGAATGTGAGCAGTCCCAACCCGATCACCATGCTGGCCAGTTCGCCGGTGCTCCATTCGTGGCCCCAGCCGCCGATCAGGTGATCCCACAGGTCGAGGAACGGCAGCGGAAAGGCGGCGAACAGGCTCATTACGGTGAACGCCGCGCCTACCGCCCACAGCAATGCGACATCGGTATAGCCATCGGATCGGTCAGCCAGCACGGTCACGATTTCGCCCGAGGTCTGCGCCTCGGCTGCGGTCACGGCATCAGCGACCAGCCTGCGCCCGGCATCATCAAGATAGGCCATTGCTACCACCCCCCTGACGCGCCGCCGCCGCCGAATGAACCGCCGCCACCGGAAAAGCCTCCGCCTCCGCCAAAGCCGCCGCCGCCGAATCCACCGCCGCCCCAGCCACTATCATCGCCGCCCGACAGCGCGCCGCGCAAAATCGCGCTGCCCACTTCCCACAGGATGATGTCGCGTGCGGTATCGCCCATATCGCGGCCCAGCGAACCTTCGCGCGCACCCCACGGGCCCGCGCCCTTGGAACGGTATTTGCGCCGCCGCCTGCGCCCGGTGAGCAACGGCAGGACGAAGAAGAACATCATGAACGCCAGCCAGATCAGCACGCCCACGGGAAAGCCGCCATCGGTTTGGCGCGCCTTGCCGGCATCGGCGGCGATCTGCGCTGCCTCTTCGGGGGGCAATTGCAGCTGGGCGATGATCGAATCGGTGCCGGCTTCGATCCCGCCGGGAAAATCTCCGTCGCGGAAACGCGGCAGGATCTGGTTCTGGATGATCAGCGCCGACAGCGCATCGGTAAGATAACCTTCGAGGCCATAGCCAACCTCGATCCGCACCTTGCGGTCATTGGGCGCGATCAGCAACAGTGCGCCGTCGTTGCGCTCGGCATCGCCAAGCCCCCATGCGCGGCCGAGCTGATAGCCGTAATCGGATATGTCATAGCCTTGCAGGTCGGGAATCGTGGCGATCACCAACTGACGCTGCGATTGGGTCTCGAGCGCTTCCAGCTTCGCGGTCAGCCGCGCTTCGGCCTCGGGCGTCAGAATGGCGGCATTATCGACCACCCGCCCGGTGAGTTCGGGAAACTGCGGCTGCGCAGCAAGGGGTGCGGCATACCACACCCCCGCCAGCGCGAGCAGGATCAGAACCCGGCGAAACACGTCGATCAATTCGACGTCATATCAAGCGTTGGCGCGGCTTCGGCGCCTTCGGTCACAGCCTTGTAAGGCACCATCGGTTCCGCCCCGTGGATGATGTTCGCGCCGATCGTGTCGGGGAAGGTGCGGATCGTGGTGTTAAATTTGCGCACCGCTTCGTTGTAATCGCGCAGCGCCACCGCGATGCGGTTTTCGGTGCCTTCAAACTGGCTCTGGAACGCGAGGTAGTTCTGATTCGACTGGATCTGCGGATAGGCTTCGAAACTCGCCAGCAGGCGCCCGATCCCGGCGCTCATCTGCGACTGTGCGGCAGCGAATTGCTCCATCTTGGCCGGGTCATTCAGATCATCGCCGGTGATGTTGACCGATGTGGCCTTGGCGCGCGCCTCGGTCACTTCGCGAAGAATTGTTTGTTCGTTTTCAGACGCGCCCTTAACAATCTCGGCAAGGTTGGGGATGAGATTGGCGCGGCGCTGGAACTGGGCTTCGACATCGGCCCATTTGGCCTTGGCTTCCTCTTCCGCAGCGGGAACTGAATTGATCCCGCAGGCGGCAAGGCTAAGCACAGCGGCAGCGGCCAATGCGCCGCGCAGCATGGTGGTGAATTTCATCGAAATGATCCCTCCTGATGGCGTTGACCCGCCAATAGCGGACAGCGCGGAAACTCCTGTATTGTGGATATAGCACACCACTTTGCCCGTTCAAGCAGTGGACAGCGGAAATCGCGCCGCTTGGCACAGCCGCTCAGGAGTGTCAGAAGTCATGAAGCAAGGATAACAAGGGGATAATTATGCTATCGGATTTCAAGGCTTTCATCGCCAAGGGCAATGTCATGGATCTGGCCGTGGGGGTGATCATCGGCGCGGCATTCGGCGCAATCGTCAAATCGCTGACTGACGAAATCATCATGCCGATCGTCGGCGCCATTTTTGGCAATATCGATTTTTCGGATCGTTATCTGGTATTGTCGGGCGAAGTTGCAGCGGGAACGACGCTGGCCGCCGCGCGCGAAGCGGGTGCCAATGTGCTGGGGCTGGGGGCGTTCGTTTCCGTGATAATCAACTTCGTGATCCTCGCCTTTATCATCTTCATGCTGGTGCGTTACGTAACCAAGGTGAGCGCACAATTGTCCAAGCCCGAAGAGGCCGCGCCCGCTGGCCCGACTGAGGTGGAACTGCTTACGGAAATCCGCGACGCGTTGAAGAAGTAGCAGTTGGAGGTTTGCGATTCGCCCTGATCGGCCCGCAGCGATGCTGGCGAAGCCAGCATGAGCGAGGATACGCCCGCCCGGAGGAGTGTGCACAAACAAAAGTTCATCCACTTCACATTCAGGATTGGCGCGCTATATCGGCGGTGTCGGGCAACCGACTATGGCGATAAATTGCTGCGTGCAATAGATGCAACGGACCCGGGGGCAGTACCCGGCGGCTCCACCAGAAACGGCGACTATTCGCCAGTTCTGATGGGGCGCATAAGGCTCAAAAACCATAAGTGCCAACGATAACGAAGCACTCGCAATCGCTGCGTAATTGATGGGCTAACGCCCTGATATTATTAGGCTAAAAAGCGCGGTTGGACCGACCGGGCAACAGAACGGATACCGGAGGCCCGGGGCGGGCCTAGCAACAGAACCGCCCCACCTTACCGCCGATGGTGTGTGCAACCTTTCAGCAAATCGCAACGGTCCTCCGCCCCGTCCTGACAAGGACGCGGAACCTGGCAACAGAATGCTCCACTGATACAGCAATTTTTGAACTACGTCGGGCAAACCCGGTTAGCGCGGCAATCCTATTCCGTCTTTGCGCCTTCGCCGCGCAGTTCGGCCAGTTCCTTTTCCAGCCGAATGCAATCGAGGATCTTCGCCCCGCCGAGGAACACCGCCCCGGTAGTCGTCAGAAATAGCAGCTTGCCGCCAAAGCCCGGATATTGGGTCAGATAGGCGCTGCCCCGCGCCGTGGCGCCAAGCGCCAGCGCATAGATGATCGCGAACGCCTCAAAGCGGTTCTTGATAATGAACAGCCTTCCAAGTTTGCGCAGCATCGCGTGTTCCGATCCTTGGCGGCCCTGCCTGCGCAGAGTCGCGTTAATGATGCGGAAACCTTACCCTCAGCGTCTGGAAATGTGCAAACGCGTTAACCAAGCTGGGCCAGATTGAGCGTGTCCAGCAGCGCAAGACGAGCCGAAATGACGCTGTTTGCAAGATTATCCGAACCCAAGTCGGCCGGATCAATCTGTTCGGGCCAATGGGCAGCGATTGTGCGTTCGATCAGATCGGCCTTGGCTTCGTCGAGCAGAAATCGCGGATCGACGGTGTCGGGCGCGCAAACCACCCGCAGTCGCAGACAGGCCGGCCCGCCGCCATTCGCCATCGACTGGCGCACGTCGACCGGAATCACCTGGCGGATCGGGCCATTCCCGGCGAGCATACCCTCGCACCACCCCCACACGCTGGCGCTTTCACGGCATTCTTCCGGCACGATCAACCCCATGCTGCCATCGGGAAGTGTGAGAAGCTGTGCGTTGAACAGATAGGTGCGGATTGCTTCCCGCAACGAAACGGCGCTCGACGGCACCTCGACCACTTCGAGCGCGGGAAAGGCCGCGCGGATCGCATCGTAAACAAGCTGCTGGTCGGCAAAGGCTTCCGCATGGGTGAACAGCACCGGGCCGTTGGCAACCGCGACGACATCATTATGGAACGCGCCTGCTTCAATCGCGGCCGGGTTCTGTTCGATGAATATGGTGCGCGCCGGATCAAGCCCGTGCGCGCGCGCAACAAGGCGGCTTGCCTGTTCGTGCTGGCGCGCGGGGAAGCGGCCGCCGGTTTTGCCATAGACAAACACCTCGACGCCTTGGGTATCGTGGCTTTCGCACAGCCTCATGTGATTGGCCGCGCCCTCATCGCCAAAGGTCGGCGGCACTGCATCGTGGATCGCGAAGTGGCGGGTATCGCCGAATGCGATCTTCAGCTGGGCTTGCGTGTCGGGCCATTCCTGCGCGCGGTGCAGCATGGTGACGAGGTTCGCAGGGGTCAGATGGCAGCGCCCGTCGGCGGTATCGGGGGCGGGGCTGACAGTCGCGGCATTGGCGGTCCACATGCTCGATGCCGACCAAGGTGCGGCGCGCAGCTGCGGCGGCTCGGTTCCGTCGAGCGCCAGCATCTGCGTCAGCGCGTCGTTGGGACGGGGCAGCGGCAACAGGAACCCCTGCACGCCCAATCTCGCCAGATTGCCCCGCATCTTCGCCACCCCCTGCAACGCCGCCGCGCGCGGGTATGACGGATCGCCCGCATGGCTGGCACTGGCGATATTGCCGAGGCTGAGGCCCGCATAATTGTGGCTGGGGCCGATGATCCCGTCGAAATTGATCTCTGTGAGCATATTCCCGGTCCATTTCGTCATTGCGAGCGACCGTCAGGTCGCGCGGCAATCCATGGTCGAACTTTACTGCAGGCGGACGGGCCATGGATCGCCGCGTCGCTGCGCTTCTCGCGATGACGAGGGAGAGTCGATTACCGCGCCACGCTCCACACTGTATCGCCTTGGCATACATCGAGCAGATCGGCGCTGGCCGAATCGATCGCGATGCCGCCCTCTGCATCCAGTACCCGCGCACCAAAGCAGGCGCGAAAGGTGCCGAGGTGGCCGGTGGCAAGGATGGCCCGCTCACCTTCGCTTGCCGACAGCGCGGTCACGCTCGCCCGCACGCTGGCCTTCACGCTGGTCACATCATCAGTATGCGCGACCATGGTCGGCCCGCCATCGAAGATGTCGACATAGCCATCATGGCGAAAGCCTTCGTTTTCCAGCATCCGCATCGCCGCGCGACCAGTGGGGTGGGGCACGCCGATCACGCTGCGCGCATCCTCGCTCAGCATCGCGATATAGACCGGGTGTTTGGGCATCAGATCAGCGATGAACTGGTTGCCGTTGATCGCGTTGAAATAATCCGCGTCCTGAAAGCTCATCCCGAAGAAGCGTCCCGCGACCCCGTCCCAGAACGGCGATCCGCCGCGCTCGTCGATGATTCCGCGCAGTTCCGCAAGGATTCGGTCGGCGAACCGCCGCCGGTGCATCGCCACAAACATATAACGTGATCGGGCGAGCAGCAGGCCCAGCCCGCCGGCGCGTTCATTGGGATGAAGGAACAGCCCGCCGACCTCGCTCGATCCCTCAAGGTCGGTGACGAGGCTGAGGAGTTCAGCGCGTACGGTGCGGTCGAGTTCCTGCGAATATTGGGTCAGCGTGTTGAGCCGATACGAATAGAACGGCCAACGTTGCCCCACCTGCGTCATCAGCTGACAGGTGCCGCGCACCGTGCCAGTGCGCGCGTTTTCAAGCACCAACACATATTGTTCATCGACCAACACATCGCCTTCGCGGGCAAATGCTGCCTCGGCACGTTCCAGCTTGCCTTTCAAAGCCGCACGATCCGGCGGCAGGTTGGTGAAACCCCCGCCGGTCAGCTTGGCCATTTCGTAAAGCGCCTCAAGATCGGCGGAACGCGCGGCGCGCAGGCGGAAGGTCACGATATTGCTCCCTGTTCTAAATGGCCCATTGCGAGGCGCTCGATAACGCGGGCGGACAGCGCGGCGCGGGCCGTGAGGCTGGGGACAATCAGATATTCTTGCCGAGAATGGATCGCGCCGCCGCGCACGCCCATCGTATCGACCACGGGGACACCGCAGGCAGCGATGTTGTTGCCATCGCACACCCCGCCGGTCGATTGCCAGCGGATATCCTGCCCCAATTCGGCGCCGCATTGACGCACCAGATCGAACAGCTTTTGCGCGGCGGCATTGACCTTCTTGGGCGGGCGGGTCACGCCGCCGTGGCGATGGGCAACGACTTGATGAATGGTTTCAATATCGCGTAGCAAAGATATGATATCACGCTCGAACCCATCCATCGCCGCCGTCGATTTCGGGCGGATGTTGAAGCGTAGAACGGCATGGTCGGGCACGACATTATTCGCCGCGCCGCCTTCCAGCCTGGCCGGGTTGATGGTGAGATCGTCGCGTTCCAGCGCCTTCAGCCGCAGGATCAGATCAGCCGCCGCGACAATCGCATTGCGCCCTTCGTGCGGATTGCGCCCGGCGTGGGCGGACTTGCCAGTGATCGTGATCGAATAATTCCCCGTGCCGCCGCGTTCATGCGCCAGCGTCCCATCGGGCAGTGCGGCCGGTTCATAGGTCAGCGCGGCGATCTTGCCCGCAGCCAACTCAGTAATCAGCGCGGCACTGGCGAGCGAACCGGTTTCCTCGTCCGCATTGATCAGCACATCATAGCCGAGGCTGGATGCGCCGGCCGTCTGCTCAAACGCGATCAGCGCGTGCAACATCACTGCGATCCCGCCTTTCATATCAGCCACGCCGGGGCCGTTTAGCGTCTGATCGTCCAGCCAGCGCTGGTGCTGAAAGGCATGGTCGGCGGGAAACACCGTGTCCATGTGCCCGGTCAGCAGGATGCGGCGGTTGGCCTGTGGGCGTACCCGCACCACCAGATGCTGGCCGTGGGGCTTGTCAAAGGCGCTGCCATCGGCGGCAATCGCGGTGACGGGGGCGGGGGCGATCAGTTCCACCGCGCCGGGTAGCGCGGCGAATGCCTCGGCCAGCGCTGCGGCCTGCTGGGCGAGGCCGGGCAGATTGCCGGTGCCGGTGTTGATCGCGCTCCACGCCTGCACCTGCGCCAGCATGGCGGCGGCATCGAAGGTGGACGGTGTGATCGCAGACATCACCCATCTCTAGACGCGTGTGCGCGCCAGTCCAACCCGTTGCAAAGTGCGCGGCCCTGCGCCATAGGGTCAGCCGTCCTCTCCTCCCCAGGTCTGCCCACGCCAGCACCACGAGGACTTGAATGACTGACATGACCACCCGAGCCGGAATTGCGATTGATTCCCGCTTGGCGGCTTTCCTTGAAAAGCAAGTATTGACCCCGCTGGGCCGCGATGTTGCGGTGTTCTGGCAAGGCTTTGCCGCGCTGCTGGCGGAGTTTGCCCCGCGCAACGCTGCCTTGCTGGCGAAGCGCGACGAATTACAGGCACAGATCGACGCGTGGCATGGGGCGCGCGCAGGAAAGCCTCATGATCCAGCGGCTTACCGGGCATTCCTCGAAAGCATCGGATATCTGGTGTCCGAACCGGGCGATTTCGCCATCGGCACAAGGAATGTCGACCCCGAAATCGCCACGATGGCCGGGCCGCAGCTGGTGGTGCCGATCCTCAACGCGCGGTTCCTGCTGAACGCTGCGAATGCGCGCTGGGGCAGCCTGTATGACGCATTTTACGGCACCGACGCGCTGGATGCCCCTGCGGCACGGCCCGGCGGCTATGACACTGCGCGCGGCAACGCGGTGATAGCGCGCGGGCGGCAGTTCCTCGATGCCACATTCCCGCTGGCGAGCGGCAGTTGGACGGATTTGAGTGCGCGCGATGGGATTTCGCTGGCCAATCCGGCGCAGTATATCGGCGAGACTGAAAAGGGCGTATTGTTCAAAAACAATGACCTGCATGTCGAAGTGGTGTTTGATTCCACCACCCCGGTGGGCGCAAGTGACGCAGCAGGGATCGCTGACATTATCGTCGAATCCGCGCTCACCACCATTGCCGATTGCGAAGATTCGGTCGCGGCGGTCGATGCTGCGGACAAGCTCGCCGCCTATACCAACTGGCTTGGTGTGATCCGTGGCGATCTGTCCGAAATCTTTGAAAAGGGCGGGCGCAGGCTCACCCGTAAACTGGCGGCTGACAAGGCATACACCGCGCCCGATGGCACCGGGCATAGCCTGCCGGGCCGCAGCCTGTTGTTCGTGCGCAATGTCGGCCTCCTGATGACCAACCCGGCGATCAGGCTTTCCGATGGCAGCGAAGTGCCTGAAGGTATCATGGACGCGGTCTTCACCTCCGCCATCAGCACGCTCGATGTCGAAGGCCGTGGCATCTACGGCAATTCGCGCTGCGGCTCGATCTACATCGTCAAACCCAAGATGCATGGGCCGGAGGAATGCGCCTTTACCAATGATCTGTTCGACGCAGTGGAAGACCTGCTCAGCCTGCCGCGCCATACGATCAAAGTCGGCGTGATGGACGAAGAACGCCGCACTTCCGCCAACCTTTCCGCCTGCATCCACGCAGTGCGTGACCGGATCGTGTTCATCAACACCGGCTTCCTTGATCGAACCGGGGATGAAATCCACACCTCGATGCGTGCCGGGCCGATGCTGCGCAAGGGCGCGATGAAGGGTGCGGACTGGCTCAAGGCATACGAGGCGCGCAATGTCGCCATCGGCCTTCGCCACGGATTGTCGGGCAAGGCGCAGATCGGCAAGGGCATGTGGGCCGCGCCCGATCTGATGGGACAGATGATGGTCGAGAAAATCGCCCACCTGCGCGCTGGCGCCAACACCGCCTGGGTGCCATCCCCCACCGCCGCGACGCTGCACGCGCTGCATTACCACGCCGAGGACGTATTCGCGTTGCAGCGGGCTTTGCCCGAAGCCCCGGGCCTGGACGCGCTGCTGACGATCCCGCTGGCGCAGGGCGCCAACTGGTCGGACGAGGAACTGCGCGAGGAAATCGACAATAATTGCCAGGGCCTGCTGGGCTATGTGGTGCGCTGGATCGATCAGGGAGTGGGCTGTTCCAAGGTGCCCGACATCAACGACGTGGGCCTGATGGAAGACCGCGCGACCTTGCGCATCGCCTCACAACACATCGCCAACTGGTTGTTGCACGGGGTGGTTTCCGAGGCGCAAGTATTCGACAGCCTCACCCGCATGGCCGCCAAAGTCGATGCCCAGAACGCAGGCGATCCGGCCTACACCCCGCTGACCGGCAACGAAGACGGCGCAGCGTTCAGTGCGGCCAAGGATCTGATTTTCAAGGGGACGGCGCAGCCTTCGGGCTACACCGAACCGCTGCTTCACGCATGGCGATTGCGAAAGAAGGCGGGTTAACTCAGCGCCCGCGCCAGCGCGACGAACTCCGCGACGCTGACCGTCTCCGCCCGCCGGGTTTCGTCGATGCCGAGGCTCGCCAAGGCTTCCAACGCTCCCGGAACACCTTTCAGGCTCTGGCGCAGCATCTTGCGGCGTTGGCCGAAGGCGGCTTCGGTCAGGCGTTCGAGCATTCGGGCCGAGACGCCATCGGGCATTGCGGCGTGGGTCACGTGGACAACCGCGCTCATTACCTTGGGTGGCGGGGTGAAGGCGCTGCGGTGGACTTTCATTGCCAGCCGGGCGTCGCTGCGCCATTGGGCGAGCACGGCGAGGCGGCCATAGGCATCGTCTCCGGCTGCTGCCACGATCCGGTCGGCCACTTCGCGCTGGAACATCAGGGTGAGCGATTGCCACAGCGGCGGCCAATTTTCGCCTGATAGCCACCGCACGAATAGCGCGGTGCCGATGTTGTAGGGCAAGTTCGAAAGCACGTGGAACGGTGCACCAAGCATCACCGCATTGTGATCGATTTTGAGCGCATCGCCTTCGACTACAGTGAGTTGTCCGGGGAAGCTCTCCCCCAGTTCGGCCAGCGCGGGCAGACAGCGGCGGTCCATTTCGATCGCGGTGACGCGGGCGCCTGCCCTGAGCAATGCGCGGGTCAGCCCGCCGGGGCCGGGGCCGACTTCGAGCACCTGCGCGCCCGCAAGATCGCCCGGCAGCGCCGCGATCCGCGCCAGAAGCTGTTCATCGAGAAGGAAATTCTGTCCCAACGCCTTGGACGCGGCGAGGCCGTGGCGTTGAATAACCTCGCGGATCGGGGGGAGGTCAGACACTTGCTGCCGCCCGCGCCTTCGCCATATCCGCCGCCATCACAATCGCCGCCGCCATCGCGCCGGGATCGGCGATGCCTTTGCCCGCGATGTCGAAGGCGGTGCCATGATCGGGTGATGTGCGGATGATCGGCAGGCCCAGCGTCACGTTCACGCCTTCGTCAACCTCCAAGGCTTTCAAGGGGATAAGTGCCTGATCGTGATACATGCACAGCGCCGCATCATAGGTGCTGCGCATCCGTGGCGTGAACAGCGCATCGCCGGGGACGGGGCCGAAGGCGGCGATCCCTTCGGCTTGCAGCGCGGCGATGGCAGGCGCAATCACGCGCGCTTCTTCATCCCCGAATTGGCCGCCTTCGCCCGCGTGGGGGTTGAGCGCCGCAATCGCAAGACGGGGGGACAATACGCTGAAATCACGGCGTAATCCTGCCAGAACAATGCGCGCCTTATGGGTGATCAGGTCGGACGAAAGCAGCCCCGGCACCTTGGCTAGCGGCACGTGGACGGTTAGCGGCACGGTGCGCAAAGATGGCCCTGCCAGCATCATGACTGCATCGCGCCAACCCATGCCGCAGGTGTCAGCGAGAAATTCGGTCTGCCCCGGATAGTCCCAGCCGATGGCGGCCAAGGCGTGCTTGGCCACCGGCGCGGTCACCAACCCTGCAGCGACCTCGGCCAGCGCGAATTTTGCCCCCCGGTTAAGCGAGGCAAGCGCCACGCGGGCACCCTCCGAAGTCGGGCAACCGGGGGTCAAGGGGGCATCAAGCCCGACCAAGACCGGCAGTCCTACAGCCGCAGCGGCGTATGCCTCGGATGGATCGGCAATCGGCACGATCGGGCAGTCGATCCGCAGCCTTTCGCCCGCCGCGCGCAACAATTCCGGCCCACCGACCACGAAGGCAGACGGGGCGCGCCGTTCTGCCCGCAATCGCGCCCACGCGCCGAGAATGACCTCAGGCCCGATCCCGGCTGGATCGCCGAGCGTAATCGCCAGCGGAGCGGCCGGAGATTTGGTCGCCGCGCTCAATTGTACTCGATATAGGCGTCATTGCGCAGATCGCGCAGGTAGCGCAGGGCGCGCTTGTTGACGCGTTCCTCCTCGATCTGATCCATCACCGCCGCGAAGGTTGGTGCGCCTGCATCTGCCGCATCATCACGCCCGCAAACCATCAGCACCCGCACGCCTTCCTGAATCCCGCCAAACAAGGGAGTCGCCTGACCGATTTGGAGGTTGAGGATGATCGCGCGCAGCTGTTCGGGCAGCGTCGCAGCCTTGATCTGCTCGTTCGTGACGACATCGGCCCCGATCGCGGCGGCGCCCGCTTCCACATCCCCGCAACCGCGCAAACTTTCGATAAAGGCACCAAATTGGGTGACCCGCGCTTCGGCTTGTTCCTGCGTCACATCGGGAGCAAAACTGATCGAGATCTGTTTGAGGCTGAGCAGAGCCTCGTTGGGATCGGCCATCAGCACCTGGCGTTTGTTGATCAGATAGAGGATCGAAAAACCGCCGGGAATCTCGATCGGGCCCTGCAATTGCCCCGGAATCATCGTTCGTGCTGCCGCACCCAGCTGCGGCGGCAATTGCCCCAGCCTTACCCAGCCCAGATCGCCGCCGACCACCGCTGTGGTCGCTTCGGAAAATTGCCGCGCATAGGCGACAAAGCTGCCGCCCGCCTGCAATTGTTGCATGATCTGCTGCGCGTTGTTCAGCACCGCCGCGCGGTTTTCCGCCGTGGATGAAAGGAAGATTTCACCAAGCCGGTATTCATCGGTGCCTTTGGCTTCGTTAAGCCGTTGGAGCACATCGTTGACTTCGTCAGCTGAGACATTGACGAACGGCATGATGTTGCGCCGCACCAGGTTTTCCCACGCCACTTCGCCTTCGATCTGGCGTTTGAGCGATTCAGGCGAGGAACCGATGGAGATCAGATATTCATCCATCTTCTTGGGTTCACTGCCGAAATTCTGCCCGGCAAGCTGCTGATAGGTTTGTTCCACCTCCTCGCGTGCCACCGGCATGGTGGCGGCGGCGGCGGCCTGGATCTTGAGCGTTTCGTCGATCAGGTTGCGCAGCACCTGCACCCGCAGCCGCAACAATTCCTCGCCCTCGATCGGAGCATCGGATGCGGCGGTGACAAGCGCGACGCGCTGATCAATATCGGTGCCGGTGATGACAAAACCATTGACCACCGCCGTTGCCGTGCGACGGTCGGGGTCAGCCTTGCCGAACAGGGTGATATCTTCGGGCAGGCCAAACGGATTATCGGAGGTCGGCACCGCTAAGGTCTGCGCCGGAGCAGCGACCGGCACCACCGCCAGCCCGGCAAGGCCCACCGCCACCATCGCGGCTGCGGTTCTGCCCAATTGGGTCTTGGAAAACAGCTTCACATTCACTCGATCAATCCCGCCTTATGCTCGATAATCCTGCGCAAGCCTTTACGCATAGGGTGCTGTTAGCTCGCATCGGCTGAATGGCAGATGAGTCCTGTCCATCCAGATTAACGTGTCAGAGTAACACGGCCAGCCACCCATTGGCGTGCCCTTTAACCCGATTTACCCGCGCTGCCAATTCATGTGCCAATTGATGTGCCTTACCGGAAGCCGAGATTGCGCAGCGCGAAGAACACCTGAAACGTGTTTCCGCGTGTCGCGTCGCCCGCGCCGACGAAATCGCGCCGCCAGGTCGCACCGAATTCCATCGTATCATCCTGATAGGCGAAGCCCAGCCGGGTGCGGATCGGTTCGAACCCGTCGGGCATGAAGATCGGGTCGTCTTCGGGATCGGTGAGATTGAAGACCCCCGATCCGAACACCGACCAATTGCGGGCAATCGCGATCCGCGCTGCCGCGCGCAATTCCTCGCGGTCGCGCAGGTCTTCGACCGTCTGAATGTCGCGGTTCAATTCCAGGTAGCCCACTTCGATATAGGTGTGGCGTGACCCCACGGTCGCGTCGATTTCGTTCCTGCGAACGGCGAAACTGTCCTTGTCGAGACGGAACCGGTGGGTGAAGGAGATGAGGTTGTGGAACCGCACTTCGGTGCGACCGACAAAATCCGATACCCGTTCCGAAAGGCCCGTGCCTTTGGGGAACAGATCATCCGATTCTGCTTCGATCCGGAACGATTGGCCGATGGTCGATTTGATCCGCCAGCCGGGGCGCTGCAGTTCCCAGTCTGCCCCCCAGGTCATCCGCGTGCCGTCTTCAACCTGATCATATCCGGGAAAGCGGTTGAGCGCGAACAGGTTGGAATCCTCAAGATCGATCGCGCGCGAATCTTCGTTGGGCACGGCGAGGTTGCGGATATTGGGGGTGGCGACGAATTGCAGG
>PHEL01000212.1 GCA_002842925.1 Alphaproteobacteria bacterium HGW-Alphaproteobacteria-14
GGGCGCGGCGCTTGCCACCTGACCCAGCAGCATGTCGTGCAGGCGATTATAGGTCGCGCGGTTGAGGATGTTGCGTTCATCCGCGCAATCCTTGCGCAGCCGCTCAATTTCCTCGTTCTGGATCGCCCGGGTACGATCATCGATTTCGATCCCGTGGCGGTTGAACACCCGCACTTCCACGATCGTGCCCGCCACGCCCGGCGGCAGCCGCAGCGAGGTATCGCGCACGTCGGACGCCTTTTCACCGAAGATCGCGCGCAGCAGCTTTTCTTCCGGCGTCATCGGGCTTTCGCCCTTGGGCGTGATCTTGCCGACCAGAATATCGCCCGGATGCACTTCTGCACCAACATAGACGATCCCGGCTTCGTCGAGGTTGCGCAGCGCTTCCTCACCGACATTGGGGATGTCGCGGGTGATGTCTTCCGGCCCCAGTTTGGTATCGCGGGCCATGACTTCGAATTCCTCGATATGGATCGAGGTGAAAACGTCATCTTTCACGATCCGTTCCGACAGCAGGATCGAATCTTCGTAGTTGTAACCGTTCCACGGCATGAACGCGACGAGGCTGTTGCGCCCCAGTGCCAGTTCACCCAGATCGGTCGAAGGGCCATCGGCGATAATATCGCCCGGTTCGACCGTTTCACCAACCTTCACCAGCGGCCGCTGATTGATGCAGGTATTCTGGTTCGACCGCTGGAACTTTTGCAGCGTGTAGATATCGACGCCCGACTGGCCGGGTTCGACATCACCGATCGCGCGGATCACGATACGGGTGGCGTCGACCTGATCGACGATCCCGCCGCGCTTGGCCGCAATTGCCGCGCCCGAATCGCGCGCGACGGTTTCTTCCATCCCGGTGCCGACCCACGGGGCTTCGGCCTTGACCAGCGGCACCGCCTGGCGCTGCATGTTCGATCCCATCAACGCGCGGTTGGCGTCATCGTTTTCCAGGAACGGGATCAGCGATGCAGCCACCGAAACCAGCTGCTTCGGGGACACATCCATCAGCGTCACGTGTTCACGCGGCGCCATCAGGTTGTCGCCATTGTGGCGCGCCGAAACCAGTTCTTCGACAAAGCTGCCGTCGTCGTTCAGTTCGGCCGAAGCCTGCGCAACCGTGTGCTTCTGCTCCTCCATCGCGGAGAGGTAGATCACGTCGGCGGTCACCTTGCCATCCACCACCTTGCGATAGGGGGTTTCGATGAAGCCGTATTTGTTGACGCGGCTGAACGAGGCCAGCGAGTTGATCAGACCGATGTTCGGGCCTTCGGGCGTTTCAATCGGGCAGATCCGGCCATAGTGGGTCGGGTGAACGTCGCGCACTTCAAAGCCTGCGCGTTCGCGGGTCAGACCGCCCGGCCCCAAAGCCGAAACGCGGCGTTTGTGGGTGACTTCGCCCAGCGGATTGGTCTGATCCATGAACTGCGACAGCTGCGACGAACCGAAGAATTCACGCACCGCTGCCACGGCGGGCTTGGCGTTGATCAGGTCATTCGGCATCACCGTGCTGACATCGACGCTGCTCATGCGTTCCTTGACCGCGCGCTCCATGCGCAGCAGGCCGACGCGATACTGGTTTTCCAGCAGCTCGCCCACCGAACGCACCCGGCGGTTGCCAAGGTTGTCGATATCATCGACGTCGCCCTTGCCGTCCTTGAGCCCGACCAGTTCCTTGACCACCGCAAGGATATCTTCCTTGCGCAGCGTGGTCACGGTGTCTTCGGCATCAAGGCCAAGACGCATGTTGAGTTTGACGCGG
>PHEL01000213.1 GCA_002842925.1 Alphaproteobacteria bacterium HGW-Alphaproteobacteria-14
GCGCAGATGAAGCAGCTGGCCGGGATGCGCGGGCTGATGGCCAAGCCTTCGGGCGAGATCATCGAAACCCCGATCATCTCGAACTTCAAGGAAGGTCTGACCGTTCTTGAATACTTCAACTCCACCCACGGCGCGCGTAAGGGCCTCGCGGATACGGCGTTGAAGACTGCGAATTCGGGCTACCTGACCCGCCGGCTGGTCGACGTGTCGCAGGATTGCGTCATCACAGAAGAAGACTGCAAGACCGAAAACGCGCTCGAAATGCGCGCCATCGTGCAGGGCGGCAGCGTGATCGCCTCGCTGGGTGAGCGCATTCTGGGCCGCACCGTGGCGGAAGATGTCCTCAACGCCGCAACCGGTGAAGTCATCGTCAAGTCAGGCACCCTGCTCGACGAAGCGATGGTGAAGGATATCGAGACGGCTGAAGTTCAGTCGGCGAAGATCCGTTCTCCGCTGGTGTGTCAGGCCGAACAGGGCGTGTGCGCGAGCTGTTATGGCCGTGATCTTGCCCGCGGCACCCCGGTCAATATCGGTGAAGCTGTCGGCGTTATCGCGGCACAATCGATCGGTGAACCCGGCACACAGCTGACGATGCGGACGTTCCACATCGGTGGCGCGGCGCAGATCAACGAAACCAGCCACCTTGAGGCGATTTCGGAAGGCCGTGTCGAATTCCGTGATATGCCGACCATCAGCGACAAACGCGGCCGTATCCTCAGCCTGGCCCGCAATGGTGAGATCGCGGTGATCGATGCCGAAGGGCGCGAGCGCGAGATGCACAAGGTGCCCTATGGTACGGTGCTGATGTTCAAGCATGGCGACCATGTGAAGATCGGTGACCGGATTGCCGAGTGGGATCCGTTCACCCTGCCGATCATCACCGAACAATCGGGCGTGGTGAAGTATCAGGATCTGATCGAGGGCATCACGCTCGAAGAACAGCTTGATGATGCTACCGGCATTGCCCAGCGCGTGGTGACCGAAAACCGCGCTACGGGACGCAAGAAGAAGGAAGACCTGCGGCCGCGTATGACCTTGTTGGGTGATGCGGACGGGGAAACTGAAGCGGCGCGTTATATGCTCGCTCCGGGCACCACGCTTTCGGTCGAGGATGGCCAGACGGTTGAAGCCGGCGACATCGTCGCCCGCGCCAGCCGCGAAGCCGCCAAGACCCGCGACATCACCGGCGGTCTGCCGCGTGTGGCCGAACTGTTCGAAGCGCGTATGCCCAAGGACGTTTCGGTGATCGCCAAGATTTCCGGCCGGATCGAATTCGTCCGTGAATACAAGGCAAAACGCAAGATCGCGATCATCCCCGAGGAAGGTGATCCGGTGGAATACCTGATCGCCAAGACCAAGGTGATTGACGTGCAGGAAGGCGATTACGTGAAGAAGGGGGACACCCTTGTTTCCGGATCGCCCAACCCGCATGACATCCTTGAGGTGATGGGTGTCGAGGCCTTGTCCGAATATATGGTCGACGAAATCCAGGAAGTGTACCGGCTTCAGGGCGTGAAGATCAACGACAAGCACATCGAGGTGATCGTTCGCCAGATGCTGCAAAAGGTCGAAATCACCAATGGCGGTGACACCACCCTGTTGCCGGGCGAACAGCTTGATCTGGCTGAAATGCTGGAATATAATGCCAAGCTGGGCAAGGGTAAGCAGCCCGCTGAAGGGGTGCCGATCCTGCTCGGGATCACCAAGGCAAGCCTGCAGACCCGCAGCTT
>PHEL01000214.1 GCA_002842925.1 Alphaproteobacteria bacterium HGW-Alphaproteobacteria-14
ATGACCGCGCTGCTGGAAAACCCGCGCCTGCGCACGCCGACGATGATGTATCTGTTCCACCGCATTGATGAACGGTTGGACGGGCAGCCGACCATGATCCTGATCGATGAAGGGTGGAAGGCATTGGATGACGAGGTGTTCGCCGCGCGCATCCGCGACTGGCTGAAGACGCTGCGCAAACGCAACGCGCTGGTGGGCTTTGCAACGCAAAGCGCGCGCGATGCGCTCGACAGCCGGATTTCGACGGCGCTGGTCGAACAGACCGCGACGATGGTGTTCATGCCCAACAGCCGCGCCCGGCCCGAAGATTACTGCGATGGGTTTGGCCTGACGAGCCACGAATTCGCGCTGATCCGCTCGCTGCCCGCGCATTCGCGCTGCTTCCTTGTGCGTCAGCCCGATGCGAGCGTGGTGGTGCGGCTCGACCTGTCAGGCGCGCCGGAGGTGCTCACCATCCTGTCGGGTCGCGAAAGCGCGGTGCGCAGGCTCGGTCTGCTGCGTGAAGCGGTGGGGGATGAACCGTCGGCGTGGTATCCTGCGCTTACAGGCACCGCCTGGCCCGATGGCGCGGTGGACGAAGACGGCCAACCCGTCTGGCAGGCTGCGGAATGACGACCGCGTGTGATCTGGCCGCCCAGTCGATGGGCACCGGAGTGGCCGCCGCGCTGTCGGCGGTGGATTGCATCGCCAGCGGGGTATCCGAACAGGCGTTCAACCGGTTGTTCGGCACCGAAGGCCAGCTGACCTTAGCGTTGACGGCGATGCTGGTGCTTTACGTCAGCTTCTTTGCGATTTCGCTGATGCTGGGGCGATCAAACCTTGGGGTGCGCGCGCTGCTGCCCAAGGTGATCACGCTGGGGCTGGTGATGGGTTTTGCCACCAGTTTCGTGGCGTTTTCGACGATTTTCTACAACATCTTCATCGGCGGGCCGGATCAAATCGCGGGCATCCTCACCGGCACACAGGGCGAAAGCGCCACGTTCGTGTTCGCGCAGAAACTTGATGTGGTGTTCCTCGCGATCCAGCAGGCGAGCGGGGATACCAAGGATATCAATGCTTTCTCGCCGCCCGGCATGATGTGGTTCGGGGCAATGCTGCTGCTGCTCGGCACGGTGGGTCTGCTGGTGGCAGCGCGGATTTCGCTGGCGCTGCTGCTCGCGGTGGGGCCGATTTTCGTGGTGCTGGCCTTGTTCGAAGGCACACGCGGGCTGTTCACCGGCTGGCTCAAGGGGCTGACGATGATGGCGCTGGCGCCGTTGTTCGCGGTGCTGGGCGGGTCGATCATGCTCGAACTCGCGGTGCCGATCCTGGCTGCGCTGGTGGCGGTGCCGGGGCAGATCGATCAGCAGGCGGCGATGGCGTTCTTTCTGGTCGGTGCGGTGCATATGGCGCTGATGTTCATGGCGTTGAAGGTGGCTGTCACGATGGTATCGGGCTGGCAGGTGTTCGGTCTGGTGCCGGACAAGGCACGCAGCCGAAGCAGCGATGGCCTGCGAATCGCCGCGCCGCCCGCGCAGGCTGGCACTATCGCACGCAGCACCAATGTTGCGACCGCCAGCCCCGGCCTTGCCCCGCGCAGGGTTGACCTTGGCACGTCTTTGCCCGCGATGGCCGCCAATGATGCCGGGCCTGCGGGCAATGTTTCACGTGAAACACGCGTCTATGCCACGTCTCGCGGCGGACAGGCGGT
>PHEL01000215.1 GCA_002842925.1 Alphaproteobacteria bacterium HGW-Alphaproteobacteria-14
ATCCATGCTGGCCTCCTGCCTCCAGCAGGAAGCTTGAATCAGAACCACGACCGTAAGGGAATCCCTTTCGAGTCAGAACGTGTGGAAACCGCTCTAAACGAAAGGTTGTCACATTACCGACAGCCCAACAATGCACGCTGGAATCGCGAATACATTTCAAGGATGGATCGTTGCAGCGATGCACCACAATCCCGGCCGCCAAAGACAGCCAGATCGCGCCCGAATATCTGTTTTCGCTGACCCTAGCCCGCCGCCGCGAGCGACTGCATCCGCTTCAGATACCGCGCCAGCACGTCAATCTCCAGGTTGACCTTGTCGTCCACCGCCAACTGACCCAGCGTCGTCACGGCAGCGGTGTGGGGAATGATGTTGAGCAGGAAATCGCAGGCCCCATCGTCCCGGTCGCGCACGTCGTTGACCGTTAGCGAAACGCCATTGACCGTGATCGAGCCTTTTTCCGCGATGAACGGGGCCATTTCGGCGCGCGCGCGGATTGCGATCTGCCAGCTGCCGCCTGCCTGCCGCACCAGAACCACCTTGCCGACCGAATCGACATGGCCGGTGACGATGTGTCCGCCCAGTTCGTCACCCAGCCGCAGCGAGGGTTCAAGGTTGAGCCTGGCGCCCACTGCCCACATGCCGGGCACGGTGCGGCTGATGCTTTCACCTGACAGATCGACATCGAACCACGCATCGCCCGCAGTGCCGCCGCGTTCCACCACCGTCAGGCACACGCCCGAACACGCAATCGATGCGCCGATATCGATCCGCGCCGGGTCGAGCGGGGCGGTGATCCGCAGACGCAGGTCGCCGCGTTGATCGGCGGATGCGATGGTGCCGATGGCGGTGACGATACCGGTGAACATGGGGCTGGATTCCTCGTTAGGCTCGGCAGCGCAGATAGGCCGAGAAGGTGTCGCTGCCAAGCTTGCGGCTTTCGTGCAAGCGCCATCGGCCATGCGCATCAGCAAGGTTCGTCAGCCCCAGTCCGCCCAGACTGCGGCGGCCATCGCCGATCAGGACCGGCGCGCGGTAGAGGTGCAGTTCGTCGACCAGATCAGCGGCGAGGAAAGCCGCTGCCGTCTCCGCCCCGCCTTCGACATAGCAATAGAGCGCGCCATCAAGCCCCGCGATATCCTGCGGCGCGGCAATCGCGGTGACGCCGCCTTCGGGCGCTGGCCCGCGCGTCAGCACCACGCGCCTTGGCGAGCGCGCCTCCAGCCCCGGCAGGCGCACATCGAGCCTTGGCGCGTCGGCGCGCCATGTCCCGCCGCCGACCAGGATCGCGTCATGCTGCGCACGGATTGCATGGACATGCGCGCGCGCGGCCTCTCCGGTGATCCAGCGGCTGGTGCCATCAGCCAGCGCGATGCAGCCATCCAGCGATGCCGCCAGCTTGAGCGTAACCCACGGCCGCCCGGAATGCTGGCGGGTCAGAAATCCGGCAAGGCTGGCGGCAGAGGCTGCATCATCAAGCAGTCGCACGGCAATTCCCGCTGCTTCCAGCCGGGCGATGCCCTGGCCCGCAGTGCGCGGGTCGGGATCGCGCTGACCAATCACCACGCGGGCGGGTTTTGCTGCGACAATCAGGTCAGCGCAGGCTGGCCCGCGCACTGATTGGTGGGCGCAAGGTTCCAGTGTGACGTAAAGCGTCGCCGCAGCCAGCGCGTCAGGGGCCAGC
>PHEL01000216.1 GCA_002842925.1 Alphaproteobacteria bacterium HGW-Alphaproteobacteria-14
GGCCTTCACGATGATCCCGGCCTCGGGATCGGTCAAGGAATGTTTCACGTGAAACATTGCTCGAATCGCTGGTTTCAACGCTTCCAATTCCTGCGCCGCTGATCGCCCTTTGGGCAAGACATAGCAGGTGGCGCTTGTGGAGAAGGGTGCGGATAAGGCGAGCAGCTTGGGCAGTGGTGCAAAGGCGCGTGCCGAAATGGCGCGGGCCGGAAATGGTGCAACCCGCTCCAACCGCTGCGCTTCCACCCGGCATTTGGGCAGATCGAGCGCGGCGATGCAGCGGGTAAGAAACTCGGCCCGCCGGCTACGCGATTCGACCAGCACCACCGGCATATTGGGATTGAGCGCCGCGATCACCAGCCCCGGAAACCCCGGCCCGCTCCCCAGATCAAGCCACGCCCCGCCAGCATTCGCCCCGAATGTTTCACGTGAAACATTTTGCGTAAGCTGCGCCGAATCCGCAATGTGGCGCTGCCAGATATGGGATTCGGTGGGTTTGGCGATCAGGTTCTGGCGCTGGTTTTCCTCCAGCACCAGCGCGGCAAAGGCCTCGATCCGCGCCAGGCCCTCGGCATCGGTCAATCCCGCCACGTAAGCGCGGGCTTCGGCCTCGTTGCTGATCACGCCGCGCGGCTCCCGTTGGCAAGCCGCCGCGCGTGCACCAGCAAGGCTGACAGCGCCGCCGGGGTGACACCCGCCACCCGCCCGGCCGCCGCCAGCGTTCCCGGTGCAGCCCTGGTCAGGCGCTCGATCATCTCGTTCGACAGGCCGGGAACCGCGCCATAGGGAAAGTCCGGGGCCAGCGGCAACGCCTCGCTCGCACGCAGATCGCGCAATTCGCTGTCCTGCCGCGTCAGGTAGGGCGCATAGGCGGCATCCTCGGCCATTTCCTCGGCCAGCAGCGGATCGTGCGCGGTCACATCGCCCAGCCAGGGAGCCAGCGCAGCGAGCGTCACCCCATCGTGGCGCAACCACTCGGCAATCGGCTTTTCGCCGACATCGCGCCGCACCGGCAGGCCCGCGTCGGCAAGGTCACGCGCGTGGACCGGCTGCGAATGTTTCACGTGAAACATTTTGCGGGTATCCTCACGCCGTTCCCACCACGCGCGGCGCTCCTTACCCACGCAGCCTGCGGCAATCCCCATACCGGTCAGCCGCGTCGCCGCATTATTGGCGCGCAGCCGCAGCCGGTATTCGGCGCGCGCGGTCAGCATCCGGTAAGGCTCCGACACCCCCTGCAAGGTCAGATCATCGACCATCACCGCGATATAGGAATTGGCACGGTCAAGCGCGGGCGCGGCTGTGCCAAGCGCCGCTGCCGCCGCCTCCAGCCCCGCAACCAGCCCTTGCGCGGCGGCCTCCTCGTATCCGGTGGTGCCGTTGATCTGCCCGGCGCAATAGAGGCCGGGGATCGCGCGCACCTGCAAATCAGGGGTCAGCGCACGCGGATCAATATGGTCATATTCGACCGCATAGCCCGGCTGCACGATCTTGGCTTGCGCGCAGCCCGGCATGGTGCGCACCACCACTTCCTGCACATCGGTGGGCAGCGAGGTGCTGATCCCGTTGGGATAGACCAGATGCGTCGTCAGCCCTTCCGGTTCAAGGAATACCTGATGCCCGCCGCGATCGCCAAAGCGGTGGATCTTGTCCTCGATCGAGGGGCA
>PHEL01000217.1 GCA_002842925.1 Alphaproteobacteria bacterium HGW-Alphaproteobacteria-14
TTGGGATCAGCCAGAGCGACCTTCGAGATGTGCATCGGGGCCGGGAACCGGTCGATACCACCTTGCGGGTTGGCCTGGCTGGGCTTGCGGTGACGGGCAACGATGTTGACACCGGCAACAACGATTTTGCTATCCTTGGGCATGACCTGAGCGACCGTACCGGTGCGCCCCTTGTCCTTGCCCGAAAGGACAACAACATTGTCGCCCTTCTTGATCTTCGCGGCCGACATTACAGCACCTCCGGCGCAAGGCTGATGATCTTCATGAACCCGCGACCGCGCAGTTCGCGCACCACCGGGCCAAAGATACGAGTGCCGATCGGCTCCTCGTTCTTGTTCACCAGCACGGCAGCGTTGCTGTCGAAACGGATGACGGTGCCATCCTGACGACGCACTTCCTTGCGGGTACGCACGATCACGGCGCGATGAACGTCGCCCTTCTTGACCTTGGTGCGCGGTTGCGCCTCCTTGATGGAGACGACGATCACATCACCGACCGACGCGGTCCTGCGCTTCGACCCACCCAGCACTTTAATGCACTGGACGCGCTTTGCGCCGCTATTGTCCGCGACGTCGAGATTGGATTGCATCTGGATCATTGATCCGGTTCCTTCTCACTGGCTTTCCGGGACGCCCAATCCGACTGGGGCCCGGGAGTTCCGTTTACGCCTAATTCAGTTCCCGGCCGCTGCGACGTCGAGGTCAGCCTCAACCGCCTGCGTTTTTACGATCCAGGTCTTGGTCTTGGACATGGGACGAGTCTCTTCGATCCGCACGACATCACCCACGGTGAATTCGTTGCCTTCATCATGCGCGTGATATTTCTTCGAGCGCCGGATGATCTTCCCATACAATGGGTGCTTCACCTTGCGTTCGACCTTCACGGTCACGGTCTTGTCGGTCTTGTCGGAGGTGACAGTCCCAACGAGGATGCGCTTTGGCATTGTTAACTCCTCAAGCCTTCACGGCGGCGGCTTTCGCCGCGCGCTCGTTTTGCAGCGTCTTGATCTGGGCGATGCTCCTGCGCACCTGACGGATACGCGACGGGGCTTCGAGCTGGTTGGTTGCAGCCTGGAACCGCAGATTGTACTGTTCGCGCTTCAGCTCGGTGAGCTCGGCGGACAGCTGATCATCGGTCTTGGTGCGAAGGTCCGCGAAATCAGCCATTATTCGCCTCCCAGATGGCTGGTGTCACCCAGACGGGCGATAACCTTGGTCTTGATCGGCAGCTTCATCGCTGCGCGCTCGAACGCTTCAGCGGCAAGCGGGCCGGCAACACCATCGAGTTCAAACAGGATCCGGCCCGGTTTTACCCGTGCAGCCCAGTATTCGACCGAACCCTTGCCTTTGCCCTGACGGACTTCCGCAGGCTTCTTGGACACTGGCACATCCGGGAAAATGCGGATCCAGAGACGCCCCTGACGCCGGATGTGGCGGGTGATCGCACGACGCGCAGCTTCGATCTGGCGAGCGGTGATCCGTTCGGGTTCCAGAGCCTTGAGGCCATACGAGCCGAAGTTGAGATCAGTGCCGCCCTTGGCGTCGCCCTTGATCCGGCCTTTGAACTGCTTGCGGAACTTGTGCTTTTTAGGTTGCAACATGGTCTGTTACCTCAACGAGCCGGCCGGACGCCGGAAGTCTGCGCTTCCAGCATCAGGCGGTCCTGTGCAGTCGGATCATGGGCAAGAATCTCGCCCTTGAATATCCACACCTTGATCCCGATGATCCCGTAGGCGGTCAGCGCCTCGGTATCGGCGTAATCGATATTGGCACGCAGCGTGTGAAGCGGCACGCGACCTTCGCGATACCATTCAACGCGGGCGATTTCCGCCCCGCCCAAACGGCCGCCGCACACGATCTTGATGCCTTCGGCACCCAGACGCAGCGCCGATTGCACCGCACGCTTCATCGCCCGGCGGAACGCAATGCGGCGCACCAACTGATCGGCGATGCCCTGCGCGACGAGCTTGGCGTCGATTTCCGGCTTGCGGATTTCAACAATGTTCAGCTTCACTTCGCTCGGCGTCATGGTCGCCAGCTTCGAACGCAGCTTTTCGATGTCTGCGCCCTTCTTGCCGATGATCACGCCGGGACGCGCCGCATAGATCGATACCCGGCACAGCTTGGCCGGACGTTCGATCACCACCTTGGAAACTGCCGCCTGCGGCAGGTTCTTCATGATGTATTTGCGGATCGTGACGTCTTCCTTGAGCAGCTGCGCATAGTCACGCCCT
>PHEL01000054.1 GCA_002842925.1 Alphaproteobacteria bacterium HGW-Alphaproteobacteria-14
CAACGACCGCGACGATGATGATGACCAGCAGTTCTGCGGCGCCGATATCGAACATGCGAGGTGCGGCTTGGCCGCCTCCTTCAGGCGAGGTTACGCGCCAGTCGTGTCGTTTTTATCTGCCGGAGCAGGGGTTTCTGCCGGAGGAGCGCCGTTTGCGGGCGGTTCGATCCGAGCCTTGGGCGCGGGCTCTTCAGTCTCGCTCATCCCCTTTTTGAAGCTGGAGATGCCCTTGCCGAAATCGCCCATCATTTCCGAAATGCGCCCCCGCCCGAACAGCACCAGCACGACCAGTGCGAGGATGAGGATTTGCCAGATACCGATATTCATGGGGCGAGACTCGTGTTGGGTTACGCCCCCTATATAGGGGCCTTGCCGCCGGGATGCCACCCGGCTGCGCAGGTGGCTCCGTAGCAGAATAACGCGGTTACGCGCTATCTCCTTCTGCTTCGGCATCATCGGGATCAAACCGCATCGCTTCTTCCAGCGCATCGTCGACCGGATCGAGCAGCCCGGCGGCGCGCAATTCGTCGATTCCCGGCAGATCGCGGCGGCTGGCGAGGCCGAAATGGTCGAGGAATTCGGGCGTGGTGGCATAGATCACCGGGCGGCCCGGCACTTCGCGGCGGCCCGCCAGGCGAATCCAGCCTGCCTCCATCAGCACGTCCAATGTGCCCGCGCTGGTCTGCACTCCGCGAATCGATTCGATTTCAGCGCGGCTGACCGGTTCGTGATAGGCGATGATCGCCAGCACTTCGGTCGCCGCGCGGCTTAACCGGCGCACCTGTTCCTTTTCGCGCCGCAGCAGGTGGGCCAGATCGGGCGCGGTTTCAAAATGCCAGCGCGCAGCCCGCTCAACCAGATGCACCCCGCGCGCCGCATACTGCGTTGCGAGCGCGGTCAGCGCATCGCGCAGGTCGGCAGGCTCAACCCCGCCCAGATGCACGGCCAGCGCGGCAATGGTCATGGGCTCCTCGGAGGCGAACAAGGTCGCCTCGACCGCGCGTTCCAGCGTTCCGGGTGCGCCGCTCATGCGGGCGTTCCTTCTTTCAACCGCCGGATGCGCAAGGGCGCGAAGGCCGCGTCCTGCGCCAATTCCGCCCGCCCGCGCCGCGCCAGTTCCAGCGCCGCGACAAAGCTTGATGCCAGCGCCGAGCGCCGCAACGCCGGTTCAGCATGAGGCGGCAGGAAATCGCGGATATCCATCCAGTCGAGCGTCACGCCCAGCATCGCCGACACCCGTTCGAGCGCGCTGTCGAGCGTCATCACCGGGCGATTAGCAACGTGGTAGATGCGCGGTGCAGTGCGCGCCTTCACCTGCCCATAGGCTTGAATCAACGCAAACATATCGCTGCGCCACACGGTCTTGCGATCGGTGCGCAGGCCCTCTGGCGCGCCCCGCACAAATACATCGCGCCCGATCCGGTCACGCCCCATCAGCCGCGCAGCGGCCTCGCGCATCGCGCCGAGGCGTTGCAACCGCAATTGCAGGCGCAGCGCCAGTTCTTCGGGCGAGGGGTCTTCCTGCTGATCCTTGGGCAGCAGCATCGCCGATTTGAGGTAGGCGAGCCACGCCGCCATCACGAGGTAATCGGCGGCCAGTTCCAACCTGAGCGCGCCGGCCCGTTCGATATAGGTCAGGTATTGATCGACCAGCGCGAGGAGCGAAATCTGACGTAAATCAACCTTTTGCCGCCGCGCCAGATCGAGCAGCAGATCAAGCGGGCCTTCCCAGCCATCGAGTTCGAGGTAGAGCGCGTCCGTATCGGGCCTGGCAGTATCGGTTTGCGGGAACATGAAGGGTTCGGCCACGTCGTTCATGCCGCCGCCCCTGTCAGCGCCAGCAATTCATCGCGTTTCGCGAGCAATCCGGCATGGTCGGGCGCCATCGCCGGGGCAATCCGCGTGCCTGCCAGCGCGCGATCAAGCCGCGCGGTTGTGGTGTCCGGCATGGCGGGAAGCACCTCGCAAATTCCCTCCATGTTAGCCATTTTAGCCCAGCAATTCAATATGATATCACATCCCGCTGCGTGGGCACGGGCGGCGCGTTCGGGGATCGTTCCACCCAGCGCCTCCATGTCGATATCATCGGTCAGTAGCAGGCCATCAAAGCCGATAGAACCGCGAATAATATCGGCAATGATGGTGGAGGACAGCGTGGCGGGGTTTTGCGCATCCCACATCGGGAACAGCAAATGCCCTGTCATCCCGATAAGCGCTTGATTAAGTGCACGGAACGGGGCGATGTCAGCCTCCAGCTCCGCAGCGCTCGCGGTAACTGTGGGCAGCGCCTTGTGGGTATCGACATCGCTTCGTCCGTGGCCCGGCATATGCTTGATACACCCGGCCACCCCGCCTGCGGCCAGCCCATCCAGGATCGCGCGGCCCAATGCGGCGACCTGCATCGGATTACGGCCGAGCGCGCGGTCTCCGATCACATCATGAGCGCCGGGAAAGCGCAGGTCGAGCGGGGGGTGGTAATCGACCGTGATCCCCATTGCCGACAGTTCCTGACCCATCGCAGTGGCATTGGCGCGGGCCGCCTCAATCGCGCTGGCCGGGGCCAGTTCATACAATTTATCAAAGGCTTCACCGCAGGGATAGGCCGACCATAGTGGCGGACGCAGGCGCGCCACGCGGCCGCCTTCCTGATCGATCGACACCAGCAGCCGCTCGCGCCCGTGGATGCTCCGCAGGTCATCGGTCAGGCTGCGCAATTGTTCAGGATCGACGCAATTGCGCCCAAACAGGATATAGCCCGCCGGGTCAGCGTCGCGGAAAAACGCGCGCTCGTCTGCCGTCAGTTGCGGGCCGCCGAGGCCGAAGATTGCCGGAATCATCGGCGCAAACTCGCAGGCTAGCGCGGCGCAAGCAAGGGCAAGGGGGTGTCTAGGGCGGGGAAAAGCCGTCCCAGACCTCCTTTGGCGCCGCCTTCACTTGATCTGGCAGTCGAGCCCGTCAGACTTCAGCTCTGCACACAGCTTTTCTGCCGCAGCCCGATCCGGCGCCACCGCTTGCAAGCGATAGACCGTGCCGATATCGACCTTGCCTTCGATCACCCGGTATTTCACGCCCGCCAGCTTGTCAGTGCGGCGCGACAGATCGCTCCACCCCTGTTCGGCACGCGCGCGGGTGCCATAGGCAGCGAGCTGCACGCCGACGCCGGTGGTGGCGGCAGGCGCGCTGACAGGTACAGTATCCGTGCTCGACGCTGTCGAAATCGACGGCTTGGGAGCGGCTGTTGCCGGGGCCGTGGTCGCCACCACCGCCGGACGGGTGCCGCCTTCACCCACCACGGGGGCAACATTGCCGGTGCCAGCAAAGGTCTTGCCGCCGGGGTTTTCGGGACGCTCCTTGATCGGGCCGGCGGGGGCTTCGATCACGCTGCCATCGGCCACCAGATCACCGCCAGCCGCCTTGTTCGTAAAGAACCACACTCCGCCAACCACAGCGCCCAGCAGCAACACCAACACCGCAGCAAAGCCGAGGATCTGCGCCGTATCCAGCCCGCCCGCGCCATCATCCTCCTCATCGGATTCAAGCCACGGCAGGCTGTCGGTGTCGGCGAGATCAAGCTCGCCGCCAGCCTCGTCCAGTTCTTCATATTCAGCATCGATCATGGTGAACCTCGTGGCCTTCCCCCAAAAACGGCTACATCTTCTCTACAGCCTGGACGCCCAGCACGCCAAGCCCATTGCGGATCACTTGCCCGATTGCCGTGCCAAGGAAAAGCCTTGCCGCGGTCAGAGGGGCGTCCTGTTCCACGATGAACCGCTTTTCAACGCGGTCGTTACCCAGATTCCAGAAGGCATGAAGGTCGCCCGCGAGATCATAGAGATAGAACGCAATCCGGTGCGGTTCGCGCGCACGCGCGGCGGCCTCGATTTCGCGCGGGAACTGCGCGGCGCGGCGGATCAGCGCGATTTCCTCGTCCCCCAGCAGGGCAAGCGCGGCTGGATCGGGCGCAAACCCGGCGTCCGCCGCCTTGCGCAGCGTCGATTGAATGCGCGCATGGGCATATTGCACATAGAACACCGGATTGTCCTTTGACGCTTCGACCACCTTGACGAAGTCGAACTCCATCTGCGCTTCGGGCTTGCGGGTCAGCATGGTGAAACGCACCACGTCCTTGCCCACTTCATCGACCATATCGGCGATGGTGATGAAATTGCCCGAGCGTTTGGACATTTTCGCAGGCTCCCCGCCGCGCATCAACTGCACCATCTGCACCAGCTTGACGTCGAACGGGATCGGGCGGCCCTCACCTTCGGACAGCGCCGCAACCGCCGCTTTGATCCGCTTGACCGTGCCGGCGTGATCCGCGCCCCAGATGTCAATCAGCTCGTCGGCGGTTTCCGCCTTCTGCATATGGTAGGCGAGATCGGCACCAAAATATGTCCACGCGCCGTTCGATTTCCTGATCGGGCGGTCCTGATCATCGCCGAATTTGGTCGAGCGGAACAGCGGCAGTTCCACCGGCTCCCAGTCTTCGGGCGGGGCCTTGCCCTTGGGCGCTTCCAGTTCGCCATCATAGATCAGATCATGCGCGCGCAGCCAGCTTTCGGCGGCTTCGGGCTTGCCCGCTGCCTGCAACTCCGCCTCTGACGCGAAGATATCGTGGTGGATGCCCAGCATCGCGAGGTCGGATTTGATGAGGTCCATCATTCGCGCAACGGCTTGCTTGCGGAATAGCGGCAGCCATTCGGCCTCTGGCGCAGCGCGATATTGGCCGCCAAACTCCTTGGCCAGCGCCGCGCCAACCGGTTTCAGATAATCGCCGGGATAAAGGCCATCGGGAATCGCGCCAATATCCTCGCCCAGCGCTTCGCGATATCTGAGGTGCACCGAGCGCGCGAGCACATCGACCTGACCGCCTGCATCATTGATGTAATATTCGCGAATCACCCGATGCCCGGCCCATTCGAGCAGGCTGGCCAGCGCATCGCCCACCACCGCTCCGCGACAATGGCCCATGTGCATTGGCCCGGTCGGATTGGCCGAGACATATTCGACATTGACGCAGGCACCCGCACCGATGCTGGAACGGCCATATTGGTCACCCAGCGCAGCCATGGTGCGCAGTTCTTCGATCCATGCGGCGGGCGCGAGGCGCAGGTTGATGAAACCCGGCCCGGCAATATCGGTAGCGATGATAGTGGGGTAGGCGGCCAGTTTGGAGGTGATTGCTTCGGCCAACACGCGCGGATTGGTGCCTGCGCCCTTGGCCAGCACCATCGCGGCATTGGTCGCCAGGTCGCCATGCGCAGGATCGCGTGGCGGTTCAAGCGTGACGTTGGCGAACGACGTGTCAGTGGGAAGCACGCCATCTGCCACCAGATTGGTCAGCACGGTTTCGATCAGTTCCGCATAGGCGGCATAGAGGGTCTTGGTCTGGGTCATGGCTATCTCGTGCGTCAGGCGCGGTGTGTCGCGCGTGCAAAGAAGGAAGCGGGATCCCAGGTCAAGCCCGGGAAGACGATAGAAAGAACGCCCCAGTCGACGCCGCAGGCGTCGCAAGCGCGACCGCGCTCCCGCAGGTGCCCGTAGCGCAGTGAAGGATCAGCACCGAAGGCGAACGCGCGGACGAACGCGCGGGGGCGCGTTCGCAAAACCATCAGCGCGTTACATTATACACCAGTTGCGCCTCAGACAGCTGGAAACCGACCAGCATTTCGAACCGGGTGCGCGCAATCGCGGCCTTTACCTCGGGATCAGCCAGCGGATCGAGCGCAGCCTCGGTATCCCCCGCACGTCGCTTTTTGGTGATTTTTTCGCGGATGTCATCGGGCAACGCGGCATCGGCGCGGTTGATGAATGAACCAACCTTGCCAGTGGCGCTCGCCCGGTCCTGCCCATCAGCAAACGTCAGGGTGACTTCGCCTACCCGCTTGCTCACCACCGCACTGCCGCCGCGCAGCACGGTCACGAAATAGGGCAAGGTTACGGTGCGAGACCCGCGCGCATCGGTGCGGCGCGCGTTCACATCGAAGGTGGCTTCGCTGTAAACCTGATCCGAGGTGTCGCTGCAGGTGGAGCGCAAGTTGGTCATCGCTGCGCTGACATCAAGGTTGCCAGCCGTGCGATCATTTGCGGCGCGGAAAGTGGTTATATCGCCGGTGTAGTCAGGAATGCCGACCGCCGGGCACAGCGTGAGCACGCTGGCAACACCGACGCCCTGATTGATTACCAGTTCGCCTTTCTTGCCGCAGCCGACGAGTGCCGCCGTCATGGCAAGAGCATAAAGTGCACGCGCGCGAAGCATCATCAACGGCTGTCCTCGAAATCCGATCCAGTGCGCCTCAGGTGCGCAAGCACGCCCTAGCGAGAGACGCCACAAAGCGCTAGAGGAAGCGACATGAACGCGCCCTTTCCCGCATCACAGGCCAACCCCGGCTCCTCCGATACCGGCGAACGCCCCGCTCTCGACCTGCTGATCGCCGCCCCGCGAGGCTTCTGCGCCGGGGTCGACCGCGCGATCGAAATCGTTGAAAAGGCGCTCGAACGCTATGGCGCGCCGGTCTATGTCCGGCATGAGATCGTCCACAACAAATACGTCGTAGATGAGCTGAAGGCCAAGGGTGCGATTTTTGTCGAAGAACTTGACGATGTGCCCGATGATGCCCCGGTGGTGTTCAGCGCGCACGGCGTGCCCAAAGCGGTTCCGGCCGAAGCGCGGCGGCGCAAGCTGTTATATGTCGATGCCACTTGCCCGCTGGTTTCCAAGGTGCACCGTCAGGCCGAACGCCAGATCGAAAAAGGCCGTCACATCATTTTCATCGGCCACGAAGGCCACCCCGAGGTGATCGGCACGATGGGTCAGGTCGATCCGGGTCAGATGACGCTGGTCGAGACGATCGAGGATGTCGACAAGCTGCCTTTCGATTCGCATGAAGAGCTGGCCTATCTGACGCAAACCACTTTGTCGGTGGATGATACCCGCGAAGTGATTCAGGCGCTCGAATGGCGTTACCCGAATATCAGCGGGCCGCGCGCCGAAGACATTTGCTATGCCACATCCAACCGGCAGGCAGCGGTCAAGGATCTGGCGCAGGATTGCGATCTGGTGCTGGTGATCGGTTCGCCCAATTCATCCAATGCGTTGCGGTTGGTCGAAGTGTCCGAACGGCTCGGCACGCCTGCCAAGCTGATCCAGCGCGCGAACGAGATCGATTTTGCCTGGCTTGATGGGGTGACAACGCTGGGGCTGACCGCTGGCGCATCGGCACCGGAAATTCTTGTGCGCGAAGTTGTTGAAACATTGAGTAAATATCGCCCAATCCGCGAAAAAACGATCACTGCGGCGGAAGAAAAGATGGTGTTCAAACTGCCGCGTCAGCTGACCGAGTAGCCGCACGGCACGCTATGGCGGTTTATACGCACCTTGGGGCCGAAGAACTTGCCCAGCTGATCGCGCAATATGACGTCGGAGAGCTGGTATCGGCCAAAGGCATTGCCGAAGGCGTGTCTAATTCCAACTGGCTGGTCGAAACGACCGGCCCGGACGGACGCGGCGCGCGGTTCATTCTGACGCTGTACGAACGGCGGATTGAAACCGGCGATCTGCCCTATTTCCTCGACCTGCTCGATCACCTTTCGGCCAAGGGGTGCCCGGTGCCCCGCACCATGCATGACCGGTCAGGCGCGTCGTTCCGCATGGTTGACGATAAGGCGGCGGCGCTGATCGAATTCCTCCCCGGTGTCTCGCCCGCCCGGCCCACTGCAAAGCAGGCGCGCAGCGTGGGCGCAGTGCTGGCGCAGATGCATCTGGCCGCGCGCGATTTTCCGCGAATCCGCGCAAATGCGATGGATTTCGCCGCAACCGCCGCCATTATGGATACCTGCGGAGCAGAGCGGCTGGCGACCATTCACCCGGAACTTCCCGCGATGCTGGAACACGCCCATGCAGCGGCGGCCCTTGATCTGGCTGCGCTGCCCGTATCGCAAACGCATACCGACCTGTTTCCCGACAATGTGCTGATGCTGGGTGACCGGGTGACAGGCCTGATCGATTTTTACTTCGCCTGTACCGGGCCGATGGTGCTCGATCTGGCGGTGACCCATGCGGCGTGGTGTTTCGATGGCGCGAATCGGTTTCAGCCCGAACTCGGCAGCGCGTTGATCGCAGGCTATGAAAGCGTCCGCCCGCTGGAACCGGCCGAGCGCGCGCTTTTTCCCGCCATCGCCAAGGGTGCCTGCCTGCGGTTTGTCGCCAGCCGTGCCGAAGACTGGCTCGACACGCCCGATGATGCGCTGGTTACGCGCAAGGATCCGATGCAATTCGCCGCCCGCTGGAAGTTTTACGACACGGCAGGCGCAGACGTGCTTGCAGGCTGAACCAAGGCCCGCCAAGGCTCTTGCCTATGAAACAGGTCGAAATCTTTACCGATGGCGCATGCAAGGGCAATCCCGGCCCCGGTGGTTGGGGCGTGTTGCTGCGGATGGGCAATCACGAAAAGCAAATGTCGGGCGGAGAGCCTGACACCACCAATAACCGCATGGAAATGACCGCCGCGATCATGGGACTGAACGCACTGATCGAGCCGTGCGCGGTCGATCTGTATTCTGACAGCAAATATGTGCTCGATGGAATGAGCAAGTGGATTCACGGCTGGCAACGCAACGGCTGGATGAATGCTTCCAAGAAGCCGGTGCGCAATGCCGATTTGTGGCACGACCTGATCGAGGCCGCGCGACCGCACAAGGTGACGTGGCACTGGGTGCGCGGGCATAATGGCCACCCGGAGAATGAACGGGTCGATGCGCTCGCCAGCGCGGAAGCAGCGCGGATCGCGGCGGGGAACGCCTGACAACCGTCAGCCCGCCCCCCGCCAGCACCATCACGATTCAGCTGTTATCTTCAACCTCGGCGTCGGGGCCGTTTTTCTTGATCGAATCGATCGCGTTCTGCGCGCTCGATTTGCTGGAATACCCTTCGGTCGAGAACATGATCTCGGAATTGTACTTGAACCGCACGCGGAACTCGCCCGCCTTGTCCTTGTAGATTTCAAACTTATGAGCCATCGGCTTTCCCCTTCCCTTGTGGTTGATTGACAAAGCGAACCTGCCAGATCGGGCAAAGCTTGGCTAGTCCGCTTGCGCTTGTCTGGCAGGGAAAAAACGCCCCGGCGCATACATCGCCGGATCGATCCGCGCGGTCATCGCGCCCGCCCCCTGCCCCAGCAGCAATTGCGCCCCCAGCCGCGCGGCGGCGGGCGCGGTCTGGATGCCAAAACCGCCTTGGCCGGCGAACCAGAAGAAGCCCGGTTGATCGGGATCGGCCCCGTAAACCGGCAGGCGATCAGGCGCAAAGCTGCGCAGCCCCGCCCAGCGCCGTTCAACCGCTTCGATCCGCCAGTCGGTCACTTGCTGGAATTGGTCGATGGCAATCGCAACGTCGATTTCTTCGGGCGCGGCGTCGCACGGATCGGACGGAACTTCATCATGCGGGCTGAGCCACAGGCGGCCATTGTCAGGCTTGAAATAAAAGCCGCCGTTGATGTCGAGCACCAGCGGAAGATCAGCGGGCGCGTGCGGCGCGACCCGTAACACTGCCACGGTGCGACGCAGCGGGGTGATGCCGATGGGGCGCACCCCTGCGATCTGTGCGATCTCGTCCACCCAGGCACCTGCCGCGTTGACAATTGTAGCCGCGCGCCATTCTTCGCCGCGCTCGCTGGTGATCGTCGACACGCCGCCCTGCCGATCAATCCGGGCAACCCGCGCTCGGCACGCCACGTCAACCCCGTGCCGCCGTGCTGCGCCCAGATAATGCTGGTGCAGCCCGGCCACATCAATATCGGCGCAGGCCGGCTGATACAGCGCCTCGCTCCATTCAGGGCGGATATGCGGCACCTTGTCCGCCAGCGCTGCGGATGACAGGCGTTCGATGGTCACGCCGGTCCCCGCGAAAGTGGTGAAAAACGCATCCATCGCCGCACGATCTTCACCCCGCCCGACATAAAGCGCGCCGCGCGGAGTGAGAAAGCCGTGCTCTTCAAGATAGGCCCCCGATGCCAGCGTCAACGGCACCACACCCGGCCCGCCATAGCATTCTTCGCGGAACGCGGCCGATCGCCCGGTGGCGTGATATCCCGGCGCGTCTTCGGCTTCGAGCAGCAGCACGCGCGCATGGGGCGCCAGTTCGGCGGCGATGCTGGCACCGGCCATCCCTGCCCCGATTACGGCAAAATCATAGATCGCCGCAGCGGTCACTTTTGCGGTGCCTCCCGATCAAGAAATTCGCTGATGGCTGCGATCACACGGTCGCGCACCGCATCCACTTCGCGCAGGATTTCGTGATGCGCTTCCTCACCGAATGCCACCAAGTCGCCCTTGGGAAGCCGGCGTGCAGCGGTGACATTAGCCGGATGGCTGACCAGCTTGTCGGATGATGTCGAAAGGATCAGCACCGGCACGTCCACCGCCTCCATCGCTCCCGGTGCCTCCAGCCGCCGGGTTGAGGCATAGGCACGCTCGACCCAACGCCAGCTCGCCGGGCCCATCACCAGTTGTGGGCGATGATCGCGCCACCAGATTTCATCGGCGTACCGCTCTGCATCATGAGTCAGCAGGTCAGCGCGGTCGGCGGGCAGTTCGCCCGGCTTCTCGCTCCACTTCCATGCCTGCCGGGTGGGGTCGCCCACGGCGCACATCAGTCTGGCGACCGCGTGCAGCAATGGCAGTGGCAATGGCGGGCCGCTGACCCCGGTCATCGGTGCGCTCAGCACGACCGCATCGGGGCTGACCCGATGGTCAACCAGCGCGCGCAGCACCAGATGCCCGCCCATTGAATGCGCCGCCAGCACATGCGGCCCCGGTGTTGCGGCGACCCAGCGCGGCCAGAAATATGCCAGATCATCCACCCAGACGTTGAAATCCTCGATATGCCCGGTGACTGCATCCTTGCCCAACCGCCCGGAACCCGCCTGCCCGCGCCAGTCCGACGCTGTGACCCGCCAGCCTTCGCGGTGCCATTGATCAAGCGTTTCGAGATATTTTTCGTAGAAATCACCGCGCCCCGGAAAGAACAGGATCGACCCGCGCGGCGCGGTGCCCGCACCCTCGCCTGCACCCTCGCCTGCACCCTCGCCTGCACCCTCGCCTGCACCGGGCCAGTCGATCCGCCGGATCGCATGGCCATCACCTGCCCGCCAGGTGCTCTCACGCGCATCAGCGGGAATTGCCCTGCGCGCTATTGCGGCACTTGTTGCATTATCGTGAATGGCCAGCCTCCCAGCATGGTTACTATTTGGTAAGTCATAAGCTGTAGCAATGTCCCCCATGAAGGGCCGCCCGTGCGCATCGCACGGCAACTTCGGGGGCACAATGTTGACGAACACCATAACCTACGGACTGCTGATCGCCTTGGCAATTGCGCTGGTAGTAGCCGCGTTTACCGACATCCGCCGGCGTCAGATCGACAATTGGCTGAACGGCGCGATTGCGCTGGGCGCGCCGCTGTTCTGGTGGTCGAGCGGCCTGGCATTGTGGCCCGATGTTGCGATCCAGCTTGGCATGGCGCTCGCCGCGTTTGCGCTGCTGGCCGGACTGTTTGCGCTGAAGGCGATGGGCGGCGGCGATGTGAAGCTGCTCACCGTGCTCGCGCTGTGGGTGCGGCCTGAATTGTTCATG
>PHEL01000055.1 GCA_002842925.1 Alphaproteobacteria bacterium HGW-Alphaproteobacteria-14
GATGGAATATCGCGGCTATGACAGCGCGGGGATCTGCACGCTGCACGATGGCGCGCTGGTGCGCCGCCGGGCGGAAGGGCGGCTGGCCAATCTGGTCACCGTGCTGGCGGGCGATCCTGCCCCGGGCAATGTCGGCATTGCCCACACCCGCTGGGCCACCCACGGCGCGCCCAATGCCACCAACGCCCACCCGCACGCCACCGGCGAGGTCGCGATCGTCCACAATGGCATCATCGAAAATTTCAAGGAATTGCGCGCCGAACTTGCCGCCGCCGGGCGCGTGTTCGAAAGCGAGACCGATAGCGAGGTGGTCGCTCACCTGATCTCTGCCGAGGTTGAGGGCGGGGCCGACCCGGTCGAAGCCGTGCGCGAAGTGTTGCCACGCCTGCGCGGCGCGTTCGCGCTGGCGATTGCGTTCCGTTCGCACCCTGACCTGCTGATCGGCGCGCGGCTCGGTTCGCCGCTGGTTCTGGGCTATGGCCCCGAAGGCGCAGAGGCGGAGATGTATCTCGGATCGGACGCGCTGGCGCTTGCCCCGCTGACACAGCGCATCACCTATCTTGAAGAAGGTGACTGGGTGGCGTTGCGGCGTGATGCCGCGCAAATCTACGACCTGGAGAACAACCCGGTCACGCGCGAAATCCGCGCATCGGGCGCATCGGCGGCGGCGGTGGAGAAGGGCAATTACCGCCACTTCATGCAGAAGGAGATTTACGAACAACCCACCGTGGTGGCGCAGACGCTCGCCTCCTATCTGCGTCGCTCGGATAATTCCGTAGCGTTGCCGCAGATCGACTTTGATCTGTCAGCCATCCGCCGCCTCACCATCGTCGCTTGCGGAACATCCTTCTATGCCGGGATGGTGGCGAAATACTGGTTTGAACAGTTCGCCCGCGTGCCGGTCGATATCGATGTGGCGAGCGAATTCCGCTATCGCAATCCGGTGCTTGAGGAGGGCGGCTTGGCGCTGTTCATCTCCCAGAGCGGGGAAACCGCCGATACCCTCGCCGCGCTGCGGCATTGCAAGGCCAACGGGCAGACCATCGGCGTGGTCGTGAACGTGCCGACCAGCACCATGGCACGCGAGGCCGATCTGCTGCTCCCCACCCATGCCGGGCCGGAAATCGGGGTGGCTTCGACCAAAGCCTTTACCTGCCAGCTTGCCGTTCTTGCCGCGCTGGCGGCGCATATGGCGGTGAAGAAGGGGCGTCTGTCCCGCGACGAAGAAGCCGAAATCGTGCGCCATCTGCTTGAAGCCCCCGCTGCGCTCAACGCCGCGCTCGATCATGATGACGACATCGCCGCAATGGCGCACCTGATCGCCCCGGCGCGCGATGTGCTGTATCTGGGTCGCGGTCAGGATTACCCCTTGGCCTTGGAGGGTGCGCTGAAGCTCAAGGAAATCAGCTATATCCACGCCGAAGGCTATGCTGCGGGCGAAATGAAGCATGGGCCGATCGCGCTGATCGACGATGCCGTGCCGGTGGTGGTGATCGCTCCGTCCGGGCCGCTGTTTGAAAAGACCGTGTCGAACATGGAAGAAGTGCGCGCGCGTGGCGGGCAGGTGGTGCTGATTTCCGACGCGCAAGGCCTCGAAGCGGCAGGAGAGGGCTGCATCGCGACGATTGAAATGCCGGTGGTCCACCCGCTGATTGCGCCGCTGGTCTATGCCATTCCGGTGCAGTTGCTGGCCTATCACGTCGCCGTGGTCAAAGGCACCGATGTCGATCAGCCGCGCAATCTCGCCAAATCGGTGACGGTCGAGTAAACGACGCGCTCACCTTAATCATTAAGTTCCAGCAGGCTTTACCGCACTCTAACCTTTGATGGTTATGGGCGGGGCTGTGATCAAACCTTCCGTCCCTTCTGCCCCGGTGCATCCCGCCCAAATGCCGATTTCGACCGTGCTCGGCCTGTCGGACAATGGTGATGTGGATTGGGCGCGTCTGCGCGGGCTGCAATATTCGGCGCTCGCAAAGTTGGCCTTCTACCGGATCATTGCCCAAGGGGTGCTGGGCCTGTTCGTGTTCCAGATTTATGCGCGATCGGTTGGCCTGCTGGGTCTGTGCATCTGGATGATGATGCTCGCGGCGGTTCATATCCGTGGATACAGGATCGATCTGACGCTGGTCGACACTCAGAAGCGGCGGATTACCCGCTCCGAATTATCGCGTCAGGCGACCACACCAATCATGTCGGGTTTGCTCTGGGCAGCCGCTATGGTGATCTTTCCGTTCTTCGGTTCCGAAGGCGACCTGATGGCGATGCTGATGGTGATCGCGCTGATGATGGCGGTGTCGGTGTTTTTCTACACCGCCGCGCCGATCGGCATTGTCGGCTTCATCGCGATCGCCGGCTCGGGGGCGGTGCTCCACCTCGGGATTGCCGGATACTGGCTGGCGATGGTGGCGGTATTGCTGTTCACGGTCGCGGCGATCCTTGGCACCGTAGAGGTGGGCCGGACCTACCTTACCGCGCGCTTGGCCGAGGCGATGTTGGCGGAAAAGGAAGAAGTCGTTTCGCTGCTGCTGCGCGAGTTCGAAGAGAACGAGGCTGACTGGCTGTGGGAAATCGACCCCGCCAGGCGTCTGCGCTCGGTCAGTCCGCGCTTCGCCTTTGCCTTGGGCCGGACGCAGGCAGACATCGAAGGGCGACCGCTGCTTGAAATGATCGCCGGCAACAAGTGGCAAAGCGGCCAGTTTCCTGCAAGCCTGCATGATCTTGCCGAACGCCTGAAGAATCGCGAATATTTCTCGAACCTCTTCGTTCAGGTCTCGATTATGGGCGAAGAACGGTGGTGGGAACTTTCCGGCACGCCGATGCGTGACGAACATGGCCACTTCACGGGCTTTCGCGGCGTTGGCTCAGACGTGACCGAGCAGCGCAAGTCATCCGACAAGATCGCCTATCTTGCGCGCTATGACACGCTGACGCAGTTGCCCAACCGCTTGCAATTGACCGAGGCGCTGGGCGAGGCACTGCGCTATTCCGACCAGTGGCGTTCGCGCTGTGCGCTACTGATGATCGACCTTGACCGGTTCAAGTCAGTCAATGATTCGCTTGGGCACCTCATCGGTGACAAACTGCTGGCTCAGGTGTCCGCGCGGCTGCAATCGCTGATGAGCGAAAACGAAATGTGCGGGCGGCTGGGCGGTGATGAATTCGCAGTAGTGGTGCGCGATATCGCGGCGTCCGGCAATGCGCGCGATCTTGCTCGCCGCGTAATCGACAGGCTTACTGAACCCTACCAGGTTGACCATCACACGCTGTATATCGGCGCCAGCATCGGTTCGGCAGAAGGGCCGCGCGATGGCCGCAGCGTCGAAGATCTGATGCGTAATGCTGACCTTGCGCTTTATCGTGCAAAGGACGTGGGCGGCGGTGAACATTGCGGCTTCGAACCGATATTCCATGCGTCTGCGGAGGAACGCCGCCAACTGGAGGCCTCGCTGCGCTGCGCACTGGGCGGCAACGAACTGGAACTGCATTATCAACCCGTCGTCGATGCCCGCAGCGAAGACATTGTGAGTTTCGAGGCGTTGGTGCGTTGGAATAGCGCCGATCACGGGTTTGTCAGCCCTGGCAAATTCATACCGCTGGCTGAAGACACCCGTCTGATTCTGCCGATCGGCAAATGGGTGATGCGCAAGGCCTGCGAGGAGGCGCGCAACTGGCCCGATCATATCAAGGTCAATGTCAACGTTTCGCCTGAGCAGTTGCTGGAGCCCGGTTTCCACGCCGAGGTGGTCGAGGCGCTGGCGGCGAGCGGGCTCAGGCCCGAGCGGTTGGAGGTTGAAGTAACCGAGAGCATTTTCCTGCGCGATGCCAGCGTTGCGCGTAATGCGCTTGAACAGGTGATGGCGCTGGGCTGTTCGGTGGCGCTCGACGATTTCGGGACGGGCTATTCGTCGCTCGGCTATCTGCGCAAGTTGCGGTTTTCGACGATCAAGGTTGACCGGACATTTGTTCAGGGTGCAGCGCAGGGAAGCGCCGAAAGCCTGGCGATCATCAACGCTGTGGTGGCAATGGCCAGAAGCCTTGACATGACGACCACCGCCGAAGGGGTGGAGACTGCCGAAGAGGCGGAATTGATCCGCAACCTTGGCTGCAACAAAATTCAGGGATATTACTTCGGACGCCCCATGGCAGCCGATGACGCGGGCAAGTTGTTCGCCATTGCGCGCGCTGAACGCGCCTGAAACCGGCCCGCTATCAAGCGCTGGCTAGTGCAGTGAAAATACTTTCGAACAGCCGCCGACCATCTGATCCGCCCAGCGTCGAAACCGCCGCTGGCTCGATCGCGCGTTCGGGATGCGGCATCATTCCCAGCACCCGGCCATTGGCGCTTAGCACCCCGGCAATGTCGCGCGCTGACCCGTTGCACGGTTCGGCATAGCGAAACGCAACGCGGCCTTCGCCTTCCAACCGGTCAAGCGTTTCGGCATCGGCGAAGTAATTGCCATCGTGGTGGGCAACAGGGATGCGGATTTGCTCCCCCGGAACATAGGCTGAAGTGAACAGCGAATCTGTGTTCTCGACCGTCAATGTCACGCTGCGGCAGATGAACCGCTGACCGGCATTGCGCAGCAGTGCGCCGGGCAGCAGCCGGGCCTCGGCCAGCACCTGAAAGCCGTTGCACACGCCCAGCACCGGCACCCCGCGCGACGCAGCGGCGATCACCGCGCGCATGATCGGGCTGGTTGCGGCCATCGCGCCCGATCGCAGGTAATCGCCATAGGAAAAGCCGCCGGGCAAGGCGATCAGATCAAGCCGTTCGGGCAGTTCGGCATCGCCATGCCAGACACGAATGGCCGGCGCGCCCGATACCTGTTCCAGCGCCACTGCCATGTCACGATCGCAGTTGGAGCCGGGGAAGGTGATGACGGCAGCCCGGAACGTCATCAGCGCGTCCCTTCGGGCTCGCCCAGGCCCTCAATCGTGAAGCTTTCGATCACCGTGTTGGCGAGCAGTTTTTCGCACATTGCGGTCAGCGTCGCGTGGTCGGTGCCGTCTGCCACGTCGAGTTCGATCAACCGGCCGATCCGCACATCCTCGACCCCGGCAAAGCCCAGTCCTTCAAGGGCATGATGCACCGCGCGGCCCTGCGGATCGAGGACTCCGGGCTTCAATCGGACGAGAACGCGCACTTGCATGGAAGCTTACTCCATCTTCACGGGCGATGAGCCGGGAAACCAGGTGCGGCCCCTATAACGCGCCCGCGTGCGCGTGCAATCACGCTGATCGGACTTCTGCACTACAGGAATTGTGGTCACGTTTGTCATAAAGCGGTCGAGAAAGCTGCATAAATGTAACTTTGATGCAACAACTGGTGAAAGATTGCTTTCAGATTGCCAGTTCTGCGCGGCGTTCTTCTTGCCCGACCTCGCGCGAATCGGGCGGAACTGCCACCCCGTGCAGCGCTCGCAATATCCACCCAATCAAACATAGGGGTTGTTTGATGTCTCACCGTTTTTCCGCTTTCCGTGCCGCATGGGCCGGTTCTACCGCGCTTGCTGTCGCAGCTTTCGGCCTTGCAGCACCTGCTGCCGCGCAGGATGGCGAGGCCGCATCGGACGCTGATGGGCAACTCGCCACCATCATCGTGACCGCCAACCGCCGCGAAGAAAACCTGCAGGACGTGCCCGTTTCGGCCGCGATCCTTGATCAGGGGCGAATAGCTGCGATTTTCAGCGGGACGGGAGACATCACCGCGCTGGCCGGCACCGCGCCGGGCCTCAATGTCGAAAGTTCGAATGGCCGGGTGGCGCCGCGTTTCTACATTCGCGGGCTTGGCAACACCGATTTCGATCTTGCGGCATCGCAGCCGGTTTCGGTTCTGCTTGATGATGTCGTGCTCGAAAACGTGACTCTCAAAAGCTTCCCGGTGTTCGATGTCGAGCGGGTCGAAGTGCTGCGCGGGCCGCAGGGCACATTGTTTGGCCGCAATACCCCGGCAGGGATCGTGAAGATCAATTCGATCAAGCCGTCATTCGATAACGATATCCGGGGTTCGATCAGCTACGGTTCGTTTGACACGGTCTCGGTCAATGCCGCGCTTGGCGGGGCATTGGTGGATGATGTGCTGGCCTTCCGCATCGCGCTGCAATCGCAAAGCCGCAACGACTGGATCGACAACGGCTTTACGGGTGAGAAAAATGCGCTCGGCGGTTATCACGATTTCGCGGTGCGCGGGCAGTTGCTGTTCAAGCCGACCGAGCGGTTAAGCGTGCTGGCGGCGATCAATTACCGCGATATGGACGGTTCCTCGACCATCTTCCGCGCGAATGTGGTCGGCCCCGGCAATAACAAACTCAACGAGAATTTCGATCGTGACACCGTGTATTTCGACGCGGGCGGCGGCAATATTGCCAAATATGAACAATACGGCGCGACAGTCACCGCGTCCTATGAATTCGACGGCGCAACGCTGACCTCGATTACCAGCCATTGGTCCAGCGAAGGTTCAAGCCGGGGCGATGTTGACGGCGGGTTCGGTGCGTCGTTCCTGCCGTTCATGGGGCCGGGCTTTATCCCGTTCCCGTCGGACACCCAGGATTCGCTCGATCTTGAACAGACCACGCAGGAAATCCGCCTCGCTTCGAATGGCGACGGGCCGCTCAGCTGGCAGTTCGGCGGGTTTTATTTCGACAGTGACTTCGATGTTACCACTATCGGGTTTGATTTCCCGCCGCCGGTAACGGTCAATCACACCAACGAAGCCTGGGCGCTGTTCGGCCAGCTGTCCTATCAACTGACCGGAACGCTGCGCCTGACGGGCGGTGTACGCTACACCGATGATGAAAAGGATTTCTTCGTCCGTGCAGGCGCTGCGCCGCAGCCGGTCAGCGTGGGGGACAGCCAGTTTGACTGGGATATCAGCCTGTTCGCTGATGTGTCTGACGATGCGAGCATCTATGCCAAGGTCGCCAATTCGTTCCGCGGGCCGACCATTCAGGGCCGCGACGTTGCGTTCTTCGCTGCGCCTTCGGTGGCGCAGTCGGAAAACATCACGTCTTACGAAGTCGGCTTCAAAAGCGAATTGGCAGACCGCCGGGTGCGCCTTAACGGGGCGGTGTTCTACTACACCGTTGATGACCCGCAATTCACCGCCGTTGGCGGGGCGGGGAACCTTGTCCAACTGGTCAACGCCAACAAGGGCGAAGCCTGGGGCCTGGAATTGGAAAGTGCGTTTCAGATCACCCCCGCGTTTCTCGTGACACTGGGTGTGGCCTATAACAATACCGAGATTAAGGACGAAAATCTGGCTGTCGGTATCTGTGCGCAATGCACGGTGACTGATCCAACCGTGGTGATCGGTGGCAACACCCGCGCGCTGATTGACGGAAACCCTTTCCCCAATGCTCCGGAATGGAGCGGAGACCTGACCGCGCGTTACAGCATGCCGGTGGGGAACAGCGGAGAATTCTTCGTCTTCACCGACTGGGTCTATCTTGGCGATACCAACTTCCTGCTTTACCAAAGCCTTGAATTCAATGCCAAGAGCCGGATCGAAGGCGGCCTGAAGGTCGGCTATTCGGGCGGCAACGGACAGTGGGAACTTGCGGCGTTCGCGCGCAACATCACCGGTGAAGCCAACGTCCAGGGTGTGATCGACTTCAACAACAACACCGCCTTCGTCAATGAACCACGGGTCATCGGCGTGTCGTTCGGGGTGAAATACTGATCGCGCTATCCTGAAAGGCGCAATGAACGAGAGAGCCGGCAGGGGCCACCTGCCGGTTTTTTCCTGTCCCCTTAATCGGCCTTCGCTTCAGGCAGCACGTTGAATTCGACCGCGCCATCAGGGGGCAGGTATTTGAGCGCTGTCTGGTGGATATCGTCGGGCGTGATAGCGGACATCACAGATGGCACGGCAATGAAGCGATCAAGCCGCCGCGGCTCGCTCTGGGCGCGCGCGGCGAGCGCGGTCCAGCCTCCCAGATCCTTCAGAGCATTGTTGTATTCTTCAAGGTAGGGCTTGCGCGCACGCTCAAGCACATCGGCGTCAATCGGGGCTTTGCGCAGATCGGCGATCAGACCGTGCAGGGCCGCACGGCTCGCCTGAACCTGATCAGCGGCAACTGATGCGCCGATGATGAAGTTGCCGTAACCGGGATAATAGTGGCTGGGCTGCGACCCGGCGGACGGTGAATAGGCCTGACCCAGTTCCTCGCGCAGCCGGTCGGTCAGTTCCAGCCGGACGATCCGTGACAGCAGATCAAGCCGCAGTGTCTCTTCAAGGTCGCTGTCATCGGTGGTTGGCCAATACCATTGTAGCAACGCCTGATCAGGCTCGCCCTTGTGGGTCAGGATGCGCTGGCCGCGGTTAGCAGTGAAGCTGCGGGTGCGGTTGTCGGTGCGCGGGTTGAATGCCGCCTCGCGCTGCGGCAGGGCGCCCAGCGTGGCTGCAACAGCGGCGATGGCGGTATCCTCACCAAGGTCGCCGACTAATCCGATCTCAATCGCGCCGCGCGCGAACCGGTCACTGATGGCTGCGCGCAGGCCGTCGTAATCGAGCGCGAAGAAGGCCTCCTTGGGCTGGAGGCTGAAGCGCGGGTCATTGTCTGACAGGATCGCCCCGCTGACCGACGAGAGCGCGCGTCCGGGGGTGGAATCGAGCGTGTTGAAGAAATTGTCGATATTCTTGCGGAACCGTTCGACCCCTTCCGGGCGGTAGCCGGGATCGGTCAGCGTGGCGGCCAGCACCTGCAATTGCAGCAGCAGATCGCGCGGTGTGGTGGTGGCCGAGGCGGTGAAGGCGTCGGGTTCACTGGCGAAGCCGAAGCTGACGCTGCGACCTGCGAACACGCTGTTCAACTCGTCCTGGCTGTGCTTGCCGAGCCCGCCCAAAGCCAGCGTTGCGGCAAGATAGGTGTGCAGCGGCGCGTCGCGGGTGTTCATCAGATCGCCGCCGTCCATCGCGAAGGTGACCGCAATCCGATCCTTGCGCACATCGGTGCGTTTCAGATTGAGGCGCACGCCATTGGCGAAGACGATGCGGCGGATGCCAAGCCGTTCCTCGACCGTGTCTGACACCACCGTGCCCGGCGGGCCAAAATCGCTGTAGCTAAACGCCAGTGGCCCGGTATCCGCAGGCGTGGCAATCGGCAGCGCCATGCCTGCTGCAAATGCGCTACGCACCGCAGTGTCACCACCTTCGGGCGCAGTTCGGCCTTCGAACCGGATCAGCGGTTCGGTTAGCGGAGCGGCATCGGCGAGCACCGCCTGCCATACGGTTTCGGGAGTCAGGTCAGGGGCAATTGCTTCGAAATTGGCGAGCAGCCATTCGGGCGTGACCGGCACGCGCTCGTCACTGGTTAGTGCCAGTGCCGCGTTCGCGAAGACGCCATTGCTGCGCGTGTCGGTGGACTTGACGCCGTTTTCCAGCGCTGTGCGCAAATTGGCCAGTTGTTCATCGACTTCCGCCTGAGTGAAGCTGTAGGCGAGCGCCTGATTGACCTCACGCACGGCAGCGAGCACGCCCTTGCGCCATTCGCCGTCGGCGCTGCCGACCTGAAGGCTGGTGAGGCGTGCGTCCTCAAAAATGTTGCCCGAACCGAAAGTCGCGCTGCGGAATGGCGCATCGGCTCCGCGCGCCAGCCGCGCAAGGCGGCGGTTGATGATGCCATAGCCGATGCCCCGAACCGTTGCTGCACGGCGGCGGGCAATAGTGTCCGGCTCGTCGCGCCACGGGGCAAGGCGGCTAATGGTGACGCTTTCGGTAAGCGCCGGATCGGTATAGATGTCAGTAAGTCCCTTGCGGGTAATGTCGATCGGGCCGCTGCGCGGTTCGGCCGGGGCAGCGGCGGGCTGCCAATCGGCAAAGCCGGCGCGGATCGCGGCTTCGACCGTGGCGACCTCATAATCACCAACCACCACCAGAACGGTGTTGGCGGGCGTATAGGTGCGTTCGTATAGTGCGCGGATCTGTGCAGCGGTGGCGTTTTCAAGCACGTCGACCGTGCCAATCGGCAAGCGTTCAGCATAGCGCGCACCGGGGGCAAGGAAGGCGAGATTGTCTTCGAAATTGCGCTGCTGAAAGCCTGCCCGGTCGCGGCGTTCGGCCAGGATCACACCGCGCTCGCGCTCCACGGCATCCTGCGCGATGACAAGTTCGCTGGCGGTTTCGCGCATCAGCATCAGCGCTGTGCCCAGCAGCGCCGCATCATTGCGCGGCAGGTTCAGCATATAGGTGATGTTCTCAAACCCGGTCGAGGCATTGGTATCCGCGCCGAACGCCAGACCTTCGCGTTCGAGCAGCTTGACCATCTCGCCTTCGGGAATGCCCGCAGAGCCGTTGAAGGCCATGTGTTCAAGGAAGTGCGAAAGCCCGCGCTCGCTGTCGGTTTCCTCCAGTGCGCCCGAGGCAATCCGCATCCGCACCAGCGCCGTGCCTTGCGGCGTGGCATTGCGCCGGATGATATAGCGCATCCCGTTATCGAGCCGTCCGAAGGTATAATCGGGATCGACCGGCACATCGCTTTGCTCGAATGCCCAGACCGGTGCGGGGGCCTCGACCATAGCTTCGGCGGTGATGGCATCCTGTGCTGCTGGCGCCGTGGCAAAGGCAAACGGCGACAGCGCCAGCATCGCGCTGGCAGCAAGGGTGCGAATTCGCATCAATTTCAGGTGTCTCTCGCGTCGATCATCAGGGGTATCGAGAGACTAGGGCCTGAAACGCGTCTGTCAGCTTATTTCTGCGGTTTATTTCTTAAGGGGCGGCGTGCCGCGCAACCGGCTGCGGGCGTGTGACAGGTCGAACACCTCGCCCGGCCCGGTATCTTCGCCGTTCAGCAGGCCAAGCCGCCGTGCGACTTCGCGATAGGCCTCTTCCTCGCCGCCCAGATCGCGGCGGAAGCGATCCTTGTCGAGCTTTTCGCCGGTCGCCATGTCCCACAACCGGCAACCATCGGGGCTGATTTCGTCTGCCAGGATCACGCGGCTGTAATCGCCATCGTAAAGCCGACCGAACTCGAGTTTGAAATCGACCAGACGAATGTCGATCGCGGCAAACATCCCGCACATGAAATCATTGACGCGGATCGCCATCGACGAAATGTCGTGCATTTCCTCGATGCTGGCCCAGTTGAAGCAGGCAATGTGCTCTTCGGCAATCAACGGATCGCCAAGCGCATCGTCCTTGTAGTAATATTCGATCAGCGTGTGTGGCAGCGGTTCGCCTTCTTCAATGCCAAGCCGTTTGCAGATCGACCCTGCGGCGACATTGCGCACCACCACTTCGATCGGGATGATATCGACCTGCCGGATCAACTGTTCGCGCATGTTGAGGCGGCGGATGAAGTGGGTGGGGATGCCGATATGCGCAAGCCGCGTGAACACGTGTTCGCTGATGCGGTTGTTGATCACGCCCTTGCCGTTGATCGTGCCTTTTTTCTCGGCGTTGAAGGCGGTCGCATCATCCTTGAAATACTGGATCAGCGTGCCCGGCTCAGGGCCTTCGTAAAGGATTTTGGCCTTGCCTTCGTAGATTTTGGTGCGGCGGGACATGATATTGGATCTCCCAGCTCGGCTCTTGCAGCCAGCGAATGGTGCCCGGGGGCGGATTTGAACCACCGACACGCGGATTTTCAATCCGCTGCTCTACCCCTGAGCTACC
>PHEL01000056.1 GCA_002842925.1 Alphaproteobacteria bacterium HGW-Alphaproteobacteria-14
CGCCGAAGCCGAACAACAATACTACGCCATGCTGGACGATACCGCCATGGCAGCATAACTTAAACCAAATGGCCTCCGGCAATCCCGGGGCGGTTCAGTAGAGTGCTGTGTCGTGCGGGATTGGCACCTTGCGGTTTGTCTTTGATGGGATGCAGGGGGTGATGCCTCTCTGTTCGAAAGCGGCGCGGAACCAGTCGGCATCATAGCCCCGATCGGCGAGCAGTGCCTTGGCCCTGGGGAACGCATCGATCATCAGCGCAGCGCCTTTGGTGCGGCCGATACGTCTGGGTAGAGCCCCTTTTTTAGCAGGCTTGCCGCCGTCCGGTGCGCCTTGAGATGGGTGGCATCGATCATCAGCCGATCGGGTTTACAGCCCTTGGCAGCGAGCTCGGCAAAGATCCTGTTGAACACGCCCAGGCGGCTCCAGCGGATGAAGCGATTATAGATCGTCTTGTGCGGGCCGTAGCCGGCAGGCGCATCACGCCAGCGCAATCCATTCCTGATCACGAAGATAATGCCACTCACAATCCGCCGGTCATCGACCCGTGGGATCCCATGCGACAACGGAAAATACGGCTCAATCCGGCGCATCTGCGTCTCGGACAACCAGATCAGATCACTCATGGCAACGCCTCCTCAGCGTCCCCATTGAATCAGATCCAAGCCTACTTGTGATTCCCTTTAATAGGTCCTGAGCCTAGAATCGAACCGGGTTAGTTGCGGTCCAAATTGTCCTGCATCACAGCCAATAGCGCACTTAACCGATCCAGCTCATCAATGTCCGTTCCGGCAAGCAGGCGTCCGTAGACCGCGTCTGCCTCGGCTCTAAGCTTCGGTAATAGCTCAACCGCAGCAGGCATAAGGTGGATGTGCCACACGCGCCGGTCGTTCACCGCGCTACGTCGCTCAACGAGCGACAGTTCTTCAAGCCTGTCAATGGCCTGACCTACGCTTGCCCGCTCCAGCTCAAGTTCCCGGGCAAGTTCGGTCTGCGTCATGCCGGGCGTTCGATAAAGATATGCCAATGCGCGCCATTGGGTGCGGGTGAGCCCGAATTGTTCGAAGGACGTATCGAATGTGCGACGCAGTCGGCGCGTCACCTCTTCCATAAGAAAGACGAGCCGATCCGTGTCGGTCAGAAAATTCGCTGCGGTGTTATCGGCAGCCTGATCCGAGCGCGTTACCATGATCCGGTCTTAGCTTCCCCGAAACGAGAATAAAGATATTTACTGTAAGGCACCTTACAGTATAGCAAATTGCTATGGTCACAATAACAACCAGCATCAAGGGGGCCGGCGGCATCGACCTCGCCGCCGAGATCACCGGCGCGCCTGACGCGATGCCGGTCTTGCTCGCTCATGGAGGTGGGCAGACCCGGAGAGCATGGAAGCGCGTTACGAGCGATCTTGCCGATGCCGGATTTTGCGCAATTGCTTTTGACATGCGCGGCCATGGCGACAGCGCGTGGTCGGATACCGGCGCGTATGAAATACGTGACTTTGCCGCCGATCTTGTCGCGGTCGCATCCCGCATGGATCGCAAGCCCGCGCTGGTCGGTGCATCGCTTGGTGGGCTGGCAGGGCTGCTTGCTGAAGGAGAGCTTGCCCAAGGTAGCTTCGCGTCGCTCACATTGGTGGATATCGCACCGCGCATGGAGCCAGACGGCGTAATGCGGGTCGTGGGCTTCATGGAACAGCATGTCGAAACAGGCTTTGCGTCACCCGATGAAGCGGCGGAAGTTATCGCACGCTACATGCCGCATCGCGGCAAGCGCGGCGCTGGCGCTGGCCTGCGCCATTATCTCCGGCAAAAGGATGATGGCCGCTTTTACTGGCACTGGGATCCAGCGTTCATCCGCAACATCATGGCGGCCAAACGAAGCAACCCCGAAAATCAGGAACATCAGTTTCAGGAACTCAGCAAGGCGGCGGCCAGTCTGACTCTTCCGCTCCATCTCATTCGCGGCGCGGCGAGCGATCTTGTTTCCGAAGAAGCCGTTGCGCATCTGCGTCAAGTCGCTCCTCACGCCGAATATACCGACATCGCAGATGCTACCCATATGGTCGTGGGCGATGCCAATGATGCATTTTCGAATGCAATCCTCGTTTTTCTGAATCGCCACCACGGCCCGGCAGGATCGGGGCAATGAGCAAACAGCCAGTGATGCTTGACCGCGCGGGCTTGCAGGAAATGCTCGACATTGCACCCTTCCATCATTGGCTCGGCCCGAAAATACAATCCTGCTCGGAAGACGGGCTTGAACTCACGATGCCCTGGCGCGAGGAAATCGTCTCCAACCCTGTGCTTGGCGCGGCGCATGGCGGCGTGCTTGCAGCGCTGATCGATCTCACGGGCCTTTATGCTTTGGTTATGCACGGCACCCAAGCCAAGGCCACGGCCGATCTCAGGGTCGATTATCATCGACCCGCGACCACTGGCCCGATCATTGCGCGTGGACAGGTTGTCAAAACCGGACGCCAGCTCAGTGTCGCCGAAGCCCGCATTTTCGGGCCTGACGGCAAACTTTTGGCGAGCGGCAGAGGTGCTTACATATGCTAGTTCGCCTTTCTGTGCCCGCATTGATAGCTGCCGCTCTCTTGCTGCCCGCCTGTTCAAGCGGCGAGATTGAAGGCCAGGCCGCAAAAGAAGCACCGCAAGGCCCGCGTGAGGTTCAGACATCGATCGCCCGGACCGAATTGCTCAACGAACCCGTGAAGGCTTTCGGGACCATCGCCGCCAAACAAAGCAGTGCTATCGGAGCGCTCACCGAAGGCCCGGTCGAGCGGATCTTTGTGAAAGTCGGTGACACGGTGTCCCGCGGACAGCCGCTCTTTCGCATCAGACAAGCCGACTATCAGCGGAACGTGGCAGAGGCACAAGCTGCGGTTGATCTTGCGACCGCTCAAGCGATTGAAGCCGAACGGCGCTATGAACGCGTGATAGCTCTTGCGCCAAAGGGTTTCGTTTCCAAGGCGCAGGTCGATGCGGTGGAGACCCAGCTTGCCGTCGTGCGCGCGCAAAAGGCGCAAGCTGTTGCTGCACTCGGCACCGCGCAGCAGGCCCTGAGTGATACGATTACCCGCGCACCTTATGACGGCGTCGTGACCGCGCGCCAGGTCGATGAAGGAGTGTATCTCAACAATCGTTTTGCGGGAGGCGACCAGTCGGCGGCTCTTCAATTGCAGGAACTCGGCACCGTCGCGGCGATTGTCAACGCGCCGCAGGAATATGTCGACATGCTGCGGCGAGACATGCCTGCGCGCGTTTTCATCGAAGGGTTCGACGCGCCGTTCGATAGCATCGTCTACATCATCAACGACCGGGTCGACCCTGAGAGCCGGATGGTCGAATTGCGGCTGCCGATCGCCAATCCCAACTACCGGATAAGTTCCGGCCTTGCAGCGCGAGCCGAGATCCAGATCCCGCCTAAGCCAGCCATCATTCTGCCCCGAACAGCAATTCTCAGCGACAGCGCCGCCGCACATCTTTTCATCATCCGCAATGGCAAGGCTCAGCGCCGCGAGGTCAGGTTCGACAGTATCGACCTCGACAGGGTGCGGATACGGTCTGGCCTGACCGCAGGCGAGGAAGTGATCATCGATCCTCCCGCAACCTTGCGCGACGGCGAGCAGGTGAAGCCGCGCCGCACGACCGGCGAGAAGTAAAATGTGGCTGGCCGACATTTCGATCAGGCGTCCGGTCTTTGCGACGATGCTGATAGTCTCGCTCGTCGTGCTTGGCCTCGTTTCCTTCGGTCGCCTCGGAGTCGATCTGTTTCCCGAAGTCGAATTCCCCTACGTGTCGGTAACCACCACATTGCCTGGCGCTTCGCCTGGGACGATCGAGACAGAAGTCACCGATATCGTCGAAGAACAGCTCAACACCATCGCGGGCCTGCGACAGATGCGCTCTGTCAGCGCCGAAGGGGTGAGCATCGTCAATCTCGAGTTCGAGCTCGAACAGGATGCCGACCTCATGGCCCAGGAAGTCCGTGACAAGATGTCGCGGCTTGGTGCTGATCTGCCCGCCGACGCAGAGCCGCCGGTAATCGAAAAGGTTGATCCCGACGCTGCACCCATCCTGTCAGTTCTCTTGTCCGGCGATATGTCGATCCGCGATCTGACCACTTTTGCCGACGAGAAGGTGAAGGAACGATTGCAGCGGGTTCCGGGGGTCGGCGCGGTCGAACTGGTCGGAGGGCGCGAACGCGAAATGCGCATCTGGCTGGATGCATCCGCCATGCGCGCACGCGGCATAACGGCAGACGATGTGCTCTCGGCAATCCAGCGTGAAAACGCGGAGCTTCCGGGCGGACGGCTGGTGACGGAGGGGCGGACACGCCAATTCGGGATCCGCACACTCGCCGAAGCGGCGAGCGCAGCCGAGTTCGCGAGGATTCCGATTGCGTATCGCCCGAATGGCCAGTCCGTCCGTATTGGCGATATCGGCCGCGTCGAAGATTCGGTCGAAGATGAAACCAGCTATGCGCAGCTCGATGGCAAGCCTGGTGTGGTGCTCGAAGTGCGCAAACAGAGCGGTGAAAACACCGTTGCAGTCGCAGAGCAGATCCGGGCCGCAATCGACGACATAAGCGCAAGCGCACCCGATGGGGTCGAACTCGTTATCGCACGCGATACATCGCGCTTCATCGAACAGGCAATCGGGGACGTGCTGTTCGATCTTGTCATCGCGGTGCTGCTGGTGGTCGCCGTAACCTTTCTGTTCCTGTTGAGCTGGCGCGCGACGATCATCGTCCTACTCGCCATTCCGACCTCGATCATTTCCACCTTCGTCGCTTTCGCCGCATTTGATTTCACCATCAACATGATCACCCTGCTGGCACTTACTGTGGCGATTGGTCTGTTGGTGGATGATGCCATCGTGGTGGTCGAGGCAGTCCAGAACGATGTCGATGCTGGCGTGGATGCAACCGAGGCGGCACATGCGGCAACCAAGCGCGTCGCCCTGGCGGTGCTGGCAGGCACATTTGCAACGCTGGCGGTCTTCGTTCCCATCGCCTTCATGGAGGGCATCGTCGGGCGTTTCTTCTTCCAATATGGACTGACGATCGTGTTTTCCGTCAGTGTTTCGATGCTGGTTGCCTTCACGTTGACCCCGGCCCTGTCGGCCCGATTGCTGCGTCCGGAACATCCGGAAGATGGCTGGCTGGGACGCATAGAGCGATTTCATGTCGGGATGCGCGTTCGCTATGAACGGCTCGTCAGCTGGGCCATTGGCAGACGGTATGTGGTGCTTGCTGGCGCTCTGGCGAGCGTTCTTGTCGGCGGATTTTTTGCCGGGCTTGTTCCGAGCACATTTATGTCCACCACCGACCGGTCGGAATTTCTCGCGACAGTCAAACTGCCCCTGAGCACAGGGATCACCGGAGCGCGGGAAGCAGCCCGGCAAGCCGATGTCATCTTGCGCGAAAACCCGGAAGTCGAACTGGTGTTTGCGAGCGCGGGCAGCGGCACCAATCCCAAGGTCAACGAAATCGATATCTATGTCGGGCTAACCCCCAAGCGGACCCGAGACCTGTCACAAGATGACCTGATGACCTTCGCGCGCGACGCCCTCGGTAAAGGTATCGCCGGTGCGCGCGAGGTATCTGTGGCGGAGGTTCCCTGGGTATCGGGCGGAGGTGTCGGGCAAGCTGCCATTGAGCTTATCATCACCGGAAGTGATACTGCGGCGATCAACGATTATGCCCAATGGCTGCAAGGTGAACTCGCCGCCCGGCCCGATTTTGTCGACGTCCGCTCCACCTATGAAGGCGGCCGACCCGAATTACAGATTGTGCTTGATCGTGACCGCGCAGCCGACCTCGGCATATCGGCGCGCAGCCTTGCCGCAGCCTCCCGTACGCTGGTCGGAGGCAGTGATGCGGGAACCTTCGAAGCCGACGGGCGGCGCTATGATGTCCGCGTGCGCCTCGACGAAATTAATCGGCAGACCCTCTCGGACGTTCAGGCACTGCCACTCAGAACCGGACAAGGCACGCTGGTCGATCTGGCAGCAATCGCCGATGTCGAAGTGGCCTTAAGCGCCGCGGAGATTGACCGTATTGATCGATCACGCCAAATTTCCGTGCAGGCCAATACAGCTCCCGGCGTAGCGCTGAGCGTCGCGGTTACGAAGGTCGAGAACCTTCTTGCGTCCAACCCGCCGCCGCCTGGACTGTCGATCCAGACCGAGGGCACAGCGCGAAGACTGGCCGAGACGGGGGAGGCAATTGTTTTCGCGTTCGCGTTGGCAATCGTGGCGCTATACATCGTGCTGGCAAGCCAGTTTAACAGCTTTGGGCAGCCGATCATCATCATGCTCACTGCGCCACTTTCCTTTTCAGGAGCCTATTTTCTCATGTGGGCAGGAGGACAAGAAATGAGCCTGTTTGCTCAGATCGGCATGATTGCACTGATGGGGATTGTGATGAAGAACGGCATCCTTCTGGTCGATCTCGCCAACCAGTATCGGGACGCAGGCATGGACCCCGCCTCGGCGATGCGCAAAGCAGCGCCTGAACGCCTTCGGCCCGTCCTGATGACAGCGCTGGCGGCAATATTCGGGATGCTGCCAGTCGCGCTTGCGCAGTCGGATGCCGCTGAATGGCGCAATTCGATGGGATTTATCATCATCGGCGGTCTGACCACGTCCACATTCTTGACGTTGCTGGTTGTGCCAGCCGCTTACTCTGCGGCTAGTGATCTGAGAGGCCTAGCTGGGCGTTTTCGCACCGTGGTTCGAGACAGGCTGCTAGGATGAACCGCCTCTTACGCGGTGGCGAGCACTCTCGATGACGGCTGTGGGGTCGTAACGCGAATTTCGGCTTTTGGCGGTATCAGGGCCGAAGCTGACTGAATGGTATTGGCAAACCCAGTCATTCAACACGTCGATTAGGAACAGCAGGAATGTCCCAAGGTCGGCCATCGCAACTAATCGGCAGCCTCCTCGCCTTTCAACCTATCACCGGGCACGACGCAGATCTGCGGGGCAAAACCTGTGCACTTGCCGGTGGAAAAGCTGCGCAAATCGGATGGCCTTCTTGCGCTCGGAGTCCACTCGAATCATGGTGCTGAAATCAGGACCACGACAGGGTGCCACGGCAGGGTGCCACGGGGTTTTGATTCGAAGAGAAACCCGTTATTTTTCAGATATTTGGATCTGAAGGTATTCGTGGCTGGGGTGGCAGGATTCGAACCTGCGCATGCCGGTACCAAAAACCGGTGCCTTACCGCTTGGCTACACCCCAGCAAGAGCGGCGCTCTATAGCGTGGGGGCGAACGCGGCTGTTTGCCCCCTTTCTGACCCGGCTATCCCAGTCGCTTGCCGATGAAATCTGCGGCTGAATGGCGTTCGACCAGTTGCGTGTCTTCATCGCCCCACACCTTGTTGACGATTCGGCCACGTTTGACCGCGGGGCGCGCATAGATGTCCTTTACCCAGCGCCCGACGTTTTTGTATTCGTCGATGCTCAGGAAGGTCTTGGCGTCGTTGTAGATTTCGCCAGTGGTAAAGGGCGCAAGCCACGGGAAATTGGCGATATCTGCGATGGTATATTCATCGCCCGCCAGGAATCGGGTTTCGCCAAGCCGCTTATCCGCGACATCGAAAATCCGCTTGGTTTCCATCGCATAGCGGTTGATCGGATATTCGTATTTTTCCGGGGCATAGGCGTAGAAATGGCCGAACCCGCCGCCGATGAACGGGCCGGTGCCGACTTGCCAGAACACCCAGCTCAGCACTTCGGCGCGGGATTGCGGATCGGTGGGCAGAAAGGCGCCGAATTTTTCGGCGAGGTGCACCAGAATCGCTCCGCTTTCAAACACCCGGAAGGGTTGCGGCCCGCTGCGGTCGATCAACGCGGGGATTTTGGAATTGGGGTTCGCGCTGACAAACCCGCTGGTGAACTGTTCGCCAGCGCCGATATTGACTGTCCACGCATCGTATTCCGCACCCGTGTGCCCGGTTTCGAGCAGTTCTTCGAGCATCACCGAGACCTTCACCCCGTTGGGCGTGGCGAGTGAATAAAGCTGGAAGGGGTGCTCCCCCACCGGCAAATCGCGTTCCTCACGCGCGCCCGCGGTCGGGCGGTTGATACTGGCAAAACGTCCGCCCGAAACCGTATCGGCGTTCCAGACAGCGGGGGGAGTATAGGTTGCGTCGGCCATGAACGAAGGCTCCTGTTATGTGTGCGGCAATATTTGCGCCTTGGCCGATCAAGGTGCAAGCTTATCGGTGCAATCGAATGGCTTGCAGGGCGCAAAGCAGGACTTTCATCGCATCGCTAGGAACGTCGGGGATTCCCCGCTAGAGCCAGTGCGACAGCCATCCGGAGCGCGCGCGAACCATGAGCGAGAACTCGCACCCCTTTTTCGATATGCACGAACACGGCTTTGTTCGTGCGGCCACAGCGACCCCGTGCAGCCGTCCGGCTGATGTCGCCTATAACACCGCAGGCGTGCTGGCCGAGGCGGAGAAGGCGCACGCGGCGGGCGTTGATCTGGTAGTGTTCCCCGAACTGACGCTGTCATCTTACGCTATCGACGATCTGCTGCTGCAACACGCACTGATCGAGCGGGTGGAGCAGGCGCTGGCCGAGGTGGTCGCGGCCTCGGCCGATCTCAACCCGGTGCTGGTGGTGGGCGCACCGCTGCGCCGCGCGGACAAGCTATATAATTGCGCGGTGGTGATTGCGCGCGGTCAGGTGCTGGGCGTGGTGCCCAAAAGCTTCCTGCCCAATTACCGAGAGTTTTATGAAAAGCGCCATTTCGCCCACGGGCGCGGTTGCACCGATTTGTGGATCGGGGTGGCGGGAGAGGAAGTGCCGTTCGGCACCGATCTGATCTTTGCAGCCGCCAATCTGCCGGGCTTCCGGTTCGGCGTGGAAATCTGCGAGGATTTCTGGGCGCCGATCCCTCCGGGGATGACGGCGGCGATGGCGGGCGCGCTGATCCTGTGCAACCTGTCGGCATCGCCCGTCACCATCGGGCGCGCGGATGATCGCCATCTGCACTGCCGCTCGTCCGCTGCCCGCGCGATCGCTGCCTATGTCTATTCGGCGAGCGGGCATGGTGAGAGCACCACCGATCTGGCGTGGGACGGGCAGGGCGTGATCTACGAAATGGGCGACCTTTTGGCGCAAAGCGCGCGGTTCGACCGTTCTGGCGAATTGTGCGTGGCCGATATCGACACCGACCGGATTGCTGCTGAACGCCTGCGCAATCAGACTTTTGCCGATGCGGCGGAGGCGGCGGGCCGCCCCGAAGACAGCTATCGCCGGATCGTGTTCGAACACGCCTATGCGCCGGGCGATGTCGGGCTTGTCCGGGCGATCAGGCGGTTCCCGTTTGTCCCCAACCGGCCCGAAAAGTTGGACGAGGATTGTTACGAGGCGTTCAATATTCAGGTCGATGCGCTGATGCGGCGGATCGAGGCGACCGGAGCCAAAAGCCTGGTGATCGGCATTTCTGGCGGGCTGGACAGCACCCACGCGCTGATCGTCGCGGCCAAGGCGTGCGACCGGCTGGGCCTGCCGCGCACCACCATTCGCGGCTATACCATGCCTAGTTTCGGCACGTCGGATCACACCAAGGGTAATGCCCACCGGCTGATGGCGGCGATGGAGATCACCGCGGGCGAGATCGACATAACCCCTGCCGCGCGGCGGATGCTCGACGATATCGGCCACGCTTTCGCACAGGGCGAACCGGTGCATGATGTGACCTTTGAAAACGTGCAGGCGGGGCTGCGCACCGATTACCTGTTCCGGTTGGCGGGGCAGCACGGCGGCTTTGTCATCGGCACCGGCGACCTTAGCGAGCTGGCCTTGGGCTGGTGCACCTATGGCGTGGGTGATCACATGAGCCATTATGCGGTCAATTCGGGTGTACCAAAAACCTTGATCCAGTATCTGATCCGCTGGGTGATCCAGACCGGGCAATTCACCGATGCCTGCGGCGAAGTGCTCGGCGCAGTGCTCGATACCGAGATATCGCCCGAACTGGTGCCCCCCGGCGCGGACGGCGCGGTGCAATCGACCGAGGAATTGGTCGGCCCGTATGAACTCAACGATTTCTTCCTCCACCACGTGATCCGTTATGGTCAGCGGCCCGGCAAGGTCGCGTTTCTGGCGTGGCACGCGTGGAAGGCGCGCGAGGAAGGCCTGTGGCCTGCGGGCTTCCCGGCGGAGCGGCGCAGCGAGTACACGCTGGCGACCATCGCGCACTGGCTCGACCGGTTTTGCGCGCGGTTCTTTGGCTTTTCGCAGTTCAAGCGCTCGGCGCTGCCCAATGGGCCGAAGGTGTCTTCGCAAGGCGCACTATCGCCGCGCGGCGATTGGCGCGCGCCGTCGGATGCGGTGGCGAAGGTGTGGCGCGACGAATTGCGCGGCAGCCTGCCCGATGCGGTGGTGCGCGAGGTTTTTGGCGACCCCGCCCGCTGATGCCCGCCAACCTGCCCGCCTCGGCGCTGGGGATCATGCTGTTCTGCAATGTTGCCTGGGCGATGAATGTTGTGGTCAGCAAGATCGCGGTCAGCACGCTGGGCCTGCCGCCGCTGTTCTACACGGTGCTGCGATCGGGCATTGTGCTGGTGGTATTGTTCCCGCTGCTGCGGCAAATCCCGGCGCGGTTGCCGGTGGTGCTGGCGATTGGCTTTGCCATCAGCGGGGGCAGTTTCGCGCTGCAATTCATGGGTTTGCAATCCGCAACCCCTTCGGCGGTGGGGGTCGTTACCTTGGCCGGAGCACCGATGACGGTATTGTTTGCGGTATTGTTTCTGGGCGAGCAGGTGCGTTGGCGACGCGGAATCGGGATGGCACTGGCGCTCGGCGGGGTGGGTCTGGCGATGGGTTCACCGGCTGAGGGAAGCAGTTTTGCCGGGCTGGCACTGGCCTTTTGCGGCGTGTTGATCGGCTCGCTCGGATCGGTGTTTGTAAAGCGTATCGCAATCGGCGCGGTGGCGCTTCAGGCGTGGGCGGCGCTGATATCCTTCGCCATCATGCTGCCGGCGACATTCACGTTTGAAACCGGACAGTTGGACGCGATCCGCGCCGCGCCGCTGGCGGTGGCGGGTTGCGTGGTATTTGCCGGTGTGGTGGTTTCGATCGGCGCGCATTCGGCCTATTTCAAGCTGCTTCAGGCCCATGATGCCAACCTGATCGTGCCGCTGACCCTGCTGACCCCGCTGCTGACGATCGGGTTCGGGGCATGGCTGACGGGGGATGCGATTGGCTGGCCATTATTGGCGGGCGGGGTGCTGGCGATCATCGGGGTGGCGATCATCGTGGTGCGCCCCAGCCGCAACATCTTCAAACCGTTGCTGGTGCGGCCAAGACTGTGATCGAGACCCAATGTTTCACATGAAACACCGGGCAAGACGGGCCTGGAGGGGGTCTAGAAGGGGTCTGGCCGGGCCAGAAAATGACGGCGGCCGCATTCCGCGCGCCCGCCGCTCACAAATTCACGCGGTCAGCTGGCTTGCTTCTTTCTGCGCCGCCGCGATCTTTTCTTCACCGCCTTCGCCCATGATACCATCGGCTGCGACCATTTCCACATCGGTGATACCAAGGAAGCCGAGGAAGAAGATCAGCCAGCGGCTCATGAAATCAATATCGCTGCCCATCGGGGTGCCGCCGCTGGCGATGGCAATGTAGGCTTTCTTGCCCGTCAGCAGGCCTTCCGGCCCGTTCGCGGTATAGCGGAACGTGGTGCCGACGCGGGCCACCAGATCGGCCCAGGCCTTGAGCGTCGCAGGCGGGCCGAAATTATACACCGGGCTGGCGATCACGATGGTGTCTGCCGCCTGCAATTCGGCAATCAGCGTGTCGGCGATGGCAGCAAGGTCGGCCTGCTCTGGCGTGCGATCCGATGCCGGGGTGAGGTTTGCGCCGAACCGTTCGGCGCTAACGAACGGCAGATCATTCGCGGCGAGATTGCGGGTGGTAACGCCTGCGCCGGACTTGGCGGCAAGGCCATCGACAATGCGCTGACCAAGCCCGCGCGAGATGCTGTCGCTGTCCGAACGGATGCTGGCGGTGATGTAGAGAATGTTGCTCATCGGGGGTCCTTCGATTTTGGAAACAGGGGGTGGAGCCGGCTGGCAGGAGGGGGGAGGGGGCCAGCCGGCTCCGGGGGAAAATCACGCCGCGTCGACCAGCACCACTTCGCTGTCTTCGATTGCGGTGATGGTCACGCTATCCAATTGCGTAATCGCCACCCCGTCGCGGGCGTTTGCTTCAACCTCACCGATCCGCACCTTGCCGGCGGCGGGGACGAGGTAGAGGTGACGGTCGGCGCGGCGTGGCGTGTAGGTTACGCTGTCACCCGCCTTTATCGTCGCGCCCAGCACGCGGGCATCGGCGCGTATGCGGAGTGCATCATCATCATCATTATCCGCCCCGCTGGCCAGCGCCACGAACGCACCGTTGCGGCTGTCCTTGGGAAACTGGCGCGCGCCCCAGCTGGGTTCGCCCCCGCGTTGATCGGGGATGATCCAGATCTGGAACAGCGTGGTGTCGCTATCTTCAAGGTTGTATTCCGAATGGCGCACGCCGGCGCCAGCGCTCATCACCTGAACATCGCCCGCTTCGGTGCGGCCTTCATTCCCCATCGAATCGCGATGGGTAATCGCACCGCTGCGGACATAGGTGATGATCTCCATGTCGCTGTGCGGGTGGGTGGGAAAGCCCGTGCCTGCGGCGATCTTGTCATCATTCCACACCCGCAACGCGCCCCAGTGGACGCGGGCGGGGTCGTGATAGTTGGCGAAGGAAAAATGGTGCCGCGCATCAAGCCAGCCGTGGTTGGCCGCGCCGAGCGTGTTGAAAGGACGCAGTTCGATCATGACGATTCTCCTGTCTGTTGAAACGGGAGATAGAAGGAATCATTCAAACGAATAAGCAGGATAAAACTTGCCAAAATGTTCGAAAAATCCGAACATATGCGCCATGAAACTTGGTGAACCCACGCTCGATCAATTGCGCATTTTCATCGCCGTGGCCGAACATGGAAGCTTTGGCGGCGCGGCGCGGGCGATGGGGCGTGCGGTTTCAGCAGTATCATACGGCATCGCGCAGTTGGAGGCGCAGCTGGCGCTTTCCTTGTTCGACCGCGAGGGGTCACGCCGTCCCGTGCTGACCGCAGCTGGCGCAGGCTTGCTGGCCGAAGCGCGCGGCATTGCCGACGGGGTGGATGCGCTGGTGGCCAAGGCCCGCTCGCTCCACGCGGGGCAGGAACCGGCGCTGACGCTGGTGGTCGATGTGATGATGCCGGGTGAGTTGACCGCGAGGGTGCTGGGTGAATTCCGGCAGATGTTCCCGACCTGCGCGCTGACCTTGCGGATCGAAGGGTTGGGCGCGGTGGCGGCCTGGGTGATCGACGGCGGGGCTGATCTTGCCATCGGCGGCCCGGTAATCGCCGATCATCCCGCGTTGGAACGCCACGCCGTGGGCGAAATTGCGCTGGTGCCGGTCGCCGCGCCCCATCATCCTTTGGCGCATCCCCTGGCGCGGACGGGGGTCGCGCCGGGGGAAAGCCGCCGCCACCTGCAACTGGTGCTGACCGATCGCTCACCGCTGACCGAGGGGCGCGAGTTTTCCGTGCTCAGCCCGCTGACCTGGCGGCTGGGCGATCTGGGCGCGAAGCATTCCTTGCTGAAGGAAGGGCTGGGCTGGGGCAATATGCCGCGCAGCATGGTGGCGGGCGATCTGGCGGCGGGCACGCTGGTGGAACTTGACCTGCCCGAACAACCCGGCGCGCAATATCGCCTCAGCGCCCTATGGCGGCGCGACACACGGCTTGGCCCGGCGGCGAGCTGGCTGGTCGATGCGTTCCGCGAAGGGTTGCAGGGGGTGGGCGGATAGTACCAAAGCGCGCTGAGCCTGACCCTAAGCCTGCTCAAGTGCTTCAACCACCGACCCCGCAGCCAGCCACGCCTGTTCGGCGCCGGCCAGCGCATCCGCAGCCTTGGCGCGCGCCGTCAGCAGGGCTTGCAGTTTTGCCCCAGTTTGCCCCGGCGCGGCGCTGCTCGTGGTGAGGATTTGCGCGTCGAGCCGCTCGATCTCGGCAGACGCACGGGCCAGCGCATTGTCGGCCTTTTCCAGCTGCGACTGGGCAAAGCGCGCCTCGGCCATGGTCTTCGGCGCACCCGGCTTGCTGTTTGCGCTGAAGCCTTTGGCCCCCTCACCCTTGGGCTTCCGGCCAAGGATGAAGTCAATGTAATCATCCATGCTGCCCGCATATTCGCGCGCGGTTCCGCCATCGACCAATACCAGCCGGTCGGCGGTCAGTTCGACCATGTGGCGATCATGGCTGATCAGGATAACCGCGCCGGTATAGGCGTTGAGCGCCTGCACCAACGCCTCGCGCGCGTCGACATCGAGGTGGTTGGTCGGCTCGTCGAGGATCAGCAGATGCGGCGCGTCGCGGGTGATCAGCGCCAGCGCAAGCCGGGCGCGTTCCCCGCCTGAAAGCTTCTCCACCCGCGTCTGCGCCTTTGCGCCCGAAAAGCCGAAGCGGCCCAGTTGCGCGCGCACCGCGCCGGGCGATTGCCCCTCCATCGCGCGGGTCATCAGATCGAGCGGAGTGTCCTCACCCGCCAGTTCTTCGACCTGATACTGCGTGAAATACCCGACCTTGAGCTTGCCCGGCGCGTTGACTGCGCCTTCTGCCGGAGCCAGCTGCGAGGCGAGCAGGCGCGCCAGCGTGGTCTTGCCATTGCCGTTGCGGCCCAGCAGCGCGATGCGATCATCCGCCTCGATCCGGAAATTCAACCGCTTGAGGATCGGCGGTGCTTCGCCGTATCCCACCGCCGCGTGTTCCAGCGTGATCATCGGCGATCGCATCTCCGACGGATCGGGGAAATCGAAACTCAGCGTCGGGTCTTCCATCAGCGCGGCGATCGGCTGCATTTTCGCCAGCATCTTGGCGCGCGATTGAGCTTGCCTGGCGGTCGCTGTGCGCGCGCTGTTGCGGGCGACATAATCCTGCAACCGCGCACGCTGTGCGTCTTGCGATGCCTTGGCCGAGGCCAGCTGCGCCGCGCGTTCGGCGCGCTGTTTTTCAAATGCGTCATACCCGCCGGGATACAGCGTCAACTGCCCGCCTTGCAGGTGCCGACCACCTTGTTGAGCAGATCGCGTTCGTGGCTGATCACCACCAGCGTTGCGGGGTAAGACTTGAGGAAGTTCTCCAACCACAATGTCGCTTCGAGATCCAGGTGGTTGGACGGCTCGTCGAGCAGCAGGATGTCGGGTTCGGAAAACAGCAGCGCGCCGAGCGCAATGCGCATTTTCCACCCGCCGGAGAAACTGTCGACGGCCCGTTGCTGCATCTCGTCGTCAAAGCCGAGGCCGTTGAGGATTTTGGCCGCGCGGGCAGGCGCACTGTAGGCGTCAATCGCCAACAGGCGTTCGTGCACGTCGCCCATGCGGTTCATGTCGGTGCAGGTTTCTAGCTCCGCCAGCAATTCTGCCCGTTCGGTTGCGGCGGCAAGCACAACTTCTTCGGGCGTCATGCTGCCGCTCGGCGCTTCCTGCGCGATATAGCCAATCCGCGAGCGCGCGGGCTTGCTGATTTCGCCATCATCCGGCTCGATCTCGCCGATCAGCGCTTTCATCAAGGTCGATTTGCCCGCGCCATTGCGGCCAATCAGGCCCACGCGCGCGCCGACCGGCACAGTCGCACTGGCGCGTTCAAGAATGGCCCGGCCGCCAAGCCGCACTGTGACACCGTCGATGGTAAGCATGGGGGGCCTCTAACAGCCAATTGCTGGCGACCCAAAGGAAATTGCTGCGGTGCGGGATTTCTACCGCCCGAAGCGGATCGGCGGGCTTCCGGCGGCCCAGGGCGCGTATTTGGGCATGACGGCGGCGAACAGGGGGGAGGTGATGTGGTGTTCCAGCCAGTCTTGCAACCACGGAAGCGGCTGGGCGGCGAACCATGCACGGTCGATATGAGCGAATTGGCGGATGAAGGGGAACAGCGCAATGTCGGTGAGGCTGCGGGCCGGGCCGCACAGACAGGACGCGCGCTCCAACCGTGCCTCCAACGGGTGCAGCAGCGCGAGCGCTTCCGCCCGGTGGTCGATCCCGTCCGCCTCATACCGGCCCGGATATTTGGCGCGGTCGAGATGGTGTTTGAACGCGCCGTCATTCACCGCGATCAACGCGGCGTCATCGCCCGCCAGCCAGTGTTCGGGATCGTGCTGCGCCAAAGCCCAGCGCATGATCGCGAGGCTTTCGTCGACCACCGTTCCATCGTCCAGCACCAGCACTGGCACGGTCGCTTTCGGGGATGCTTGGGCCAATTCGGGCGGCTTGGCGGCGAGTTTCACCTCGCGCAATTCGACCGCAGTCCCCGCCACCCACAGCGCCATGCGCGCGCGCATCGCATAGGGGCAGCGGCGGAAGGAATAGAGGGTAGGGATTTTGCTCAAGCCTTGGGAAGATGCACCGCGCCGACGTGCAATTCGCCGCGTGCCTTGGCCAGCGCTTCCTGCCGTTGGCGCTCGGCGTAACCGGCGCGTTGCTGCGGTGTGCGTTCGTCGATGCAGGCAGGGCAGCTAACCCCGTCCTCGTAATCGGGGTGGGCGAGCGCGGCGGAGTCCAGCGGGCGGCGGCAGGCGCGGCACAGCGCATAGGATCCCGGCTCCAGTCCATGGCGCACCGTCACCCGTTCATCAAAGACGAAGCATTCGCCCTGCCACAGGCTTTGGTCTTCCGGCACGTGTTCGAGATATTTCAGAATCCCGCCCTTGAGGTGATAGACATCCTCCACGCCTTCTGCCCGCAGGAAGCTGGTCGATTTTTCGCAGCGGATGCCCCCGGTGCAGAACATCGCCACCTTCTTTTTGCCGTCGAGCAATTCGTTGCGGTGAGCGCGGAACCACGCGGGAAAATCGCGGAAACTGGGCGTCTGGGGATCAACCGCGCCTGCAAAGGTGCCGACCGCGACTTCGTAATCGTTGCGGGTGTCGATCAGAACCGTGTCCGGGTCAGCGATCAGGGCGTTCCAGTCATGCGGATCGACATAGTGGCCGACGGCGAGCGTGGGGTCGATATCCGGCTCCCCCATGGTGACGATCTCACGCTTCACGCGCACCTTCATGCGATGGAACGGCATTTCAGGCGCGGCGGAGAACTTCACGTCAAGGTCAGCGCACCCCGGCAGCGCGTGGATATGGCCGAGCACTTGGCCAAGCGCATTGTCAGTGCCCGCAATGGTGCCGTTGATCCCTTCGCGGGCAAGCAGCAGCGTGCCCTTGATGCCAAGTGCATCGCACACGGCGAGCAGGGGGCCACGCAGGGCTTCGGGATCGGGGAGTGGCGTGAACTGGTAGAGCGCGGCGACGTGTATCAAACCCGCATCACCCAGCCATGCGTGTCCGCGATCTGGCCGTTCTGGATGCCGACTAGCCGTTCGCGCATCTTGGACGTCATCTGCCCGATCCCGCCCGCGCCGATGTGGAATTCGCCTGTGGGTGAGGCGACTGTGCCGACCGGGGTAACCACCGCCGCAGTGCCGCAGGCCATCGTTTCCAGCAGGGTGCCGTTTTCGGCCTCTTCGCGCCACTGGTCGATCGAATAAGGCTCCTCGCGCACCTTCAGCCCTTCTTCGCGCAGCATCGCGATCAGCGAATCGCGGGTGATGCCGGGCAGGATCGTGCCGGTCAGCGGCGGGGTAATGACGCTGCCGTCAGACCGGACGAAGAACAGGTTCATCCCGCCCAGTTCTTCAACCCAGCGGTGTTCGATCGCGTCGAGGAACACCACCTGATCGCAGCCTTGTGCGGTCGCTTCGGCCTGCGGAACGAGGCTGGCGGCATAGTTCCCGCCGGTCTTGGCCGCGCCGGTGCCGCCGGGCGCGGCGCGGACATAATCCTGCGCGACCCAGATCTTGACCGGGTTCACGCCCTTCTTGAAATAATTCCCCGCCGCGCTGAGGATCACGATGAACTTGTACTGCTTGGCCGGACGCACACCCAGAAACGCCTCAGACGCGAACATGAAGGGCCGGATATAGAGCGATCCGCCCTCGATCGGGGGGAGCCATGCCGCATCCGCCACCACCGCTTCGCGCACTGCGGCGAGGAACAGTTCCTCGGGGATTTCAGGCATCGCCATGCGCCGCGCGCTGGCGTTGAACCGCGCTGCGTTGGCTTCGGGCCGGAACAGCGCGAGCCCACCGTCGGCGTGGGCATAGGCTTTCATGCCTTCAAAGATTTCCTGCGCGTAATGCAGCACGCTGGCGGCAGGATCGAGGCTGATCGGGCCGCGCGGGCCGATGGTCGGCGTCTGCCAGCCGCCCTTTGCCTCGTCGTAATCGATCACCACCATGTGATCGGTGAATACGGTTCCAAAGCCGGGATCGGCGATCCTTGCGGCGCGGATGTCAGCGGGCGTGGGCGCGGGGTGGGGGAGGCGGGTGAACTGCATTTCACGCGATTAGTATTGCCCGCCGCCAAGAGCAAGCGTCCTGCCCGTGAGGGGGAACTGGCAGACGCCAAGGGCGGCTGTCCTAGGGGACTTTCGGCAAAGCGTGCCGCGTGCGGCCAATCCCCTCCACCATCCTGCGGATGGTCCCCCTCCCCTGAAGGGGAGGAACGAAACGGTCGCATGGCGACCGCAAGGCCGACCGGCCGCCGCGGCCTATGCCGCGAAGCCAAGGCGGACGGAGGTCCGCCGCCCGGCGTTTGAGGGCGAAAACAAAAAACACATCGGGCCGCAGCGACCGCAAGGCCGCCCGCAGGCGCGATGCGCAAACCAAAAATGAAAAGGGCAGCTCCACCTGTCGGGGAACTGCCCTTTGCATGGTCAGCGGCCGGAAGTGCCGCTCACGAAGCCTTACTCGGCCAGAGAATTACCGCGCTTGTGAGCCAGACCCGCCGCATCACCGCCGGGCCGAGAGCCGCGTTCGCCGCTGGCCTCAGGTGCATATGTGAATCATGGACGTGACAAGGACAAGACTTGAATTTAACTTTTCCCACGTCATACTGATTTTCCGCTGCGGCACAGGCGCCTGAGGGAAACCTCGGGCGCTTTTTTCGCAGTGGCGGCGCCTGTGGACAGGTTGTGCATGGGCCTGTGGATATTAACGTATGGAATCGGGTTTCTTTTCGTCATTGCGAGCCGCAGGCGAAGCAATCCATGGTCAGACGCCAAACTTTGGCGCGCGGTTCCATCATGGATTGCCGCGTCGCCTTCGGCTCCTCGCAATGACCAGGCTTAGCGACAATCCTCGATCACGCGGCTGATTTCGGCCCATGATGGCACGATCAGCGGCGGCAGGCCCTGGGTCTCCACCGCGAACCGCCCCTTGCTGAGCGCCATCGCATCAAGCAGCGCGTCTTCCGTGCCGAGCGCAAGGATCATCTCACCCCCGGCGGGCTGCATCGCAAGGGTGCGAGTGGTGGTTTCGGTGCGGATGGTGACCAATGGGCGCGGTAAACCGCTTTCGGGCAGCGACAGGATGACACCGCGCCGGTCAGCCGGACAGCGCAGCCGCATCATCGGGCGTTCACCCTGCCCCCAAAAGGTCGCCTCGCTGCGTCCACCTTGCGCGGTGTAGCGCCAGTCACCGGCGGAAGCAGGCGCGTCCATCCAATTGTCATGGGCGGGTGTGTGTATCACCGGCGGTGGTGCGACGGGGGCAGGGGCAGGGCGCGCCATGGGTTCAGGCGCAGGGGCCGATGCAGGCGCGGTGCCGGCCGGAACGCAGGCTGACAGGGCTAATGCAGAAACGAGGACGGGGACAGCAGCTTTCATCCGCCCACTTTGCGCGCTAGAGCCTTGCCCTGTCCACCCCGGAATCTCCATGCCCGATATGCCTCGCTCCCCAACCGCAAAGCCGCAAAAGCGCCGCGTCGATCAGCTTCTGGTCGATCGTGGCCTCGTGGAAAGCCGCGCGCGGGCGCAGGCGCTGGTGATGGCCGGGTTGGTGTTCGTGGGTGAGGCGAAGATCGACAAGCCGGGGCAGCAGATTGCCGAGGACGCCGCGCTCGACGTGCGCGGGCGCGATCATCCGTGGGTCAGCCGGGGCGGGATCAAGCTGGCGCACGCGCTCGAACATTTCGGGCTGAACCCGGCGGGCGCGACCGCGATGGATATTGGTTCCTCCACCGGCGGGTTTACCGACGTGCTGTTGTCGGGCGGGGCGGATCACGTCTTCGCGGTCGACAGCGGCACCAACCAGCTGGCGTGGCGGCTGCGCGAAGACCCGCGTGTGACCGTGCTCGAACAGACCAGCGCGCGCATCCTGACGCCCGACCTGATCGACCGGTCGTGCGATTGGGTGGTATGCGATGCCAGCTTCATCAACCTTGCCAAAGTGCTCGAACGCCCGCTCGAACTTGCCGCCACGACGTGCCAGCTGGTCGCGCTGATCAAGCCGCAATTCGAGGTCGGACGCGATGAAGTGGGCAAGGGCGGGGTGGTGCGCGATCCTGCTTTGCACGCGCGGGCTTGCACAGAAGTTCGTGAATGGATCGAGGGGCTTGGCTGGGATGTTTCAGGCATTGTCGAAAGCCCGATTACCGGCCCGCAAGGCAATGTCGAATTCCTGATCGCTGCCCGGCGGGGATAGGGCATTTGGCGGAATATTGATCCTGGCAATTACGCGCCGCATGGCCCGGTGCATCATTACGGGGCGGGGCGGACGGGATAAGTTGGCGCGGCGCGCTGGCTCTGTTATCGCCCGGGAAACGGGTTGGCGGGCAGAATCGCTGCGCGCTTGCGGTACGAGGGGAATCCATGAACGTCCTTGCTTCCAAAGCACAATTGCGTGCCAGTTTTTTTCGCTGGGCGCTGTTTCTGGTGCCGCTGGTGCTGTTGATCGGTTTTGTCGCCGGCCGCGTGGCGGGGCCGGATACTGCGTGGTTTGCCGGGCTGGTGAAGCCCGCAATTTACCCCCCGCCAGCGGTTTTCGGGATCGTCTGGACGGCGCTGTTCATTCTGATCGGGCTGGCGTTGGCGCTGGTGGCGAGCGCGTGGGGCGCGCGCGGGCGTGGCGTTGCGCTGATCGCGTTTGCGGTGCAGTTTCTGGTGACGCAAAGCTGGACCACCGTGTTTTTCGGGATGCAGGATATGCAGGGCGCGCTTTACGTGATCGCGGCTTCGGTGGTTTTGCTGGTGATTGCGCTGGCACTGATCTGGCGGGTGCGGCGCGGGGCCGTGTGGTTGCTGCTGCCCTATCTGGCGTGGCTGTGTTTCGCAGGCGTGCTCAATTACCAGTTCATCGCGGCGAACCCCGATGGCGGCGCGCGCGGAGATGATGGCGCGCAAACGCGCGTGCAGTTGTAGCCCGCCTGCCCACTGGACAATACGCCGCTCAATCGCCAAATAACCTGTCATGCAAAGCCAGAACCCGATCATCGCCGACCTTGTCAAAATCGCCAACAGCGCCGCCGGGACGATGGCGGGCATGACCCGCGAGGCTCGCGATAGCGCGCGTGAACGGATGCGCGAAGCCTTTGGCGGGATCGATTTCGTCTCCCGCGAAGAATTCGACACGGTCAAGGCGATGGCGCAAAAGGCGCGTGAACAGGCCGATGCTCTCGAAGCGCGGCTGGCAGCGCTGGAAGCCAAATCCACCAGGAAATAACCGCCGGGTCGCAGGCATGAACCTGCGCGCGCCCGCGATTCTGCTCGCCAGCCGACCGCAGGGTGAAACGGGGGCGATTGCGCGGCTTCTCACGGCAGAATCCGGGCTGGTCGCGGGCTATGTTGCGGGCGGGCGCGGGCGGCAGATGCGCGCGGTGATGGTGCCGGGGAACCGCGTCGCGCTTGACCTCGTCACCCGCGCCGCCAGCCAGTTGCCGTTCGTGCGGCTGGAACTCGAACATTCGCGCGCTGCCTTGATGACCGAGCCACTGCCCGCCGCCGCGATCCAGTGGGTATGCGGGCTGACTGCCGCTGCGCTGCCTGAACGCAATGCCTATCCCGGCCTGTATGAAGCGCTCGACGCGCTGCTGGATGCGGTTGCCCATGCCCCTTCGGCGCGCGGGTGGGTGAGCGGGCTGATCGCCTATGAAACGCTGTTGCTGCGCGAATTGGGCTATGGCGGCGGCCCGCCTGACAATGGCGGCGATTGGGCGGCGCAAATGCAGGCACTGGCCGCGATGGAAGGCCTGCTGGCGCACTACCTGCTTGCAGGGCGCAAAGGCGATGTTATGGCCGCGCGGAAATTGCTGACCGAACGGTTGGCGCGGATGGTGTAAGGGGATCAACCCAGTGAAAATCGCAGTCCTGCCCGGCGACGGGATCGGCCCCGAAGTGACTGCTGAGGCGGTCGCGGTGCTCGAAAGCCTCGCGCTGCCGGGGCTGACGCTGTTTCAAGCCGACGTCGGCGGGATCGCCTATAAACGCCACGGCCACCCGCTGCCGCAAGAAACGCTGGACATGGCGCGCGCGGCGGATGCGGTATTGTTTGGCGCGGTGGGCGACCCCGATTGCGACGCGCTCGATCGGCATTTGCGGCCCGAACAGGCGATCCTCGGTCTGCGCAAGGAACTTGGCCTGTTCGCCAATCTGCGCCCGGCGCGGGTGTTTGCCGGGCTGGAGCACCTGTCCCCGCTGCGCGCCGATATTGCCGCCGGGCTTGATCTACTGATCGTGCGCGAGCTGACCGGCGATGTGTATTTCGGGGCCAAGGGCCAGCGGGTGACCGATACTGGCGAGCGCGAAGGCTGGGACGCGATGTCCTATGCGGCACACGAAGTGCGCCGCATCGCCCATGTCGCCTTGCGCGCAGCGGCGGCGGGCGCGCACAAGCTCACCAGTGTGGACAAGGCCAATGTGCTCGAAACCAGCCAGTTGTGGCGCGATGTGGTGGTGGAGGTCGCGGCGGACTATCCTGACGTGCCGCTCGATCACATGTATGTCGATAATGCCGCGATGCAGCTGGTCAGCCATCCAGATCGGTTCGGCGTGGTGCTGACCGGTAACCTTTTTGGTGATATTCTCTCCGATCTGGCGAGCGCGGCGGTCGGTTCCATCGGCCTTTTGCCGAGCGCATCCTTGGGTGAGCGCACCACCGCGCATGGCACCTTTGGCCTGTACGAACCGATCCACGGCAGTGCGCCGGATATCGCCGGGCAGGGCAAGGCCAATCCGATGGCAACGATCCTGTCAGCGGCGATGATGCTGCGCCATTCCTTCGGGCGGGAGGCTGAGGCTGCGCGCATCGAGAACGCAGTTTCGGCGGCGTTGGCGGACGGGTTCCTCGGCGGCGATTTGGGCGGAAGCCACGGCACTGCCGCGATTGGCGAAGCGGTGCGCGCGCGCCTCTGACACCATGCCGCTTGACCTCGCGATCATCCTGCCGACCCTGAACGAGCGTGGCAATCTCGGCCCCTTGGTTGACCGGATCGCCGGGGCTATGGGCGCGCAGGGATGGGAAGTCATCATCGTCGATGACGACAGCCGCGATGGCACGGCGGACGAGGCCCGCGTGCTGGCGCAGACCGACGCCCGCGTGCGGGTGATCCAGCGGATCGGGCGGCGCGGGTTGGCGAGCGCCGCGATCGAGGGATTTTGCGCCACCGCCGCGCCTTATGTGGCGGTAATGGATGCCGACCATCAACACGACCCCGCTTTGTTGCCCGCGATGCTGGCGGCGCTGCGAGCGGGGGACGCGGATATCGCCGTCGCCAGCCGCTTCGCCCCTGGCGCCAGCACCGCTGATTGGGCCGCGCCCGAACGCGAACGGCTGTCGGACTTAGCCAACCGGGTTGCGCGGCGGCTGACCGGGGTTGACCTGACTGACCCGATGAGCGGTTACTTCATGCTGGAAACCGCAGCAGCGCGCGCGTTGGTGCCGCGCCTGTCGGGAATCGGGTTCAAGATCCTGCTCGACCTGCTGGCGACATCGCCAAAAACCCTTGGCGCGCCGATGCGGGTGAAAGAGTTTCCGCTGCAATTCGCCGCCCGCCTTACAGGAGAAAGCAAGCTTGATCGCGCGGTGCTGTTCGATTTCCTCGCCGGGCTGTATGACAAGACTTTGGGACAGGTGATCCCGACGCGGTTCGCGCTGTTCGGCACCGTCGGCGCGATCGGCGTGGTGGTGCATTTCGCCGTTTTGAGCGCGCTATTGTTCGTGATGGGCGAAGGTTTTGCGCTGGCGCAGACGGGCGCGGTGCTGGTGGCGATGAGCTTCAACTTCTGGCTCAATAACTGGCTGACCTACCGGGATAAGCGGCTGAAGGGCTGGGGCGCAGTGCTGCGCGGCTGGCTGGGGTTCTGCGCGACTTGCGCGGTCGGCGCCTTCGCCAATGTCGCAGTGGCGAGTTTTCTGGAAGGGCGGGGCGTGCTGTGGGCGCTCGCCGCGCTGTCGGGGATATTGGTGGGGTCGGTGTGGAACTACGCCCTGTCGAGCCGGTTCGTGTGGGGCAGGTTTTGAGGTGTGTTCGGACTGAAGCGCTCATCGGTCGCCTCAGCGGCCGCAAGGCCGACCGGCCGCCCGCAGCGACGCGGCCTTCAGGCCGCGTGAGCGAGGATTTCGCGCGCCGGATGGCGTGCGGAAAACGAAATCATCTCCACCCCATCAACCACGCCCACTTGGCGAAACTCATCGCGCCTACCAGCGGCGCAGCGGACAGCACCTTGTAGAACAGCGCGAACAGCCCCGCCGATGCCGCGAGCGTGCCCCATGCCAGCCACCGGCCCCAGCCTGCCCGGCGCAGGTCTGACAACGCCAGCGCCAGCGCGCCGAGCAGGAAAAACCCCGGCACGAAATAATGGTAATAGAACTGCACCGGCTTGGGCGCGATCAACCACAGGCCGAGCGCTGCGGCGTAACCGATCACCACGCCCAGCCGCGCCCAATCGCCACGCCATGCGCCGATCACCAGACACCACGCCAGCGCGGGCAGGCCGAGCAGCATGGTGAGCGGATTGCCGATCAACAGCACCCCGCGCTGCGCCCCGTCGACAACCTCGTAAAGATACCAGATCCCGCGCGTGTTCAGCACCCATTGCGGCCAGTTGCTCTGATAGGTATGGGGGGTAAGCACCTGTTGTTGCAGGCTGAGAATCTCACGGTGCAGCCCGATCAACCCATGCTGCGCCAGCGGGGAAGGGCGCAAGGTATCGCCCAGCCAGTATCCCGGCACAAACGTCAGCCCATAGATCACGAGCGGCACGATCCCGAGCCACACAAACGCCTCGACCAGCGTCATCCCCGGCACCGGCGCGCCGCGCCGCGACAGGAACAGCCGCCGCCGGCCGGCTGAAATGCGCGCGGCGAAAAACGTCAGACCGGGTAGCATCGCCAGCGGCGCCGCGTTCCACTTTGCCGCCATCGCGCAGCCGAGCGCGACGCCGGTTAGCGCCAGCCGCCAGCGCCCGGTTTCCGGCTGACGGATTGCCCCTGCAAACTGCCATGCCGCCAGCGCCAGAAACCCCGCCATGAACACATCGAGCATGGCGATGCGCGACTGGATGAACAGGTGAAACCCGGTCGCAAGCAACACCCCGAACGCCGCAGTCGCGAACCGGTCTTCGCTGGCGTTCCACAGCGCCCGCATCGAAGCGAACAGCGCCAGCGTGCCGAAGGCGAACGGCATGATCCGCCAGCCCAGCGGATTGTCACCGAACAGCGCCATCCCCAGCGCGATCAGCTGTTTGCCCAGCATCGGGTGTTCGGGGTTGAGGTAATCGCCGAACCCGCCGTCAAACAGGCTGAGCAATTCGCGCGCGGCGGGGATGTAATGCACCTCGTCAAACACCGGGATCGACGGGGTCGCCAACCGCCAGCCTGCCACCAGCGCAAAGGCGGCGGTAATCGCGGCTACCCACGCCAGCGGATCGCGCGGATGCGCCGGCGCGGCGGTTTCATGAGAAAGGGATGCGCGCGCCTCGGCCATGGCACCTGCGATTAGGCAGCGCCTTGGCCGAGAGCAAGGCTGTCTTTTTATCCGCACGCTGGCGCGCGCTATCTGCTGACGCTGATCGAAGGCACGCTGATGCTCAGCGCAATTGACCACGGTGACACTGCACATGACGGCCTGCTTGCGAGCGGGCTTGCTCCGTCCTAGGGACGCTTCCCATGAAAAAGACCACCGGAATGGATCGCGCCGCAACCGCAAACTGGCGTCCCGCAACCAAGGCGCTGCGCGGCGGCACCTGGCGCAGCGAACATGGCGAGACGAGCGAGGCGCTGTTCCTCACCTCGGGCTATACCTATGACGACGCGCAGACCGTGGCCGATCGGTTTTCGGGCGATGCGGTCGGGATGACCTATTCGCGGCTGCAAAACCCCACCGTGGCGATGCTGGAGGAACGCATCGCGCTGATGGAGGGGGCCGAGGCCTGCCGCACGCAGGCGAGCGGAATGGCGGCGATGACGGCGGCTTTGCTGTGCCAGCTTTCCGCAGGCGATCACGTGGTTTCCGCGCGGGCAGCATTTGGTTCGTGCCGCTGGCTTGTCGATACCCTGCTGCCCAGATTCGGGATCGAAACCACCGTCATCGACAGCGCCGATAACGCCGCGTGGGAAGCCGCAATCCGGCCCAACACCAAGGTGTTTTTCTTCGAAACCCCCGCCAACCCGACGCTCGATATCGTCGATCTCGCCCATGTCTGCGGGGTGGCGCGGGCGCATGGGATTACCAGCGTTGTGGACAACGCCTTTGCCTCACCGGTGTTGCAGCGCCCGATGCTCTTTGGTGCGGACGTGGTGGCCTATTCCGCGACCAAGCTGATGGACGGGCAGGGCCGCGTGCTGGCGGGTGCGATCTGCGGATCGCAGCAATGGATTGATGAGGTGCTGCTGCCGTTCCAGCGCAATACCGGCCCGACATTGTCGGCGTTCAATGCGTGGGTGGTGATGAAGGGGCTGGAGACGCTGCCCCTGCGCGCGTTCAAGCAGAGCGAGCAGGCGGTGGTGCTGGGCGAATTTCTCGAACCGCGCGTAACAAAAGCGGGCGGGCACCTGCTCCACCCCGGCCTGCCGAGCCACCCGCACCATGCGCTCGCAATGGCGCAAATGGACGCGACCGGCCCGATTTTCGCGCTCGATGTCGGCACCCGCGCGCGCGCCTTTGCGGTGCTAGATGCGCTTGCGCTGATTGATATTTCGAACAATATCGGTGATGCACGCAGCCTGATGTGCCACCCGGCGTCCAGCACGCACGCCGGGATGACCGACGAAGCCCGCGCCGCGATGGGCGTGACAGAAGGGCTGCTGCGGATCAATGTCGGCCTTGAGGATATCGTTGATCTCACCGAAGACATGGATCAGGCGCTAGCTGCGGCCGGGATGTAGGGAAGCAAATAACATGGCCAACCGCGTGGAATTGGTGTTCGATTTCGTCAGCCCCAATGCGTATCTCGTCTGGTGGCCGCTGCGCGAACTGGTCAACCGGTATGAGGCCGAGCTGGACGTGATCCCGGTGTTTCTGGGCGGGATGCATAAACTCACTGGCAATGCCCCGCCGATGATCCGCGACGGCGAGGTTAAGGGCAAGAACGAATACGCGATGCTGGAAATGCAGCGATTTATTGCCCGTCACAACCTCACCAAATACCGGATGCACCCGCAATTCCCGTTCAATTCGATCACCCTGCAACGGATGCTGACCGCTGCCGATGAAGATGGACGCGGGGTGCAGTTTGCCGATACGCTGCTGCGACCGATCTGGGAAAACGGGCTGGATATCACCGATCCCCACGCCATCGGCGCAGTGCTGAACGCGGCCGGGTTTGACGCCGCCGATCTGTTCGCCCGCGCGCAAAGCGATGCAGTAAAACAGCGCCTCGCCGCCAATACCGACACCGTGGTCGCGCGCGGGGCGTTCGGCATACCCACGATGTTCGTCGGGCCAAAGGGCGGCGAAACCGAAATGTTCTTCGGCAAGGAACGCTTGGGCCAGATCGAGGAATTGCTGGCCCGCGGGTGATCGATTCGCCGTCCTCGCAGCATACAGCGGGGATTAAGCGCGTTGAGCCTCTTGTGACGGATGCGCAAATCGCTACCTTGGGACGCGTTATGAAAGAACTCTTCCAGCACGCAGCCACCACCGACGGAGTAACCGTCCGGGTTGCCGTTAATTATCTGCCCGAACAGTCCCATCCAGAGGCGGGCAAGTGGTTCTGGGTCTATCACATCCGCATCGAAAACGCCTCGCATGAACCGATGCGCCTGCGCACCCGGCATTGGCGGATCACCGATGGCCGCGGGTTGGTGAACCATGTCGATGGCGAAGGCGTGGTGGGCGAACAGCCGCTGCTTTCCCCCGGACAAAGCCATGATTACGTGTCGGGCTGCCCGCTGACGACGCCGTTCGGTTCGATGGAAGGGTTCTACACCTTTGAACGGCCCGATGGATCGCCCGCCGAAGTGCGGATCCCGTTCTTCCCGCTCGCCGCGCCGGAAACGGCCGAGGGGCGATCGACGCGTTGATCCTTGCGGTCAGCCGCGCCCGCGCCTAATTCCTCCGCCGTGAAACGCACCCATCTCCCTCTGAACGCCCTGCGCGTGTTCGATGCCGCCGCGCGCCACCTGTCGTTCACCCGCGCGGCGGATGAACTGGCGGTGACGCCTGCTGCGGTCGGCCAGCAAATCCGCGCCCTGGAAGATGTGCTGGGCGTGGTCCTGTTCCGCCGCACGCCCAAAGGGCTGGAATTGACGCCTGAAGGCACCGCCGGGCTTGATCCCTTGCGCGAAGGGTTCATGCGGTTCGAGGAAAGCGTCGATGCGATGCAGGCGGGCCAGGCGTCCGACCGTTATACCATCGCCACCCCGCGCGAATTCTTCGCCGAATGGCTTGCCCCGCGCCTCGCCCGGTTTCAGGCCGATACGCCGGGCATCCAGTATATCCTCGCCGCCGATGAACACGCCGATTTTGCCGAGGCTAACCTTGATCTGGCGATCCGGCTGGCGGACGGGCCGGGCGAGCTGGAGGGCGTGCTGCTCGCCCCCGCGCTGCGCGTTACCGTGGCCGCGCCGCAGCACCGGGATGCGTGGATCGACTGGCCCGGCGCGCCGCTGCCCGATGGCACCAACGCTTGCGTCAAGGCCGGCAGCCCCGGTCAGGCACTGGCGTCGGCGTTGGCGGGTATGGGACGCACCATTCTGCCACTGGCGCTGGCCGAGGGCGCGATTGCACGCGGCGCGCTTGCCGTGATCGAGGGGCCGGAGCTGTCCCAGCGCGGGTACTGGCTGCTCGCCCCGCGCCCGCAATGGCGCAGCCGCAAGGTGCGGGCGCTGGTGGAGTTTCTCACGGCCTGTTGAAGCGCGGGAAGCCAGCCAGCTGTTGCGCGCGGTTGAACCCACGCCCTTGACCATGGCCCCCATTCCGCCTAACGGCGCGCATCTTCTGGGCTCGTCCCGGATTGAGCTGAACATTGGCGGTGCGTCTCTCATCAGGGGCTATCCGTCAAAGTAACCCGGTCTTTTCAGGCGGGTGGAGCGTTTTCGGCTCGCGATTTGTCGCTGCTGCGGGATTGGTTTCCGCGCTTGGCGCATTCGCGATTCGTCTGACCTTCACCTTGCTGGCATGGCCACAACGAAGGTGAAGAGTACCTCATGCCGACAATCAACCAGCTGGTCCGCAAGGGCCGCGTTCCGCAGAAGACCAAGAGCAAGGTCCCTGCGATGGAGCAGAACCCGCAAAAGCGCGGCGTTTGCACCCGTGTTTACACGACGACCCCGAAGAAGCCGAACTCGGCACTGCGCAAGGTGGCCAAGGTGCGCCTGACCAACCAGCGCGAAGTGATCAGCTACATCCCCGGTGAAGGCCACAACCTGCAGGAACACAGCGTCGTGCTGATCCGTGGCGGTCGTGTGCGCGATCTTCCCGGCGTGCGTTACCACGTCCTGCGCGGCGTGCTCGATACGCAGGGTGTGAAGGATCGCAAGCAGAGCCGCTCGAAATACGGTGCCAAGCGTCCGAAGTAAGGTTTTACGCGGCGGCGGTTCGCTTCTCCACCTGAGTACCCTGCGGGGTAGCATCTGGGTGGCCGGGCCCGACAAGAACGATCGCCGTTCTTGTCAAATCCGGAAAAGCGAGCGGGCCGGAGCCGCAAGCACCGACGGAGGTCGGGGCGCATTCCGAAGGAATTAAAAATATGTCACGTCGTCGTCGTCCCGAAAAGCGGGTCATCCTGCCCGATCCCCAGTATGGTGATCAGATTCTGTCGAAGTTCATGAACAACCTCATGCTCGACGGTAAAAAGGCTGTTGCAGAAAAGATCGTTTATGGCGCGCTCGCCACGGTGGAGGAAAAGTCCAAGGCCGATCCGATCCAGCTGTTCCATGATGCGCTCAACAATGTGAAGCCGCAGGTCGAAGTGCGCAGGCGCTGGCGATCCGTTGGCTGATCACGGCGGCGCGCGGCCGTCCGGAAACCACGATGGCAGCGCGTCTGTCGGGTGAGTTGATGGATGCCGCCAACAACCGTGGCAATGCTGTGAAAAAGCGCGAAGACGCGCACCGCATGGCTGACGCCAACCGCGCCTTCTCGCATTACCGCTGGTAAGCGCGCGGGGCAGGGGAAACGCCTGACCGCTTCCTCGTGAAAAAGGGGCGGTCGGTCTTTCCGCTGTCATAAAAGCAACTATATGGAGCGCGCGCGGCCTTGTTGGCCTGCCCCGCTCCAGCCAACCTGAGGAACGCATCATGGCACGCAGCCATCCGCTCGAACGCTACCGCAATATCGGCATTATGGCGCATATTGACGCAGGCAAGACCACCACGACTGAACGGATTCTGTTCTACACCGGCAAGTCCTACAAGATCGGCGAAGTGCACGATGGCGCGGCGACGATGGACTGGATGGAGCA